>DASPTT010000098.1:0-93265 GCA_035623275.1 Acidimicrobiales bacterium
ATGCAGGTCACCAAGGTCGACGCACCGGTCACAGCGCGCCGATGCGGCACCCGCCCTCGTAGCTCAGCGGATAGAGCACCGGCCTCCGGAGCCGGGTGCGCAGGTTCGAGTCCTGCCGGGGGCGCGGCACTGCCGGAGGCGCAACTGCCGGAGGCGCCACTGCCGGAGGCGCCACTCTGCCGTCCCGGGTTCGCCCAAGGGTCGGCTGGGGGGAGCGCCAAGGCGGAGAGGGGCTCTCGACCAAAGCCGACCCATTGGGCCAATTCCCACGGTACCGGGTTCTGTTGCTAATGAGGTCAGTGTGGTTGTTGAGGTACAACGCTCAACGCCCGGCGGCGTCATGAGGGAGCGATTGCCCCCCTACGCCGCCTCAGCCGTCCACCCTCCGCCCCGTCTCCCGGGTGAGGCCCCGGTGGTCTCCGCTCTCCGGGGGGTCGTCCGGGGGTTGGCGCCCTCCTGGCGGTCCCAGCCTGTTGCCGTTTTGGCCGGGCTTTCGGGGGCCAGCCTCCCTGCGCACTTCCGGGGGCATCGCTCTACATGGAAACGCCGGGTCAAAGAGGGCAAGTCGAAGCGGGAGGCCGCGCGCCTGTTGCCCGAGGCCATCCCCGTCTGGAGGACAGGGCCGAAAGTCCCAACCTTGCGCCCGGGGGCGATGGGCGACCCAGCGGCGATCCGGATGGCTTAAGAGCTACGAATTTCGAACCGATATCGCGTCGGGGCCTGGGGCGTGTCCGGAGCGACATGTCCAACGCAACGCAGCAATCGCAGCACACCGGCCGCGCCGACGCCGTGGCGTCCGAGGCCGTACCGAGGCACGCCTGGCGGTGGTTCCTCGTCTTCGAGGGTGTGCTCGCCCTCGTCTACTGGCCCTTCGGCGCCGCGGGCAAGACCCCCATCATCGGCGTGCTGCCGTGGATGGAGTGGCCAGGCCAGGTCCCCGCATGGGCGCTGATCGGCCTGTCCTCCGTGGCGGCAATCGCCTACGGCGCATGGCGCTACCGGACCAACGCCCGCTTCGCGTGGATGATGATCGGCGCCGGCGTGCTCCTGTTCATCACTGGCGACACCGCCTACAAGGCGTGGCACCAGCTCATCGGCCAGCAGAACATCCCGTTCCCGTCGTTCATCGACGCCATCTACATCGCCATGTATCCGGTGCTGGCCGTGGGGCTCCTCCTCCTGACCCGTGCCCGCGTCCCCGACGGAGACCGCTCGAGCCTCCTCGACGCCCTCATCATCACGCTCGGCGTCGGCCTGTTGTCGTGGACGTTCCTCATCGGCCCGAACGTGCGCGGGCCCGGTGACCTCCTGGCGCGCCTGACCGCCGTGGCCTACCCCCTCGGCGACATCTTGGTCCTGGCCATGCTGGCCCACCTGTGGAGCGCCGGGGGGTTGCGCAACACCGCCGGCCGGCTCCTGGCCATCGGGACGGTCGGAGCCCTCGCCTCCGACACCGTCTATGGCCTCGCCAACCTCCACCCGGGCTGGAACTGGCAGGACGGGAACCCGGTCGACCTTGGCTGGATCCTCTTCTACGCCTGCTGGGGCGCGGCCGCTCTGCATCCGTCCATGCGCGCCCTGTCCGCGCCGGTCGGTCCCCGCACGCCCCGCATGACCATCGCCCGGCTGGGCCTGTTGACGGCGGCATCGCTGATCGCCCCGCTCATCTTGCTGACCGAGAGCGCGATGCGGAACCAGGTGGACACCCCTGTCGTCGCCGTGGTGGCCGGCGCGATGTTCCTCCTGGTCCTCCTGCGCATGGCCGGGCTGGTCCAGGCCTACCGGCGTTCCACCGACCGCGAGCAGGTGCTGCGCACGGCCGCCGCCGACCTCGTGGCCGCCAGCGGACTGGAAGGCGTCCACCAGGCAACGAATACCGCAGTGCGGGCTCTCGTCGGCGGGCACGCCGGCGACGTCAGCACCACTTTGGTCGACCGCTCCCCCTCGAGCCAAGCCTGGGTCGTGGCCGACTCCGACGACGCCACGCCGCAGCGCCTGGTCCGCCTGCTCAGCTCCGACCCCACACTCCTCGCCACACTGAACGAGCGCAAGGCCGCCGACACCGTCCTGGAGAACGACGACGGCATGGGTCATGCCGCAGACCCGCCCACCGAGCAGGTCGTCATGTTCCCGCTGGCCGCTCGCGACGAGCTCCAGGCGATCATCGCCGTCACGACCACCGATCCGCTCCCGACCGAGCTGCGAGTCGCCATCGAGACGCTCGCCGTCCAGGCGGGGATGGCGCTGGACCGGGAGGCGCTCGCTGAGGCGTTCCACGCCCGGCGCAGCGAAGTGCGATTCCGTACGCTGGTGCAGAACGCGTCGGACGTCATCCTCATCGTCCGCCCCGACACGACGATCGCGTACCAGACACCTTCGGCGCAGCGCATCCTCGGGTACCAGCCCAACATGCTCGAGGGCCAGCGCTTCACGTCGCTGCTGCATCCCGATGATGTCGAACAGGCCATCGCGGTCTACACGCGGGTGGCATCGCAGGCGGGCGCGTCCGTCTCCGCCCAATGGCGGGTCCGCCACGAGCAGGGCGCGTGGCTCACCATCGACGTCGTGGCCACCAACCTTCTCAGCCACCCCACCGTCGACGGCATCGTGCTCACCATGCGCGACGTCAGCGAGCGCAAGCGCCTGGAAGAGGAGCTCAAGCACCAGGCCTTCCACGACGCCCTGAGCGGGCTGGCGAACCGGGCGCTGTTCCGCGACCGGCTCGACCATGCGCTGGCCAGGGCTTCGCGGTCGCGCACGTCGCTGGCCATCCTGTTCCTCGACCTCGACGACTTCAAGCTGGTCAACGACGGGTTCGGGCACTCGGTGGGCGACGAGCTCCTCATCGCCGTGGGCCAGCGAATCGTTGAGTCGCTCCGCACCGGCGACACGGCCGCTCGCTTTGGGGGTGACGAGTTCGCCGTTCTCCTCGAGGAGCTCGGCGACACCGAGGAGGCGTACGAGGTCGCCGATCGCATCATCGCGGCACTGCGCAACCCCATCTTCGTCGACGGTCACGAGGTTCAGATCCGCGCCAGCGTCGGGGTCGCGTTCAGCCCCGCCGGTGCCGAGCAGTCATCCGAGCTGCTGCAGGCGGCGGACGTGGCGATGTACGCGGCGAAGAACAACGGTAAGGGACGCTACGAGGTCTACCACCCGGCCCTGCACGAGGCCACCGTCGAGCGGCTGGAGCGCACGGTCGAGCTTCAGCGCGCGCTGGACCGAGAGGAATTCGTCGTCTACTACCAGCCGATCGTCAGTCTCGCTGGCGAGCAGACCGTGGGCGTTGAGGCGCTGGTGCGGTGGCAGCATCCCGAGCGCGGCCTGCTGCTCCCCAAGGAGTTCATCGGGCTCGCCGAGGACACCGGCCTCATCATCCCGCTGGGTCGCTGGGTGCTGGAGCAGGCGTGCCACCAGGTGAGCCAGTGGCAGGCCGACCACGGGCTGACGGACGAGCTCCACATCAGCGTGAACATCTCGGCCCGCCACTTCCAGCACAACAACCTTGTGGTCGACGTGTCGAACGCGCTGGAGGCATCGGGGCTCGACCCCAAGAGCCTGGTGCTCGAGATCACCGAGAGTGTGCTCGTCCAGGACACCGACGCCGTCATCGCCAGGATGCTCGAGCTCAAGATGCTCGGCGTGTCCTTCGCCATCGATGACTTCGGCACCGGGTACTCGTCGCTCAGCTACCTGAAGCGGTTCCCCATCGACATCCTGAAGGTCGACCGGTCCTTCGTCGAGGACGTCGTCGAGCAGCGGGACGGCGCGCTGGCCAAGACGATCGTCCAGCTGGGCAGGACGCTCAACCTCCGGACGGTTGCCGAGGGGATCGAGCACAAACCCCAGCTCGAGCGCTTGCGCGCCCTCGGCTGCCAGTTCGGCCAGGGCTATCTCTTCGCCAAGCCGCTGCCGCCCGACGACATCGCCAATCTCTTCGTCCGCCTCAAGAGCGAGGGAATCCTGCCGTCGATAGGCGGAAACAAGAGAGGCGGGTCATGAGCAGCACCTGGTCCTGGAACGTCGGCGGCACCGGGGCGAACAGCCGTCCGGTCGACCTGCTGGCCTCGCTGCCGCGGCGCGACCAGCGCCTGCGCGACCTGGAGAGGCTGACAGAGTCCCACCCCATGATGGACGCCGTCATCGACGAGATCGACGGCCGGCGGATCCGCATCGGGAACCATTGGCTGTGCGACTTCGCCTCCTGCAATTACCTGGGCTTCGATCTCCATCCGGAGATCATCCGGTCTGTCGAGCGCGAGCTGTGGCGCTGGGGGACGCACCCGAGCTGGTCGCGCCTGCTCGGCAACCCCCGGATCTACGTCGAGATCGAGGAGCGGCTGGCCGATCTGCTCGGCGCGCCCGACGCCCTGGTGCTCCCCACCATCACCATCATCCACGCCTCCGTCATCCCGACACTGGTCGGCGACGGCTTCGTGCTCATCGACGCGCAGGCGCACAAGACGCTGTACGAGGGGGCGGCCATCGCCCGCGGCGCGGGCGCCACGCTCTTGCGGATCAGGACCAACGACCCCGGGCACCTGGAAGAGGCACTTCGGACTCTGCCGGCGGGCAAGCCTCGGGTGTTCTGCATGGACGGCGTGAACAGCATGACGGGCAACGCGCCCGACTTGCGGACGTACGCCCGGATCTGCCGGGACCACGACACCCTCCTCTACGTCGACGACGCGCACGGCTTCGGCGTCATCGGCGAGTCCCCGACGGCCGATCTGCCCTACGGGCTCCGCGGCAACAGCCTCGTGCGCCACGTCGACGAGACCTACGACAACATCGTGCTGGTCGGCGGATTCTCCAAGGCGTACTCGTCGCTCCTGGCCTTTCTGGCCCTGCCCGCCGGGCTTAAGACCCACCTCAAGGTGGCCGCCTCGCCGTACCTGTACTCCGGTCCGTCGCCCACGGCGTCGCTGGCCACGGTGCTCGCTGGCTTCCGGGTCAACGAGTCCGAGGGCGACTCCCTTCGTCGGGGCCTGCACCGCAAGACGGCCCGTGTGCTCGAGCGGGTGCGGAGCCTCGGCCTCGCCACGCTGAACACCTCCGGGCTGCCCATCATCGAGCTCCCCCTGGCCCACGACACCGACATCGACGCCGTGGGGCGCTTCCTCTTCGATCGGGGCATCTACGTGACCCTCGCCGCCTATCCCCTGGTGCCCAAGGCCCAGGTCGGCTTCCGGGTGCAGGTCACCGCGGCCAACGGCGACGACGAGATCGACCAGCTCAACGACGTCCTGGGCGAGCTCGCGGGGTGCTTCGACATGCAGCGGGCACCTACCGCAGTCTGAGCGACGGAGCCGGTGATGGGCCTCAGTGCGCCCCTGCGCCGGCGGGACTTCCGTCTCCTGTGGACGGGCATGGCCGTGTCGCTCCTGGGCGACGGCGTCTTCCTGGTGGCCGTCGCCTGGCAGGCCTACGCCCTTGCCAACCGGCCGTCGGCGCTGGCTTACGTCGGCCTCGCCGCCTCGCTGCCTCAGGTGGCCCTGCTCCTGCTGGGCGGTGCCGTCGCCGACCGGCTCCCCCGGCGCGGCGTGCTCCTGTGGGCCGATCTCGCCCGCGCCATGGCCGTCGGGATGCTGGCCGTGCTGGCCGTCAACCGCTCGCTCCAGCTCTGGGAGCTCTACGCGGCCAGCGCGATCATCGGCGCGGCCACCGCGTTCGCCTCGCCGGCGCTGGACGCGCTGGTACCCCAGCTCGTCCCCCGAGACGAGCTCGCGCAGGCCAACGCCGTCGACCAGTTCGTCCGCCCCACCGCCTTGCTGCTCGCAGGCCCCGCCATCGGCGGCTTCGTGGTCGCGCTGTGCCACCCGGCCGGTGCGTTCGCCTTCGACGCCGTGACCTTCGCGCTGTCGGCGCTGTGCCTCGCCCGAATGACCCGCCTCCCGGCCGTGGCCACCGGGCGGACCGGCATCCTGCGCCGCGACCTGACCGAGGGTCTGCGCTATGTGAGTGGCCGCACATGGCTCTGGGCCACCTTCGCCTGCGCAGCGGTGACGTACGTACTGTTCATCGGACCCACACAGGTGCTCCTCCCCTTCGTCGTCCGCGACGAGCTGCATGGCGGCGCCTCCATCTACGGTGCGATCCTGGCCATCGGCGGCGTCGGCGCCCTCTTCGGCGCGGTGGCGGCCGGCCGCAGCCGCAAGTCCGAGCACCCCCTGTCCGTGATCTACCTGTGGTGGGCGATCGCCACGCTCGGTGTGGCCGGCTACGGGGTCGCGCGCCACGTTTGGGGCCTGGCCCTGGCCGCCCTCGTCGTCAATGGTGCGGAGGCCGTCGGTGCCGTCTTCTGGTCCACGCTCAAGCAGCGTCGGGTGGACAACGTCATGCTCGGGCGCGTCTCGAGCATCGACTGGTGCGTGTCGACGGCCCTGCTGCCCCTCAGCTACGCCATCACGGCGCCCATCGCGCAGACTCTCGGGGCACGGACCATGCTCGTGGCGGGGGGGGCGCTCGGGGCCGCGGTGACGCTCGCCTTCCTGCTCGTGCCGGGGCTGCGGGACATGAGAGAACCCGGCCGCCGGGTCGCCGCCGACGCGCCGGCCTGACCGTCGCGCCACGGGGCCCGCGGCGGCCGGCGGCTCGCCTGCCCCGTCCCCGGCCCTGCCGCAGCGCGATCCGGTCACGAGCACGAAGCCACCTCGTGCCGTGACGCCCGCCAGCACACCGAAGGCTGAGCCCTCGGCGCCCGGGTCGAGCGCTGCGTCGGCAGCGGGGCGCGGCTCGGGCGCGAATGTGGTCGATCAGTCCCGCCAGGCCACAGCAGCGCTCCGAATGGGCAGGGTTGTGCACTCACCCGCCCTGGACGATCGGACCGAGCAGCGCGCTCGCGGACAGGCCGAAGTCGCTGCCCATCTGGAACCCCTCGACGTCCGACTGTTGCTCGCCGCATCGCGTCTTGGCCCGCGGCCTGGCCAGCGTCGGCCGTCCTCGGCACCGCTTGCTCGTCGGGTACCACGACGGCTTCGTCGTCTGGCTCGACGGGTTCGGCAGGCCCGTCGAGCACTGCGAGCGCTCGGTCGGTGAGTGCGTCGCCCTCCATGCCGAAATGCGCCTCGGCGTCCGTGGTGAGCTCGGCGCTTAGTGAGAACAACACCGGCCCTGTGAACCAGGTCGTCTGGTCCGCGGATCCCGAGGAGACGGGACCACTGGCACCTCGCGGGCACGGCGCGCCCCCGGGCGGGCCACCGGCGTGGCGGCACTGGAACCGCCCAGTGGGACGCTGGGAGCCCTTGAGACTCACCCGCGACCCGCCCCCGGCGAGCCCGGTCTCGGAGGAGGCCCCCACCCGGCCTCCTTGCGCACTCCTGGGGGCCCCACTGCCAGGGCCGTCACTCCTGGGGGCGCCGGGGATCCGCCCCCCCGGACCCCGCCGTGGAACGTGCTCGCGTCAGTGCCGGTCTGCCAGGGCTTGTCCAATGGGCCCGAATTCCCGCCATGGCTCCCAAATCGCTTCAGATCCGGGCCCGGAACACCGATCACGGAGCCGGGGGTCATGAGGGGTCGCCATTTGGAGAAACCATGCCCCTCGAGAACCAGACCTCGTCGGTGTCGTCCGGGTCGGTGTCGTCCGGCCTGCTCGCCCCGCTTCCCTTCGCGGCCGCGCTCGCTTCTCTCCGCAATGCCTCGGCGGCCGTCGAGAGCTTGCGGACCAACGTCGCCTCCTCGCACCCGATCGGCACCGAGTTGGTGGAAGTCGGTGAGACGATTCGCCGCGCCCACCGGGCATTGCTCGACTGCGTCCAAGGGTCTCAATGACCACCTCGCCCTCGGTCGAGTCGGCGGCCACCGAGGCAACTGGGGAATGGCACAGGTTGAGGAACCTCGCACCGCTGGCGCGAGGGATTGGCGTCGTGATCCTCCTGGCGGCGGTGATCCGCCTCGTCTCGATGCTCTCCCCGTTCGCCGCGGCCCTGTTGGTGGGCCTCGGTGCGGTCTCGGCCTCGCTCTACGGACTGTGGGCCAGCGGTCGATGCCATGGACGGGCGTGGCGGTCGGCGTGGATCGCTCTCTGTCTTGGTCTGCTGTCCGTCGTCTGCGCTGCCGTGATCCAAGCTGTGCACGCCGCTTCCAACCCCGCGAACTCGGCTGACTTCCTGATCTTGTCGATGGGTGGCGGCACCCTCGCTGTCGTCGGATTGACGACCCTCATTTGGCTGCGCCTGCCGGTTCGCGCCAGCGAAGCGCTCACCGAGGCGGTCGTAGCCGCCTCCGCGCTTGCGATCGTGGTGACCGCTCTCTGGCTCATTCCGAGCCATGCGTGGAATCCCGGGCGCGATCTCCCGCTACTTGCAGCACCCGGCGTCGACTTTGTCGCCCTATGGCTCACGGTATGCCTGATCTCGTTGACACCCGAGTATCCCGTCGGATACCGCTACCTGATCGGCGCCATGGGCTGCCTTTTCGTCGCCGCCATCGCCACCTGCGTCCTGGCCGTGTCGGGTCATTCGTCATGGGTGCCCCTCAACGCGATCGTCCTCTGGGGCGCATGCCTCTGGGCGGGTGCGCTCGTCCACTCCTCGCATCGAGCACCTTTCGAGCCGGTGCCCGTACGTTCGACACGGCCCAGCACCGCGCATGTGGCCGTGCTGCTGGTGTCCACTCTCCTCGTCCCAGCTGCCCTTCTGACTCGGCTCCTCAACACCGGATCGGCTCGTGAGGCGGGGCTGGCCATCGCGGCAGTCGTGCTGCCGCTGATCGTCGTCTTCTATCTGCTCCACAAAGTATTTGCACACGCTGCAGCGGAGTACCGGGCGCAACACGATCCACTCACGGGCATATGCAATCGCACCCTGTTCGAGGATCGGCTGAAGACGTCGCTGAGCCTCGCCCATCGCTCAGCCTCCCCGGTCGCCGTTATGTATCTTGACCTCGACCGGTTCAAGAGCATCAACGACAGCCTTGGACACGCCGTCGGGAACCAGGTGCTCCAGGCCGTGGTCAAGCGCCTTCAAGGGTGCCTGCGCGCTCAAGACACCTTTGCCCGAATGGGCGGCGACGAGTTCACCTTCTTGTTGCCGGAGATCGAGGACAAAGACGGCTGCGCTGGTTTCGCCCAGCGTGCCTTGGCGGTGTTCGCCGACCCCATCACCATTGGCGGCCGCCAGCTGACCGTCCAGGCGAGCGCGGGGATCGCGCTCTATCCCGATGATGGCGAAGACGTCGATTCCCTTTTGAAGAATGCGGACACCGCGATGTACCAGGCAAAGCGCTCTGGGCGCAATACGTTCGCGGTCTACAACTCGGCGATGAGCGCGAGGGCCAGACTCCGGTTCGCGTTGGAATCAAGCCTTCGAGCCGTCGTCCAAAGCGACCGGCTGGTTGTCCATTATCAACCGAGGTTCGATGTGGCGACGGGTGAGATCAGTGGTGCTGAGGCACTCGCTCGTTGGCTCCACCCACAGCTCGGCTTCATTCCCCCATGGGCCTTCATTCCCTTGGCGGAGGAGAGCACCCTGGTCGAGACACTGGGCGAATGGGTGCTCGAGACCGTTTGCCGGCAGGCAAACCGGTGGGACGAGGACGGCCTGCTGCAGTTTCCGGTGGCCGTGAACATGTCTCCACGTCAATTCTCTCGTCAGTCGGCCGTCACCATGGTCTCCGAGGTCCTGGACCGCACCGGTTTCGATCCGCGTCGCCTCGAAATAGAGGTAACAGAAGGGGTGCTCGTCGAACATATGGATGACGTCACGCAGACGCTAAGGGCATTGCGGGCGAAGGGCATCCATTGTTCGATCGATGACTTCGGAACGGGATACAGCGCGTTGACCTATCTGGCCGAGTTCCCAGTGGACGCCATCAAGATTGACCGGTCGTTCGTGTCCAGAACCGATGCCGATTCGAGTGCAGCTTCAATCGTCGGTGCAGTGATCGCGCTGGCGCATTGCCTAGACCTCGACGTTGTCGCGGAAGGCGTCGAAACTGATGGCCAGTTCCGGTTCCTCGTGGACCACGGTTGCGACCACGTACAGGGCTTCTTGTTCAGTCCTGCCCTCCCCGGCGAGGAATTTGCCGAGCTCGTACGCAGTGGGAAGCGCTTTGGCTTTGGTTTCCTTTCTCGTGACGAAACCCCTTCCTCCATACCGCCCCCGGCCGTCTCGGAGGGTCGGCTCTATGCGGTCCTTGACAGCATGGTGCAGGCAAACAGTCGACCGGGTGAGAAGTTCGATCTCGAGGCGATCGAATCGATCCTTGCGGCCCTGCGACGTGACGACTTGCTGACTGTGCAGGAGCTGCGAGCCTTTGAGTCCCTTCCGGCTCGCCTCGCTTTGGGCGCTCTGGCCGGCCTCTCCTCTGTCACCAGTCTCAGTGCCGCCGGAGTGATTTCGCCCTCGGTTCGGGACCTGGCGATACACGTGCTCGAAGCAAGTACCGGCCTGACCCCACCGGCACCACAAGGACCGGCTCCCGCCCTGTCCCTCGTAGCGATGACATCGCGACCGAGCACCGACAGCGGGAACGAGGATTTGGGTGCACCGACAAATGGGGACCAGGTCCTCAGTGGCGGCTCCGAAAATGGAGGTGGTGGCAACAATCCGGCTGCCGGCTCCCAGGGAATCGCCGCCCTCACCGAAGGTGGGTCCCAGGGTGACACCCAAAGCAGTGGAACCCAAAGCGGTGGTGCGCAGGGCAGCGGTGGAACCCAGAGCGGTGGAACCCAGAGCGGTGGCACCCAGCGCGGTGGCAGCCAGAGCGGTGGCACGAGCGGTGGCACGAGCGGCGGTGCGCAGGGAAGCGGTGGAACCCAGGCCACCCCGGGCGGTACCAGCCTGGGCGGTGGCACCAAGGGCGGTGGCACCAGGGGCGGTGGAACTCAAGGCGGTGGTGCGCAGGGCAGCGGTGGCAGCCAAAGCGGTGGCACGAGCGGCGGCACCCAAAGCGGTGGAACCCAGACCACTCCGGGCGGTATCAGCCTGGGCAGCGGCTTCCAAGGCGGTGGAACTCAAGGCGGTGGCGCGCAGGGCGGCGGTGATCCGCAGGGCGGTGGTGGTCCGCAGGGCGGTGGTGCGGAGGGCGGTGGCGCGCAGGGCGGTGGCACCAAGAGCGGGGGCACCAAGAGCAGTGCCACGAGGGGCGGGGGCACCAAGAGCGGTGCCACGAGGGGCGGTGGCACCAAGAGGGGTGGCACCAAGAGCGGTGGCACAAGCGGCGGGGGTGGTCCTCAGGGTGGTGGTTCGCAGGGCGGCGGTGATCCGCAGGGCGGTGGTGGTCCGCAGGGCGGCGTTGGTCCGCAAGGGGGTAGTTCGCAGGGCGGCGGTGATCCGCAGAGCGGCGGTCAGGGCTTTGGCGATCATGGAGGCCAGGGCAGCGGCTGGGGCGGTCGAGGCGACGGCTGGAACAGCCAGGGCAACCAGGGCGCGGGTCGGGGCGGCCAAAGCAGCGCGGGCCGGGGCGGCCAAGGCGGCAACGCCCCGGGTCGCAACAGGCCATAGGGGACGGAACTCCTCTCGCCGGGCTCGCCGCATCGGACGGCCAATCCCCGTCCCTATCCATCACGACGGGGACCGCGGGTCGACCCGCGGTGTCGGGCCCTGGTCGAGAATGGCGACATGGCCCGCAACCCCATGTTTCAGCTCGACGAGCGCATGGCCCGGATGGTCTTCGATTACTGCCACGAGCGTCTCGCACTCGACCCGGTACCGCTCGACTTCGGCGGCATTGAGGCGTCTCTGGGCCACACGCTCGACGGGCTCATGCGGCCCGACGGCAACGACCCCGAGACGGTGCTCCGGGCCTTCACCGAACATCTTGCTTTGGCCATCGTCTCCTGCGACAGCCCGCGCTTTCTCTCCTTCATTCCGGCCGCGCCGACGAAAGCGGCCCTGCTCTTCGACATGGTGGTGTCGTGCTCGTCGCTCCAGGCGACGTCCTGGCTTGAAGCCGCGGGGGCCGTGGCCGCGGAGAACCAGGCGCTTCGGGTGCTGGCAGACCTGGCCGGGCTCCCGTCGCGGGCGGGCGGGTGCTTCGTGGGCGGCGGCACGCTGGCGAACCTGTCGGCGCTCGTCGTCGCCCGAGACACCGCGCCGCTGCGACGCGGCGGGTCCAGTCCGGCCCGGTCTCGGATGGCGGTGACGGCCGAAGCCCACTCCTCGGTCGCCCGGGCATTCGCCATCATCGGGGTCGAGCCACTGCTCGTGCCCGAAGTCGAACACCGGCTCACCGGCGCGGCGCTCGAGCAGGCCCTGGCGTCGGATCCCGACCCGGAGAGCGTCGTGGGAGTGGTGGCGACGGCGGGGACCACCAACGCCGGGCTCGTGGACGACCTCGCCGGCGTCGCCGAGGTATGCACCCGGCGCTCCCTGTGGTTCCACGTCGACGGCGCATACGGCGCAGCCGCGCTCTTCTCGACCACAGCGCGCCAGCACTTCACCGGGATCGAACACGCCGATTCACTGGTGGTCGATCCCCACAAGTGGCTCTTCGCACCCTTCGACTGCGCGGCCCTGCTCTATCGCGAACCTCGTCTGGCCAAGGCGGTCCATACCCAGGACGCGTCCTATCTCGACATCATCCACGAAGGAGCCGACGACGTCTGGAACCCCAGCGACTACGCCGTGCACCTCACCCGCCGGGCCCGAGGACTCCCGCTCTGGTTCTCCCTTGCCGTCCACGGCACCGACGCCTACCGCGACGCGGTCGATGCCGTGCTCGAGACCGCCCACGCCAGCGCGGACGTCGTACGCGCAAGCCCGCACGTCGAGCTGGTGTGCGAGCCCGAGCTGTCGATCGTCCTCGTGCGCCGTCCGGGGTGGACCCGCACCGATTACGACCGCTGGTCGGCGCAGCTGCTGGCGGACCAGACCGCCTTCGTGACGCCGAGCACCTGGGAAGGCGAGCCTGTCGCCCGCCTCGCCTTCCTGCACCCCGACACCACCGTGGACATGGTGCGCGAGATCCTCGACACCATGGCGTGAGCGCCGAGCGTTACGGCGTCGTCCGGCGGCCCTTGAGCAGCGGATCGCCGGGCACGCGCCGCTCTCCCCTCCCCGTCTCGCCGCGGCGTCGCCAGGCCATCCCCGACAGCGCCTCGAGCACCACGCGGTTCGCCAGGTAGGCGGTCACCTCGGCGTGGTCGAACGGCGGCGACACCTCGACGAGGTCGATGCCGGCGACAGGGAGCTCCATGGTGATGCGGCGCACGGCATCGAGGAGCTGACGGCCGCTCAGGCCCCCGGGCTCGGGGGTACCCGTCCCCGGGGCGAGACCCGGGTCGACGACGTCGATGTCCACGGAGAGGAACACGGCGTCGCAGTCGTCGGTTGCCATGGCGAATGCCTCCGTCAGGCACGTATCGATCCCCCGCCCGGTGAGCTCCGTCATCTCGTAGCTGCGCATGCGCTGCTGGGCCATCCATTCGAGGGTGTCCTCATCGGGCCAGTAGCCGCGCAGGCCGATCTGCAGGAAGCGGTCGCCGCGCGCCGCGCCGGACTCGATCAGCCGCCGCATGGGCGTGCCGTGCCCGTGGAGGAGCCCGAACTGCGTGTCCGCCGTGTCCGCGTGCGCGTCGAAGTGGAGCACCGACACCCGGCCCCAGCCCACCGCCCGGGCAACGCCGGTGACGTCGGGCAAGGCGATGGTGTGGTCGCCCCCGAGGACCACTGGCACGGCGCGGGCGCGGGCGATCCGCTCGACGGCCGCCTCGAGGCGTGCCAAGCCGAGGTCGGTGTCCCCGGGCGGCATCTCGACGTCACCCACGTCGACCACGCCAAGCTCGCCGAGCGGCTCCACCCCCAGCGCTAGGTGTGGACGACGGCCGTCGTGGGGCAGGTAGTCGGTGGTGCGGATGGCGCCGGGCCCGAAGCGGCAGCCCGGACGGTGTGAGGTCCCCCCGTCGAAGGGGGCCCCGACGATCACCGCGACGGCGTCCGCGTAGGACGTCGGGTCGTCGAGGTCGGCGGCGGGCACCCCGAGGAACGTCGCGTCCGGGCCGAAGAGTGATCCGGTGCGCATGGACCCATTCTTGCTGCAGCGACGGTCGCACAGCGGCACCGGGACCGACAGGGGCACCGGTGGTGCCGGCTGCCGAGCGTCGGCTACATCCGCTCCGGCGCAGTGATGCCGACCAGCGCCAGGCCCTGGGCGAGCACTCGGCCCGTCAGGTCCGCCAGGCGGAGGCGGCCCTGTCGGAGCTCGTCACCGGGAGCCTGCAGGACCGGGCAGTTCTCGAAAAAGGTGGCGAACGCCGATGCAACGTCGTAGAGGTAGGCGCACAGCCGGCTCGGAGCGAAGCCCTCGAGCACGGCGTCGAGGGCGTCGGGGAATGCCAGGAGCGCCAGCGCCAGGTCCCGCTCCGCCTGCTCACCGAGGGGGAACGGCGCATGGGGCCACCGATCGGCGTCGAGATCGCCGGCGCGGCGGAAGATCGAGCGGATGCGAGCGTACGCGTACTGGAGATAGGGGCCCGTGAACCCCTCGAAGGCGAGCATTCGGTCCCAGTCGAAGACGTAGTCCTTGACCCGGTCCGTGGAAAGGTCGGCGAACTTCACCGCACCGATGCCCACGGCGCGTGCCACCGGGGCGCGAGCCCCCGCCTCGAGCTGCGGATCGCGCTCGGCGATGGCGGCGTCGGCGCGTGCCACCGCCTCGTCGAGAAGGTCGCCCAGCTTGACCGTGTCACCGGCCCGCGTCCGGAACATCTTGCGGTCGGCGCCGAGCACGCTGCCGAACGCCACGTGGACGGCGGTGTCGTCCGCGGGCAGCCACCCCGCCAGCCGGGCGGTGGCGAAACACATGCCGAAGTGCTGCGCCTGCGGGGCGCCCACGACGTAGAGGATGCGCTGGGCGCCGATGCGACCGACCCGATCGCGGATGGCGGCGAGGTCGGTGGTGGCGTAGCCGTAACCCTCGTCCGACTTCTGGACGATGAGCGGCAGGGGGTCCCCGTTGCGATTGGTGAACCCCGGCGGGAAGACGCACAGCGCACCCTCGCTCTCGACGAGCAGGCCCTGCCGGTCGAGCTGGGCGACGGTCTCCGCCAGCATCGGGTTGTAGAAGCTCTCACCGACGATGTCCTCGTCGGTGAGCAGAACGTCGAGCTTGGTGTAGACCTCGTCGAAGTACCGGACGCTCTGCGCCACCAGGACCCGCCAGAGCCGGAGCGTCTCTTCGTCGCCGGACTGCAGGGCGACCACCCGGCGTCGGCTGCGCTCCTGGAACGCCGGGTCCGCGTCGAACGAGGCCCGCGCCTGCCGGTAGAAGGTGTCGAGATCGCCGACGGAAAGCTCTTCGACCGCCTTCTCCTCGCCCAGGTCGAGCAGGTGCTCGATGAGCATCCCGAAGGGGGTGCCCCAGTCCCCCACATGGTTCTCCTTGACCACGCGGTGTCCCATGTACTCGAGGGTGCGCACCAGCGCGTCCCCGATGATGGTCGACCGGAGGTGGCCGACGTGCATCTCCTTGGCCACGTTGGGCGCCGAGTAATCGACGACCACCGTCTGTGGGTCGTCCGCGGCGGGGACGCTCAGGCGCTCGTCGGAGGCCATGGCGTCGAGCTGTGTCGCGACGAACGAGTCGGCCAGGGTCAGGTTGACGAATCCGGGGCCGCTCACCTCGACCGATCGGCAGACGTCGTCGAGCGCCGCCGTCCGGCAAACCTCCTCGGCCACCTCGCGTGGGTTGCGACCGAGGCGCTTGGCCAGGGCGAGGGCGCCGTTCGCCTGGAAGTCCGCGTGGTCCGAGGCCCGGAGCACGGGGTCGGCACCAGGTTCCAGGGCGTCGAAGGCATGCCGGAGGCGTTGTTCGATCACGGCTCGGGTGACGGACATCAGCGCATTCTCGCATCCGCCGGGCGGCGGGCCCGTCGGGTCACACCGTGGTCGGCCGCGCTCAGCCCGGCGGTGGATGGAGCAGGGCCCGGGAGCCGAGCGGGGCGCCGATATCGACCAGGAACCGAACGGCCACGGCGATCGCCGGGCACACCGTGCCGGGGGCGGCCGTACGCAACCTCGGGGTGATCGTCACGTCCGCGGCGGTGACGGCGACGTCCAGGGCAGCAAGGCGTTCGCATCCCCCGTAGCCGACCGAGACGAGCAGCTCCCGGTCGTCGGCGGAACGGGCCACGAGCTCCCACGACCCGATCGTCGCGACAGGCGACGCGCCGAGCTGGCTCGGCGGGACGAGGACGATCCCCGGAGGATGCACCAGCGTCGCCGGCGTGGAACCGGGCCCACCCGAGGCCTCCAGCGACGCGGCGGAGCGCACCGGGGCGGTCAGCGGATCGACGGTCGACCCAGAAGGCGGCTGGGACGGAGTGGAACTCGTCGGGGGGCCCGTCGTGGCAGGTGCCGTCGTGGCAGGTGCCGTCGAGCGGGACGTGACGGACCCGGCTCCACAACCGGCCACCAGCACCGACACCCCGAGCGTGCCGAGCGCGGCAAACCATCCGGTCGCCAGGAGGCGCCGTGACGCGCGCCGCCGGCACTCAGCTCCTTGGGTCACCCTTGTCGGTCACTCCCGCACCGTCGAACGTCGCCATCTCACGCAGGATCTTGGCCGAGGCCTGCACCGACGGGACCGCGAGGAGCGCGCCTGTTCCCTCACCGAGACGAAGGTCGAGGTCGAGGACGGGCTCGAGCCCGAGATGCGCCAGCGCGGCGGCCGATCCGGGCTCGCTCGAGCGGTGCCCCGCCACGACGTACCCGAGCGCGTCCGGGGCGACCGAGGCCGCGACAACGGTCGCGGCGGCCGCGATGACCCCGTCGACGATCACCGGGACACGCCGCGCTGCCGCGCCCACGACGAACCCGGCCAGGGCCGCGATCTCGAGCCCGCCCACCTCGGCAAGGACGTCGAGCGGATCGCTCCCGGCCGGCAACCGCCCGAGGGCCCCGGCGACGACGGCTCGCTTGCGGTCGAGCATCTCGTCGTCGATGCCCGTGCCCCGACCGGTGACGGCGTCGACCTCACGCCCAGTCAACGCGGCGATGAGCACAGCGGACGGCGTGGTGTTGCCGATGCCCATGTCGCCCGTGACCAGCAGGCGCGCCCCCTCGTCGACGGCGAGCGACGCCACCTCGACGCCGACGGTCAAGGCGGCATCCGCCTCGGTTCGGGTCATGGCCGGCCCACGGGCCAGGTTCCGCGTCCCGGCCCGGACGTTGCGGCGGAGCAGTTCAGGGGCGTCGGCCGGGATCGGCGTGGCCACGCCGACGTCCACCACCAAGACCCGCGCCCCGACGTGACGGGCCAGCACGTTGACGGCCGCGCCGCCGGCACAGAAGTTCGCCACCATCTGTGCCGTCACCTCTTGCGGCCAGGGCGTGACCCCCTCGTCGACGACACCGTGATCCCCGGCGAACACGGCCACCGTCACCGGCTCGGGGACCGGTGGCGGGCTCTCGCCTGCGATGGCCGCCAACTGCACGCCCAGGCTTTCGAGCCGGCCCAACGCGCCGCGGGGCTTGGTCAACCGGTCGTGGTGCGCGGTGGCCTCGGCGGCGGCGGCCGAGTCGGTGGGGCGCAACGCGGCGACGGCGTCCGGGAACGAGACGAGGGGCATCAGCGGGGTCCTTTCCATATCGCGCCCCGACGGGGCGCCGGTGAGATCGCGCCCCGACGGGGCGCCGGTCGGGTCGGTCGCGGCCAGCGCGGCGTCGAGCCGGGCCAGCCCGTCGGCAGACGGGACCGCCACACGTGCCACGCCCGCCAGCCCGAAGCTCGTGCAGTCCCGCACCACGACGCCTTCCGGCGCCAGTCGTGTCCGCAGACCTGGTGCGTCGACGAGGACCCAGGTGGCGTCCGACGGCCGTGGGGAGAGCCCGTGGCGCACGAGCACGTCGACGAGCTCGGTGCGCAGCGCCCGGATCTCGTTCGCCCAGGCCCCGAGGTCGACCGTGTCGAGCAGGTCCCCGAGGGCCGACGCGGCCGGCCCGTTCACTGCCCACTGCGGCTGAGCCGCGCGCACGCGCGCCAAGAGTCCGGGATCGGCCAGGACGTATCCCAGCCGAAGGCCGGGACAGGCCAGCAGCTTCGTGAGCGAGCCGACGACCACCGCCTCCTCGTCGCCCCGGGTCCAGCGACCGGTGGCCAGAGGGAAGAACGCTTCGTCCCACACGCCGGCTTCCTCGTCGGGTGGGGCCAGCAACCCTGACGGGTTGTGGGGGTTGGACCGCCACCGCGGACCGGTGCCACGGGGATGAAGCGCGAACTCCGGTTCGTCGACTCGACCGCCGAGCACTGCCGCCACCAACGAGATGGCCTCCGACCCCCCGTTGGTCAGCAGCACCCGCTCGGCGTCCACACCGATGGCCTCGGCCAACCGGCGGGTGGCCGCGGCGGGGTCCGGGTAGGCCCGCACCGCGCGCCAATGGCGCGACAGCACCGGCACGGGGTCGGGGGCGACCGGGTTGAGCGACTGCGACAGGTCCAGCACGTGTTCGGGGTCGATGCCCAGCGCGGCGGCGATCGCGGCACCGTCACCCCCGTGCGGGCCGGGCGGCGGCAGGACGCTCATGGCCGGACCCCTGTTTGCCCCGCCGTGAGGACGCCGCGGCGGGCTCGGCGCCAGGCGTACCGTCCCGCGGCCACGGTGGCCAGCCCCGCCGCCAGTGCCAGCTCCACGTCCCGGGCGAGGACCACGGCGCGCCCGATGTCGGCCGGCTCGGGGGGTCGGCCCTCGCCGAGGTGCGGGCGCAGCTCGGGCACACCCCGGTACGAGCCCGGGCCGCCGAGGCGCAGGCCCAGCGCGGCGGCGAACGCCGCCTCCACCACGCCGGCGTTGGGCGACGGATGCTCCAGGGCCTGCGTGCGGACGGCCCGGAGCACCGCGTGCCGGGCCCGGGGCCGTACGAGCACGACCAGTGCGGCAGCGACGCGCGCCGGCACCCACGCGGCCGCGTCGTCGAGTCGCGCGCTCGCCCAGCCGAATCGCTCGTAGCGAGCGGAGCGGTGCCCGACCATGGCGTCCATCGTGTTCAGCGCACGGTGGGCCAGCACGCCCGGCGCGCCGGCGACCGCGGCCCACACCGCGGGTGCCACCACCGCGTCGACCGTGTTCTCGGCGACGGACTCGATGACCGCCCGCGCCGTCTCTTTGGCGTCGAGATCGTCGACGTCGCGTCCGACCAGCGACGGCAGCAGCCGGTGTGCGCGGTCGAGGTCGTCGGCGTCGAGCGCGCGGGCGATCTCCGTCGCACGGTCACGAAGAGCGCGTCCGGCGACGGCCAGCGCCGTCGCACCCACCGTGGACCGCACGGCAGCACCTGCCGCGACCCCGATGACGATGCCGCACGCGGCATACCCCACGCCCGCACGCCGACTGTCGCGATAGACGACGCGCTCCACGACCCCCATGCACCGGCCGAACCAGGCCACGGGGTGCAGCGCGTCGGGCGGCTCGGCCGCCAGCCCGTCGGCCAGCAGACCGAGGGCGGCCTGCCCCGCGTCGGATGGTCTCACCACTTCGCCGCCAGCGCCAAGAGGCCCGCGGTCTCGGCCACGACACCGGCCGCCCCCAGCACGTCCCCGGTGAACCCGCCGATGCGGCGCCACGCGAACGCCACCACGCCGGCGAAGGCCACCGCGGCGATCGCGGCGGCCGCCGCCGTGCGCCACTGCCCCGAGGCGAGCGTCAGGCCGGCGACCAGGACGACGCCCACGACCGCGACGACGCCGTCGCGCAGGGGATCAGCGGCGCCGGGCTCGCCGACGAAGGCGGAGGCGAGGCCGGCAGGACGGACGTACGGGACGACCTCGGCGGTCACCGCCATGGCGGTGCGCGACAGGCACCACAGCGCGGCGACGGCCAGCGGCACCGCACGCATCGACGCAAAGGCGCCGAAGCGGACCACGAGCACGCACCCCACCGCACAGACGCCGAAGGCGCCGACCGCGACGTCGGCCATCGCCTCCAGCCGCCGATCGCGCGCCAGGGGGGGCAGCAGGCCATCCGCGGCGTCGGCGAGCCCGTCGAGATGGAGGAAGCCGGTGAGCGCGCCGTCCGCCACCACGGCCACGGCCCCGGCCACCAGCGGCGGCCAGAGGCGTCCCGCGACCCACCAGGCGCCGCCCACCCCCAGGCCGACCGCCGCGCCGACGACGGGGAACCAGCCCAGCGTCGTGCGAGACGGCACGGCTGACGGACCGAACGGCGTGAGGAACGACAGCGCTCGCCGCATCAGCGCGGGCCGTCCTCCAGGCGCAGCACCCGGCCGGCCACCGCGAGCAGGACGTCGTCGGCGACGGCCGCCACCGCCTGGTTCAGCGACCCGAGTGCGTCGCGAAACGCCCGTCCCGCTTCGGTCGCCGGGTGCACGCCCATGCCGACCTCCTCGCTCACGAGCACCGTGTCCCCACGGCGCCCGACCAGGGCGGCGCACAGGTCGGCGGCGTCGACCGCCATCGCGGGGGCCGCCGCGACCCACGGCCCCAGCGAGTCCACGACGACCGTCCCGGTCGTGGTGCGGAGTGCGCCGGCAAGCCCCGGACCGGGCTCGACCGTGGTCCAGTCGGCGGGCCGGCGTCGGCGGTGCACGTCGATGCGAGCCCCGAGGTCCGCGTCGTCGCCTGTGACCAGGGTCGCCATGTACGTGACCGGCCCGCCAAGGCCGGCGGCCAGCCGTTCCGCGACGACGGACTTCCCCGAGCGCGCGCCCCCGAGCACCAACGTGATCATGCCCGCCCTGCCTCGGCCCGGCATCCGGCGAGCACGGCGCGGTGCACGGCCCGAGCCAGGCGCGCCCCCCACGTCGAGCGCGGCCCGCCGAAGGCCGCCGAGGGCCCGTCGAGCGCGGTGACGAGGCAGACGGCATCCGACGCCGTGCCCGTCGCCCCGATGCCCGCGTCCCACAGCGCCTGGGCCTTCGCCTCCGCGACGGTGGCGACCGCGTTCACGATGGCCGCGTCGGCGAGGCGCGCGGGGATCGACGCGACGATGTTGATGGTCCCCGCCGGCGCCTCCACCCCGGTCGCGCCCGCTGCCGCGTCGGCGTCCTCCGGATCGCCGTCGGCCGCCCAGGTCGGATGGGTGATGCCGACGGTGGCGTCGACGCGCACGCCGCCGTCGGCCGTCCGCTGCAGGGCACGCACGTCGGCCGCGGTCAGCATCCCGACTCCCTCGCCCATCAACCCCGCACGACCCGCGATGTCGGCGAGGTGGGCCGCCGGGTCGAGGCGGCCGTAGTCGAGCGGCACCTGGGCGTTGACGATCCAGTGCCGCACGCCCACGCCCCCGCCCAGGGGCGCGCTCGAGGCCACCAGCCGCGGCGAGGCCAGGCGCCACACGAGCACGGAACCGTCGTCCCCGTCGCCCCACAACGAGGGGACACCCTCGGTCCGCGGGCGAGGTCCCGGCGCGGTCAATACTCGATTCCCTTCTTGGCGGTGATGCCCTTGTCGAACGCGTGCTTCACCTTGCGCATCTCGGTCACCGTGTCGGCGATCTCGACGATCTCCGGTGCGGCGTCCCGCCCGGTGATGACGACGTTGGTCGACGGCGCTCGATCCCGCACCGCCTCGACCACGTCGGCGACGTCCACCCAGCCGAACGACACTGCGTAGGTCAGCTCGTCCAGGATGAGCAGGTCGTAGTCCCCGGAGGCGAGCTTCTCCTTGGCGACGGACCAGGCGTGGCGCCCCTTGGCGGCAGTCTCGTCGAGGTCGGTGGACTCCCAGGTGAAGCCGTCGCCCAGGGTGAGCCATTCGATGCCGAGGTGCGCGCCCAGCTTTCGTTCCCCCACCTTCCAGTCGTCGCTCTTCATGAACTGGATGACGCACACGCGCCAGCCACGCGCCCAGGCACGGCCCATGACGCCGAAAGCGGACGAGGACTTCCCCTTGCCGTCCCCGGTGTTGACGATCACGACCGATGCCGCGCGGGCCATCTCACACGCCTCGCTGCGCCCGGCGCGACTGCAGGACGAACAGGAAGAACGGGGCCCCGATGAAGGCGGTCACGATCCCGATGGGGATCTCGGTGGGCGCCTGCACGGTACGGGCCGCGATGTCGGCGAGCACCAGGAAGGCGGCGCCCCCGATCAGCGACACGGGCAGCACCACGCGGTAGCTCGACCCCGCGGTCAGCCGCACGATGTGGGGCACGATGATGCCGACGAACCCGATGAGGCCCGTGAAGGCCACGGCAGCCGCCGTGCCGATCGTGGCGCCGATGACCACCAGCAGCCGCACCCGCGGCGCGTGGATGCCGAGGGTTGTGGCCTCGTCCTCGCCCACGCGCAGAACGTCGAGGTGCCGGCGGTGCGCCAGCAGGATGGTGGCGCTCACCGCCGCGTAGGGGATCACCACGGCGACGTCCGACCAGGTGGCGGTGGTGAGGCGCCCGAGGATCCAGGTGTAGACCTCCTGGAGGTCCTGGGTGTGCTGCTGTTGGACGTAGGTCTGCACCGCGGTGAGGAAGGCGGCCACGGCGACGCCCGCCAGCACGATCCCCACGGTGGCCCGCCCGCGGGACGTGCGGGCGCCGAGCGTGTAGGTGATCACCACCGCGCCTGCTGCGCCGACGAAGGCGGCGAGCGGCACCAGCTGGTGCATCCCCGGGCCGGCGACGATCACCACGGTGGCGCCCAGGCCCGCGCCGGCGGCCACCCCCAGGAGGTAGGGGTCGGCCAGCGGGTTCCGGAACACGCCCTGGTACGCGGCACCACCGCCGGCCAGCATGGCCCCCACGAGCGCGCCGAGGACGACCCGTGGCATGCGCACCTGCCAGACGATGTCGGACTGGACCTGCGTGACGCCCGTATGCAGGTGCAGGAACGGGACGTGCGCGAGCAGGGCACGGGCGACCACGCCGAGCGACAGGTCGGCGGGGCCGGTCGACACCCCGGCGATCAGCGCGCCGGCGAGGACGGCGAGGGCGATGACCACCGGGCGCCGCGTCCGGCGCGACGCCAGCACGGGACGGGCGACCCCCCGCTCCCCATGTCGACGGGACCGGACCTCGGGGGTGGCCGTCTCGACCCGTGGGGTGGTCGTGCTCACCGCGTCGGTGCTCCTCCGTGTCGTGCGTCGGAGGACGGCCACCGTCCGATGCGACACCCGGCGGGTGCCCAACGAACCGCCCTTCCTCCGAGGACTGGTCTCGTCGGTGCAGCACAGGCGCCCGGGCTCGTTCCCCGAAGGGACATCACCGTTGCGGGACAGCACCGGGTTCACACCGGATTTCGCTGTGACCTGCACCACCCCGGCGGGTACCGGGGCCCGCTCAGCGTAGCCCCGCCGGCCGAGACCCGCACCGTGCGCAGGGACGGCCGGTCGAGGGTGCTTGAATTCACCGGTGGACCGGACGCTGACGAACCCGGCGTTCGCTCCGAGCCGACGGGCGCTGGTGGCCGAGATCTGGCTGGTGATGGCGCTGTCGCTCGGCGCCTCCGCCCTCTTCGCCGTCCTCGACCTGCTGCGCTCGCTCACCAGCGGACAAGCGCTCCGTTCGCAGACGGCGGTGATCAACGGCTCCGCCGCGCCCAACCAGTGGCTCAACCTCGCCTACCAGCTGGCGGGGATCGCGGTGGCGCTGGTCCCCGTCGCCCTGGTGGGATACCTCCTGTACCGGTCGGGCGAGTCGCTGCGGAGCATCGGGCTCGACACGACGGGGCCCGGCCGGGAGATCGCCTGGGGCGCGGGCTTGGCCGCCGTGGTGGGGGGCATCGGCCTGGCCCTGTACCTGGCCGCCTTCCACGCCGGCCTCAGCGTCCGCGTCGTCCCCACCACCATTCCGGCCGTCTGGTGGCGGATCCCCGTGCTCGTCCTCCTGGCCTTCGAGAACGCGCTGGTCGAGGAGGTCGTCGTCTGCGGCTACCTGCTGCACCGTCTCGACCAGCTCGAATGGCCCGAGAACCGCTCATTGGGCGCCAGTGCGACCCTGCGCGGCGCGTACCACCTCTACCAGGGCTTCGGCGGCTTCGTCGGCAACTTCGCCATGGGCCTGCTCTTCGGCCGTCTCTACCAGCGTCAGCGCCGGCTGCCGCGGCTGGTGATCGCCCACACGCTCATCGACACGGGCGCGTTCGTCGGGTACGTGCTCCTCCACGGCCACGTCTCCTGGCTTCCCTGAGGGGCGCCGGGCGGCGACCCCCTCGGGCCTGCCCCGGCCGGGGCGGCGAGCGCCCGTGCCGTGCGCACCCGGACGCGGGCGGGGCTCGGCGCGAACGGGGCTCGGGCCACGGCGACCAGCGCCACGACGCCGAGGGTCATCGGCACCCACCACACCCATTCGCCGCGCCAGGTGGCCTGTGAGACGAAGGTGAGCACGCCGCCGATGACCGACGCGGCGAGCAGGCGCCACCACCGCGGCGCCGCGGCCACCAGGGCCAGGGCGATCGGCGGCCACAGGTAATAGGCGACCATCACCGACTCGAAGCCCACGCGCAGGGCCAGTGCCACGGTCACCCACCACACCAGGCCGCCGAGCTCCGCCCCCGTCCACACCCCCGGCGGCCGGGCCCGGCGCGCCAGGACCAGCCCGCAGAGGCAGGCGAGGACGATGGCGACCAGGCGACCGGGGCCAGCGGCCACGACCCCGTCGCCGAGGTGCGGGGCGAAGTGGATCCATGGGGTGGGATGGTCGACGAGCGGGTAGTTGGGCTGGTCCGTGACGGCGTGCAGCGTGGACTGGGCGTTGGCCACAAGGGCCACCACGAGCACGGCGGCGAGCGGCACCAGGGCGCGCAGGAGGTACCCGACGATCCGCCACGTCGCCACCGCGGCGAGGAGGACGGGGATGGCCAGGACGATGAGCGGCTGCACCGCCATGCCCGCGCCGACGAGCCACGCCGATCGCTCCGTCCGGCCGTCGGCCAGGGCCACCAGCGCGTACATGAGCAACGCCACCGACACCGCGTCCTCCGGGTGGCCCCAGCGGACCGACACGTTCCAGAGCGCCACGGCCTCGGCCACGGTGAGCACGGCGCGCCGGCCGGCCGTGACCCCCATCCGCTCGGCCAGGGCGTCGGCTGCGAACAGGACCAGGCAGGACACGGCGATCTCGTAGGGCCCCGCGGCCCACCAGGCGGAAGGGGTGGGGCTCTGGGTGACCGGCGGTCCCGGGGTCAACCCGAGCCCCATGACCAGGCCCGCGGCTGGCAGCAGGAGCACGGCGGTCCCCGGCGGCGCGACCAGGGCGGTGGGGGGCGTATAGAGGCGGGCCAGGTCCCCGTGCAGGAGGCGCTCCGCGGCCACCAGCGTCGCCCACAGGTCGTTGGGCAGCCCCCAGGCGGCATGCCCGATGAGGTGGGCGCCGCCGGTGGTCGTCACCATCCCCACCACCACCAGGGCGATCGAGATGACGGCGACGACCAGACGGCGCACGATCCACGGTCGTTCCCGCACGCTGCGAGCGTAGGTCCGGGCGCGCGCCGTTCAGGCGCGCGCGAACTCCCACCACTGCAGCTCGCAGAGCATCGGGAGCAGGTACCCGACGTAGACCGAGTGGATCTTCACCGGCCCCTGGTCGTCGACCCGGAGATCGAGCAGCTCGACCCGGTCGTCGTGCTCGCGATACGCCACGGCCCGGTCGCGCACACCCACGAGCTCGTCGAGCGAGCCCACCGCGAACCCGAAATGGTCCATGCGCGGACAGCGCATCGGCTCGTCCTCCGCGATGAGGAAGATGAATTGGTCCCAGTGCACGCAGCTCAGGATGAGCCGCTTGCGGTCCACCGTCATCGTGGGCATCTCGTCGAAACCGAAGACGTCGTGCCAGAAGCGGACGATGTCGCGACGATGCTCCTCGTCGAGGAGGGAGGCGGGGACGCTCATCGCGACGTGGTTGAAGCGCGGGTTCCCCGACGGATAGAAGGGGTGCGTCGTCATCGCCGGGCCGCCAGCAGGTCGGGGACCACCATCACCTTGCCGGCCACCGCCCCGGAGGCCAGCCCGGACAGGGCCTCGCCGAGGCCGTCGAGGCCGACGTCCTCGGGCTCGACGAGGACCGCCGCGTCGATGGCGCCCGAGGCGAGCAGCTCCATGGCCCGGTCGAAGCCGTCGTGGTCGTAGACGAACGAGCCGCAGACGACGAGCTCATTGAGCAGGAGGCGGTTGGGATCGAAGCTCGGCGCCTCCATGCCCGCGCCGACGAGCACGAGGCGACCGCCCCGGCACAGCTGGTGCAGGCCCGCCTCCATCGCGGCCCGCTTGCCCGAGCATTCGAGCACCGCGTCCACGGCGCGCGCCGAGATCCGCTCGGGCTCCCACGGCGGGTACGTCTCGAGGTCGTCGGGCTCGAGCAGCTCGTGCGCACCGAGCTCGCCGGCCAACGCGCGCCGGCGGGGGTTGGGCTCCACCACGCGCACCGGGGCCACGCCGCGCGCCAGCAGGGCGGCGACGGTCAGGGCGCCGATGGGCCCGGCCCCGAACACCATGGCCGAGTCCCCCGAGACGAGCCCCGCCCGGGTGATCCCGTGGAGCGCGACGGCCAGCGGTTCCGCCAGGGCGGCGACCCGCGGGTCCATCCCCTCGGGCACGGGCACGACGGCGCGGTGGTCAAGCATCGTGTAGCGGGCGAACGCGCCCCCGGCGTGCGACAGGACGGGCCCGCCCCGGGCCTCGCACTGGGAGGGCCGGCCCTCGCGGCAGCGCCGGCAGGTGCCACAGCGCGGGGACGGCCCGCCCACCACCACGTCGCCCACCCGCCAGTCCCCGGCGTCGGGCCCGAGCGCGGCGACGGTCCCGCTGAACTCGTGGCCCCCGACCATGTCGGCCCGGCCCCAACCCTCCACCATCAGGTGCACGTCCGAACCGCAGACGCCGCAGTGCCCCACCTCGACGAGCACCTCGCCCGGCCCGGGACGGGGGACGGGGACCTCCTCGACCTCGATCCTGCCCGGGGCGCGGTAGACGGCGGCCAGCATCACCTCGGGCAGGTCGCCCATGGCACCCCTCCTCGCCGGCGGGCTCGACGAGCCCCTGGCACGTAGCTTGGCAGATTCAGCGGCCGGCGATGGCGTCGATGTCGACACCCACGAACAACGCGTCGGCTTCGGCGGTCACCACGTCGCCGGCCCGGCAGGTGGCCCGCCCAGCCCACCGGCGGCCGCCCGAGTGCACGACGCAGGCGAACCACTCGAGCTCGGTGTCGATCGGGGTCACCGCCCGGTAGCGGACGGTGAGGCTGGCCGTCAGCGCCTGGATGCCGTGGACCTGTTGCGCATGACCGAGCAGCTCGTCGAAGACCATGGCCACGACGCCCCCGTGGACGCCGTGGGGCGGCCCCTCGCGTGAGGCGCCGATGCGCAGCCGAGCGCGGACCCCGGGGGCGCCGCCGGGGCCGTCGGCGTGCTCGACCTCCATGGGCAACGCCAGCGGATGGGAGCGGCCCGACACCGGGCTGAAGTCGACGAACGCGGCGCGCGCCCCCTCGAGGCGGTCGCATTCGTAGTAGCGCAGCCGGTGCCCGCCGCTGACCCGGGCCCGTAGGCCCTCCACACCGGCGCGCAGCTCCTCGGCCCGTCCCGGCGGCACGTCGACGTCGACGATGTCGGCCGCCAGCGCCCGCAACGAGGCCGCCAGCGCCCTGGTCCCGTCTCGCCGCGCCCGTTGCTCCGGCCCGACTGCATCGGCGTCGTCCAGGGCGTCGAGGGCACGGTGCTCGTCCATGGAGGCAGGAGCGTAGGCGAGGAGCCGCCGTCGCCCCCATGGCGGGGACGGTGCCCCTACAGTACGGATGGTGCTGCTGGTCGGTGGCGATCCCGCGCTCGACCGACACGACGTCGGGGTGGGCCATCCCGAGCGCGCCGCGCGCATCGAGGCCGCGCTGGCGGGCGTGGACGACGCCGGGCTGGGCGACGCGGTCGTCCACCTGGCACCGCGCCGGGCGACCGAGGACGAGCTCATGCTGGTCCATCCCGCGCCCTACCTGGAGGCCCTCCGTGCCTTCTGCGAGGCGGGCGGCGGCTATCTCGACCCCGACACCGTGGCCGGGGAGGGCTCATGGGACACCGCGCTGCTGGCAGCAGGGGCTGCGCTTGCCGCGGTGGAGGCCCTGCAGGGCGGCGAGGGCGACGTGGCCTTCGTGGCGGCGCGCCCGCCCGGGCACCACGCGCTGGCCGACCAGTCGATGGGCTTCTGCCTCCTCAACAACGTCGCGGTCGCCGCGGCCTCGCTCACCGCCCGAGGGGAGCGGGTCATGGTCGTGGACTGGGACGTGCACCACGGCAACGGCACCCAGGCGATCTTCTGGGACGACCCGAGCGTCCTCTACGTGTCCACCCACGAGTGGCCCCTCTACCCCGGTACCGGCGCGGTCCACGAGACGGGCGGCCCGGGCGCTCCCGGTCTGACCGTGAACGTCCCCGTGCCCGCCGGCGCGACCGGCAACGTCCTGCGCCACGCGCTCGACGACGTCGTCGCGCCCGTGGCCGAGCGGTTCTCGCCGACGTGGGTGCTCGTGTCCGCGGGCTTCGACGCCCACCGCGCCGACCCCTTGGCCGACCTGGCCCTCACGGCGGGCGACTTCGCCGACCTCGCCACCCGGGTGCGCCAGTTCGCGCCGCGCCCGGGACGACTGGCCCTGTTCCTCGAGGGTGGGTACGACCTCGATGCCCTGCGCCGGTCGGTGGGCGCCACTCTGGCCGCCCTCCTCGGTGCCGACTACCGGCCCGAGCCAGCCTCGTCGGGGGGACCGGGCGCGAGCGCGGTGGAGGCGGCGCGGCGCGTGCACGCCGACGGCGTCAGCGCGGGAGGCGGGCCATGACGGGCGGGCAGCTTCGGATCGTCGTCGCCGTCGACGACTCGGAGGGGGCCGCGCGTGCGGTGCGCTTCGTGGCGCGCCTGGCGCCGAGCCTGGGCGCCGAGGTGGTGGCGGTGCACGCCCTGGGGCTGCTCGCCCACCTGGGCGGCGAGACCGCCGTGCCCGCGCAGGCGCACCGGGACGAGGTGCGGGCGCTGCTCGAGCGGTGGGCCGGGCCACTGGCCGACGCCGGCGTGCCCTACCGGTGCGAGGTGGTCGACGGCAACCCGGTGCAGGCACTGCTGTCGGCGGCGGCGGACGAGGGGGCGGACGTCATCGTGGTGGGCAAGCGTGCGGCCATCGGCGTCCCGGGGCTCCAGCTCGGCAGCACGAGCCAACAGCTCGTCCAGCACGCCGACATCCCGGTCGTCGTCGTCCCGGGGTGAGGACGCCCCAGCTGCGCACGGGCCGCCTTGGCGTACGCTTGGCCGGCCGACGCGACACGGGAGGGCGCCATGCACGCGGGTCTGATCGTCGGCATCGTCGTGCTCGTCCTGGTGGGCATCTCGGTGGTCGTCGTGAACGTGACGGTCCGGCGCAAGGGCTACTCGATCCCGGGCCGCACGGTGGTGCGCTGCTCGCAGGGCCACCTGTTCACGACCACGTGGATCGAGGGCGGGTCGCTCCATGCCGTCCGCCTCGGCCCCTACAAGCGCTACCAGCGCTGCCCGGTCGGGCCGCACTGGGCCGTGGTCGTGCCGGTGAGGGACGAGGACCTCACCGACGAGGAGCGGCGGGAGGCGGCGGCCCACGGCGGACCGGCGTGAAGCGTCGCAGCCGGATCGCCGCTGCCTGACCGACCCGGTCGACCGCCGTCCCGCCCGGGTCCAAAGCCCCTAGCCCGTCCCGGCGCGACGCGGCCAACAATGGCCCATGACACGCACCCGACGTCGACAGCTTCTCCTGCTCGTGGTCCTCGCGCTCGTCGTGGGCACCGTGGTCGCCCGGCGCCTGGGCTACAAGGTCGGCGGCAACACGGTGGTGCGCTGCCGCGACGGCCATCTCTTCACCACGATCTGGATCCCCGGGGTGTCGGTCAAGTCCGTTCGCCTCGGGTGGTACCGGCTCCAGCGCTGCCCCGTCGGCGGGCACTGGACCCTCGTCTCGCCGGTCCGGGAGGCCGATCTCAGCGCCGAGGAACGGCTCTTCGCCGAGGAGCACCGCGACGTCCGGTTGCCCTGAGCGGGCTCGAGGACCCGATCGCACCGCGTCACGTCGGGGACTCGCCGTCGGTCATGCTCGGCGTCCGGAACCTCGCCCGGGCCGATCTGTGGCTCCTGCAATCGCCGCAGGCCACCCGCAAAGTACGCACGCCGTCGCCCGCGGCGCGCAAGCGCGGACCACACCGACCGTTCCCCTTCCGGACGGAGACGAGGGGGAAACGCACATGGACGAGTACCGGGACGACCCTTCGATCGAGTACATCGACATCGCCGACGAGCTCCGCCTCGTCGAGGCCGTCACCGAGCTGGTCGCGCTCCTGGCGCTCGAGGACCTGACGCGCGAGTCGCTCGTCGCCTAGACCCCGCGCGCCCGCCGCGGCACGCCGGTCGCGTCGAGGGCCTCATCCGCAGAGGCAGCCCACGAGATCGGACAGTGTGCAGGGCGCGGTGACCTTCGGTGTCGCTGGCGCCGTGAGGCCGGGCGTCGTCGGCAAGGTGACCTGGGTGCAGGGCCTGGTCGGCAGCGCCACCGACGGAAGGGTCGATTCGGGAACCGTCGTGATCGGGACGAAGCCCGCACCCGCGACCGACGGACCCGACCCGATGGCCGCCGGGCGTGGCGCCGGGACCGCGTCCTGCGCGCCGGGCCCCGTCGGCGCGACCGGGCGCGCCGTGCCGTGACCGTCGGCGGCGCCCACGACCGTGGCGTGGGCGACCGGCGGTGACGTCCCGGCCACCAGCGCGTACGACGTCGTCCCCAGTGCGGCCATCCCCAGCGCGGCGACGGCCGCGGCACCGACCCATCGCAGGCGGCGCCGGGCCCGGGCGGGGGCGAGCGACGCCACCCCGGGGGGCACGGGCGGCGGCGCGGGCTGGCGTGCGGGGGCAGGGTCCGGCGCGGGCGCGGGCGCGGACACGGGCGCGGGCCGGGCTGCGACGGTCGCGGGTCGCCAGGCGAGACCGGTGGCACCGGCCAGCGCCGCCCGGACGGCGCCGGCGAAACGCGACCACGTGAACTGCGCGGCGTGGAGGCGGGCGGCGGCGAGATCCGCGGGCGTAGCCGCCCGCGCCAGGCGGACCGCCCGGGCGAGGCATTCGGGGTGCGCGTCGTCCGTGACCGTCGCGTGCCCTGCGGTCACCTCCAGAAGCGCCGGCTCGGGCGTGACGACGAGTGGGATACCGAGGCGCATGGCCTCCACGGCGGGCAGCCCGAAGCCTTCGAAGTCGGACGGGAACACGACGAGGCTCGACGAGGCGAATCGCTCCCGATACTCGTCGTCCGCCAGCCAGGGCGAGATCACGACCGCCCCCCGGAGCCCCATGGCGTCGACGCGGGCCTGGACCCGCGCCCGCTCCCGATCGGGGATGCCGACGAGCTGCAGGGGCAGCTGGGCGTCGTCGAAGGCACCGAGCGCCGCCCAGGCCTCGAGCACGAGGTCGACGTTCTTGTTCACGTAGTGCCCGAAGGCGATGGCACAGGCGCCCTGCGCGGCGTTCACCGGCCACGTGTCGACGTGGTCGGCTCCGAGGTGCGCGACCGGGACCGACCGGACGCGGAAGCGCCGTTGGAATCGCTGCAGGTCGCGTTTCGTGCGCTCGGAGATGCAGATGGCGACGTCGGCCTGGTGGAACCCGGCGGCATAGCTGACCCGCCGCAGGAGCAGGGCCTTGCGGCTGAACTGCTCGGGCCGGAGCCGGTGGCGGAGGTCGTAGACGAGGACGGCCCGCGGGCACGGCAGGGGCGTCACGGTCGTGGTGGGGAGTACCCCCAGCATGACGTCCGCGTCCAGCTCGCGACAGAGCCGCGGCACGACGACCGACTGCGCGTAGAGCCGCGACAGCGACGGGACCCGACCGAAGGGCACCTCGTGCACGACGACCGACGACGGGATGACGATCCGGGGGTCCGGCCCGACCACCAGATGGATCTCGTCGTCCGCGTCGAGCTGCTCCCATCCCTGGAGCATGTGCTCGACCACGATCGCGAGACTGTCCCCCCGGATCGGGAGCCCGTCGACGACGATGCGCATCGTCAGTCGAAGCCGACAGATCGGTCGCCCACCTATGGCACCCTACGTTGGCTGCAAGGCACCGACAACTTCGCAACACGACAAACCCCCGCAGCCGCGAGATGTTCATCTGCCGTTCACGAAGCTGTCGCGTCGGTTCCCGCGATCGCCACAGGGAGCGACACCCGCGCCACCACGACGTCGCCGCGGTTGCGCAGCGCGGCGGAGAGCACCAGATCCAACTGGTTGTGCAGGAAGCGATAGCGGAGACGGTGGGGAAGGACGACAGGGATGAGCACGACGATCTGCTCATCGTGCTCTTGCCGGAGCTCGTCGATGAGCGCCACGATGGGCTCGACCACCGACGAGTACTCGGTATGCAGCACCCGCAGGGGCACACCGGGGTCCCAGCGCTCCCACAGCTCCTGGAGGTGTCGCGCCTGGCGCTCGCCCTCGGCGTCGACATGGAGCATGACGGTGACGGCGATCACCTCTTGACCGAGGGACTCCGCCTCGCACAGCGCGTGGCGGGTCAACTGGGAGACCCGGTTGACCGGCACGATGACGATGGTGCGTTTGCCCACGGGAGGCTCGGGGATGACGTCGATGCCCAGCTCCTGCGCGGCGCGCTCGTAGTACGCGTGGATCCGAAGGAAGACGAAGATGAAGAGGGGGACGGCGACGACGACCACCCACGCCCCTTCGGTGAACTTGGACACGAGGAAGACCACGGTGGCAAGGGCGGTCACCACCGCACCCACGCCGTTGACGGTGGCCCGTCGCCGCCAGTGCGGTGGGCGGGTCCGGCGCCAGTGCACGACCAACCCCGTCTGCGACAGCGTGAAGCCGGTGAAGACACCGATGGCGAACAGCGGGATCAGCGTGTCGGTGTTGCCGGCGACCGCGACGAGCAGGGCCGCGGCCATCAGGGCGAGCGCCCAGATCCCGTTCGAGAAGACCTGGCGGTCACCCCGCAGCGAGAAGAGGTGCGGCAGGTAGTTGTCGCGCGCCAGGAGGCTCGCCAGGACGGGCAGGCCACCGAAGGACGTGTTGGCCGCCAGCGCAAGGACGATCGTGATCGTCACCGACACGATGTAGTAGACGGCGCCGCGCCCCACGGCCATGGCCATGATCTGGCTCAGGACGGTCTGGCCCGAACGGGGACCGATGTGCCACCGGCGCGCCAGCACCGCCAACCCGAGGAGCATCACCCCGAGGATCACGCCGAGCAGCATCTCGGTGCGCTTGGCGCGCACGGTGCGCGGCTCCTTGAACAACGGGACGCCGTTGGCGATGGCCTCGACGCCCGTGAGGGCGCTGCATCCGGCCGAGAAGGCCTTGAGGATGAGCAGTACGGTCACCGCCTGGAGGCCGTGGACGGGCACTTGCGACGTGCCCTTCTGCGGTGTGCCCAGGCCGAGCGGGTGGACGAGTCCGACGGCGAGGATGGCGAGCAGCCCGACGATGAAGACCATCGTGGGCAGCAGGAAGGCGCGTGCGGTCTCGCCGAGCCCTCGGAGGTTCAAGACGGTGATCAGCGCCAGGATGCCCAGGCAGACCGGCACCGTGGCCCCGGCGAGCCCCGGGAACGCGGAGGTCAGCGCGGCCACGCCGGCCGCGATCGACACGGCCACCGTCAGCGTGTAGTCGACCACCAGCGACGCTGCGGCCAGGAGCGACGCGCGCGTGCCCAGGTTGGCCCGCGACACCGCGTAGGCCCCGCCGCCGCCGGGGTAGGCGTCGATCACCTGCCGGTACGAGAAGACGAGGATCGCCAGGAGCCCCACGATGGCCAGCGTCACGGGCAGCACGAGGTGCAGGGCGCCCGCACCCGCCGCGGCCAGGACGACGAGGATGGCCTCGGGGCCGTAGGCAACGGAGGTCAACGCGTCGAGCGACAGCGCGGAGAGCCCCTCCACGGGGGTGATCTGCTCCTTGGACGCCTCGCGTGCCGCCAGCGGCCGGCCGACGAGGAGACGCCACAGCGACCTGCCGGGTCCCGTGACCCGTCCCCGGCGCTCGGCCATGGGGGCACTCTACGGGCCCGACCCCGTCGGCGGCGGGGAGCGCGACGACGCGCCCGCCCGGGGGCGCAGCGTGCCGCGGTGAGGGAGGACCGGGCGTCGGCGGTCAGGCGAGCACGGCCCGCTCGTGCTCGAGGAGCCAGACCTTGCGGTCGAGGCCGCCGCCGTACCCGGTCAGGCTGCCATCGGCGCCGATCACCCGGTGACAGGGCACGATGATGGCGACCGGGTTACGGCCGTTCGCCAGCCCCACCGCCCGCGACGCCTTCGGGTTTCCCACCCGCCGGGCGAGCTCTCCGTAGCTGATCGTCTCGCCGTAGGGGACCTCGCACAGCCCCGCCCACACCTGTCGCTGGAAATCGGTGCCCCGCAGGCCCATGGCGACGTCGAACTCGCGCAGCTCGCCTGCGAAGTAGGCGCCGAGCTGCTCGACCACGTCCGCGAAGGCGGCGTCGTCGCGCGTCCAGTCCGGCGCGGGAGCGGGCGCGTGGCGCTGGTCGTGCATGTGGACGCCGGTGAGCACGCCCTCGTCCTTGGTCAGCGTCAGCAGACCGATCGGGCTCTCGATCGTGGTCATCGACGTCATGCGACCTCCTCGGCCGAAAGCGGCCAGCGGTTGATGGGGTGGTCGGCCGTCGACCACAGGTACTGCACGGCGTAGGCCCGCCACGGCCGCCACCGCGTCGAATGCGCGCCGAGGGCGCCGCGCGTGGCCGGCAGGCCCACTGCGGCAGCGGCCCGCCGGACACCGAGGTCGGTGGCGGGAAAGGCGTCCGGATCGCCCAGGGCGCGCATGGCGATCACCTGCGCGGTCCAGTCGCCCAGTCCGGCCAGGCCCGACAGGACCGTCATAGCCTGGGCTCGGTCGCAGCCCGGGCCCAGGGCGAGCCGGCCCGACCCCAGCGCCTCGGCCACCCCCACCAGGGTCCGGCGCCGTGCCCGGGGCATCGGCAGCACCGCGTCGCGCAGCGCCTCGGGTGTGGGGAACAGGTGCGTCAGCCCGCCTGCCCGGTCCTCGACGGGGTCGCCGACGGCGGCGGTGATGCGCCCGGCGACCGTTCTCGCCGCGGCGGTCGAGACCTGCTGGCCGAGCACGGCGCGCAGTGCCAGCTCTCCCCCGTCCACACACCGGGGGACCCGGCGGCCGGGGGCCTTGGCCACCGTCGGGGCGAGCACCGGATCGGACGCCAGTAGCTCGTCGACGGCTTCCGGGTCGGCGTCCAGGTCGAGCAGGAACCGGCACCGGGCGATGGCGGATGTGAGGTCGCGCAGGTCCGAGAGGTCCAACCGGCATGCCACGTGGGTCGAGGTCGGCCGGAGCGCCACAACGGCCGGCCCGTGCGCGAGCCGCAGGGTGCGCCGGTACGCGCCGTGTCGGACCTCCTCCACACCGGGGACCGCCGTGGCCGCCAGGTGCCCGAAGAGGTTGCCGGGTTCCAGTGGCCGGCGAAACGACAGCCGGAGGTCCAACGTGCCGGCCGGCGGGTCGTCCCCGGCGGTCCCCGCCCGGGTGCGGGCGCGGGTGCGCAGGTCCGAGGGCGCGGCGGCGAACACGGCGCGCACCGTGTCGTTGAACTGGCGCACGCTCGAGAAGCCGGCGGCGAAGGCAACGTCGGCCATGGTCAACGTGGTCGTCTCGATGAGCACACGCGCCGTCTGGGCCCGCTGGGCCCGCGCGATCGCCAGAGGCCCCGCCCCCAGCTCGGCGACCAGGAGGCGCTCGAGCTGGCGGACGCTGTAGCCGAGCCCGGCGGCCAGCCCGGCGACGCCGGCGCGGTCCACCACCCCGTCGGCGATACTGCGCATGGCGCGCGCCACCACGTCGGCGCGTGCGTCCCATTCGGGCGATCCCGGCGTGGCGTCGGGGCGGCAGCGCTTGCAGGCCCGGAAGCCGGCCTGCTGGGCGGCGGCCGCCGACGCGTAGAAGCGGACGTTCTGGGGTTTGGGCGTGGTCGCCGGACAGCTGGGCCGGCAATAGATCCCCGTCGAGGTCACCGCCGTGAAGAACCACCCGTCGAAGCGGGGGTCACGAGAGCGCACCGCCCGGTAGCAGCGCTCGAAGTCCTCGATCACCCCGCCAGTCTGGCCCAGCCCGAGTGGGGGGTCTGGCGGATTTCCGACATGGTGGTCGCGCCGCCTTCAGCCGCCGTCCGAGGCCCTGCGCATGTGCTCGAGCCCGCGGTTGACCGCCGCCGTGATGATCCGATCGTTGTCCCGGGAGACGAACCGGTGGACACGGCGCTCGAGGAGCAACCGGAGCACGGGGTTGAAGGCGTGGTAGGTCTCGCGGAAGTGGATGCGGGTGCGGCCGTCGCCCAGGTCCTCGAGACGGGTCCGGCCCTCGGCTCTCGACCACAGCGGCTTGCCGACCGCGTCGTACTTCCACGACTCCACGGGGGTGACCTCGGTCAGCCACTCCCAGGAGTGGCCGATGCCCCCGGTGCACAGATAGCGCGGCACGCGGAAGGTGCAGTGCCGGATCAGGCCCTCGCCCGTCGCGTCCCCGGGGTGGAGGATCTCGATCCCCACCCCGTCGTGCATCTGCGTGGCCGGCCGCCGGGCCCAGAACAACGCCCACACTTCGGCCGGCGTCCCCTCGACCTCGACTGCGTACTCGTGGACCTGCACGGGCGCTACCGCCCGGCGGCGCCCGGGAGCGGGGTCCCGAACGTTTCGGCGAAGGCGTGGTCGGCCAGGGGTTCGCGCCGCGGCGGGCCCGACGCGCGCGCGGGTCGCCCCAGGGGAACCACGGCGACGGGCCGCACCCCGGCGGGCAGGCCCACGAGCTCGCCGAGCTCCTCGCCGAAGAGCGTGGGCAGCGTGGTGAGCGCCGAGCCGAGGCCGAGCGCGGTGGCGGCGAGCAAGAGGTTCTGCACCGCCGGGTAGATCGACGCCCCGATCACGCCGGCCGCGGTGCGCCCGGTGTCGGCGCCCACGACCACGAGGACGGGAGCCTCCGCCACGCCGCCGACGGCGCCGCGGTCCACGTCCTCGAGCAGGCCCGGCGCCAGGCGCCCCGCCGAGTGGGCACGCCCGCCCTCCTCCCAGGCGCGACGGGTCAGGGCGCCGATGGCGGCCCGGCGATCGGGGTCGCGCACGACGACGAACACCCACGGCTGGCTGTTCTCCGCGCTCGGCGCCCGCGTCGCCGCCTCCAGGACCCGGACGACGAGTGGCTCCGGTACCGCATCGGGAAGGAACCGGCGGCACGCCCGCTGGCGGTGCGCGACGTCGAAGAACCGGTCCGACGGCGTGGACGCGCCTGCAGCTCCCGCTTCCTCGGGCACGGGCCCCACCCTATCGACGGCAAGGGCGGCCCCTCGGGCCGAGCCGGTCGCACGACCGTTGTGCACGGTGGCGGCCGGCAACTACCCTCCCTCAGGCCATGTCCGACCTCTTCGCCGTCGCCGGGAAGACCGCCCTGGTGACCGGCGGCTCGCGCGGTATCGGCAGGATGATCGCCGCCGGATACGTCGACGCCGGCGCCAAGGTCTACATCTCGTCCCGGGACGCCGACGCGTGCGCACGGACCGCCGCCGAGCTCGGCGCTCGCGGCGAGTGCGTGGCCCTCCCGGCCAACCTGGCCAGCGAAGACGGCTGCCGCGCGCTGGCCGACGAGCTGTTCGGGCGCGAGGACCGGCTCGACGTCCTGGTCAACAACGCCGGCAACACCTGGGGCGCGCCCCTGGAGGACTTCGACGAGGCGGCGTGGGAGCGCGTCCTGTCGCTCAACGTCAAGGGGGTGTTCCACACGACCAAGTTCCTCCTGCCCCTGCTCGAGGCGGCCGCCACCAACGACGACCCGGCGCGGGTCATCAACATCGGCTCGATCGACGGCATCCACGTCCCGGTGCTCGAGACCTACTCGTATTCCGCCTCCAAGGCCGCCGTGCACCAGCTCACCCGCCACCTGGCCCGGCGTCTGGCCCCCAGGATCACGGTGAACGCCATCGCGCCGGGGCCCTTCGAGTCGAAGATGATGGCGGCGACGCTGGAGGCCTTCGGCGAGCAGATCGCCGCGTCCGCCCCCCTTCGACGCATCGGACGCCCCGACGACATGGCCGGTGCCGCGATCTACCTGGCGTCGCGTGCCGGGGCGTACCTCACGGGGGCGATCATCCCCGTCGACGGCGGCATCGCCACCGTCGGCACCTGACCGGGAGCGAGCACCATGGCCGAGACCAACCGCCGCGTCCTCCTCGCCCGGCGACCGTCGGGCATGGTCGACGCCACCACGACCGGCATGGCGGAGGAACCCGTGCCCCGGCCGGGTGCCGGCGAGGCGCTCGTGCGCGTGCGCTACCTGTCGATCGACCCCACCATTCGCACGTGGATGAACGACGCCCCGGGCTACCTCCCGCCCATCGCGCTGGGCGACGTGGTCCGAAGCCCCGGTGTCGGCGAGATCATCGAGTCGAACACCGAGCGCTACGCGGTGGGCGACGTCGTCTACGGCATGACCGGGTGGCAGGACTACACGATCGCCGACGGGGGCACCCGGGTCATGCAGGTCATCCCGCCCGGCGTCACCCCCGAGCTCGCCCTCAACCTCCTCGGGATGAACGGCATGACCGCCTACTTCGGGCTCCTCGACGTGGGCGCCATGCGGCCGGGCGACACGGTGGTGGTCTCGGGTGCTGCCGGTGCCACAGGGTGCATCGTCGGGCAGATCGCGAAGCTCAAGGGGGCGGGGAGGGTCGTGGGCATCGCCGGCACGGACGCCAAGTGCGGGTGGATCGTCGACGAGCTCGGGTTCGACGCCGCCGTCAACTACCGCGACGAGGACGTTGCCGGCCGGCTGCGTGCCGAGTGCCCCAAGGGCATCGACCTGTACTTCGACAACGTCGGAGGTGAGATCCTCGACATCTGCCTGGCACAGCTCGCCATGCACGGCCGGGTGGTGCTGTGCGGCGCCATCTCGCAGTACAACGTGGCGCGGCCCGTCGGGCCCGCGAACTACCTCAACCTGCTGATCAAGCGCGGGCGCATGGAGGGGTTCATCATCATCGACTACCTCGACCGCATGGCCGAGGCGCAGGCCGAGATGTTCGGCTGGGTCGTCGAGGGCAGGATCCGCTCGACCGAGCACGTCGTCGAGGGCCTCGACCGTGCGCCCGACGCCCTGAACCTGCTCTTCACCGGCGGGAACACCGGCAAGGTCATCGTCCGGCTCTAGCTGGGGCGCCTAGGGCCGCGCCGGCGGCCCCGGTTGGTCGTCGAACCAGTCCCACTGCCAGGGCGTGATGGTCTCGAAGGGCCCGGCGAAGGCGACGGGGCCGCCGAATGGCGAGCGCGGGCCCGTGACGAGCGCGGCGAGGGCACCGGCCGTCTCCAGCACCGGCGCGTCGAGGTAGCAGAGGGTGATCCGGCGGTCACCCGGGCGCCAGCCCGCGGCATGCGGCGAGGGCGTGGCCACGAACACCCAGGCGCCGGCCACGCCGGGCAGGTCGACCAGGACGTCGAGGTCCACCGGCGGGATCCCCGAGGCGCGCTCCTCGACCACCGTGTAGACGCCCAGGTGGGGCCGGAGCGGCACGACGCCGGGAGAGACCCGCACCCGTTCGGCCGCCGTACGCGCCGCGATGTCGAAGGGGCCCGAGAGGTGCGACCGGCGGGGGGCGAAGAAGCGGTCCCGGTCGTGCAGCGTCCGGGCCAGCGCTGCGAACGCGGCAAGCGTGTCCTCCACCGGCGGGCCCATGAGGTAGAGCGTCAGGTAGTGGGCACCCTCGGCCCACGGGGCCACCACGGCCCGCGCCGCCTGGCAGGCGGGGGTGGCGACCCACCGCTGCCCGTGCGCCACGCCCGGGATCGAGTACTGCTCTGGCATGTGGTCCAGCTGGTGCCACTCGTTGTAGGCCCGCTGGGCCCGGGGGTCGGTCACCTCCGAGAACGAGAAGAACCCGATGGTCGCCTGCATGGGGGTGCACGCTACGGGTTCGGGGCCCGCGGTGGGGACCGCGCCCGGCGGCGGGGGGCCGCACGCGAGACTCGCCGGATGCACCAGCGTGCGGGCCGGCAGGCCGTCGCCGTCGTCGCCGTCGTCGCGCTCGGGGCCCTGGCCGCCTGCGGGTCGTCCGCGGAGCCCAACGCCGGACATGGCGCCCGGACGACGTCCCCGGCTCGCACCACGACGGTCGCGCCGACCACGACGACCGTCGCGCCGACCACCACGACCGCGCCCTCGGGCACGGGCTGGACGACCTACGGCGGCGGTGTCGATCGCCGCTCGTCGGTGTCCGCGCCGGCATTCGTCCGCGCCCCGAGCGCCGTGTGGACGTCTCCTTCGCTCGACGGCGCCGTCTACGGCCAGCCACTGGTCTACGGCGGGACCGTCCTCGTCGCCACGGAGAACGACACCGTCTACGGCCTCGACGAGACGAGCGGCGCCATCACGTGGTCGGTGCACCTCGGGACCCCGATGCCCGCGGGCGACGCACCCTGCGGGGACATCGCGCCCACCATCGGGGTCACCTCGACGATGGTGCTCGACCCGGCCAGCGGCACCGTCTTCGCCTCGGCCGCCGTCGTCGCCGGCGGCGCGGTGCGCCACGACCTGGTGGCCGTGTCGACGCGCACCCACCAGGTGCTGTGGACGCTCGATCTCGACCAACCCGGCTGGTCGGCGCCGGCACAGCTGCAGCGGGCAGCGCTGGCCCTCAGCGCCGGCCGGATCCTCGTCGGGTTCGGCGGCAACTACGGCGACTGCGGGGCGTACAACGGATGGGTCGTCTCCGCCCCCGAGTCGGGGACCGGCCCCCTTGCCGTCTACCGCGTGCCCACGGCGCGCGAAGGGGCCGTGTGGGCGCCCGGCGGCGTCACCGTCGACAGCACGGGCACGATCTTCGCCGCCACGGGCAACGGCAGCGCCGGGCCGGGACAGGCCTTCGACCACGGGAACGCGGTGATCGCGCTGACACCGGCGATGGGCGAGCTCGGGTTCTTCGCCCCGGCCGACTGGGCCCAGGACAACGCATCCGACGCCGACCTCGGCTCCACCGCGCCGATCGCCCTCGGCGACGGCCGGCTCTTCATCGTCGGCAAGCAGGCCACCGCCTTCCTCCTGAGCGCCGCCGCGCTCGGGGGCATCGGCCATCCCCTGGCCTCCCTGGGCCTGTGCAACTCGCGGGGCGCGAACGCCTTCGACGGCTCGAGCGCCTTCGTGGTGTGCACCGACGACGGCACGCTGGTGCAGGTGGTCATCGGCACCGGCAACACCATGGCGCGGGGCTGGACCTGGCACTCCCCGACCGGTGGTGCCGGCTCGCCGACGGTCGCGGGCGGCGTCGTCTGGTCGGTGGACCCCGGTGCGTCGGTCCTGTACGGGGTGGACGAGGGCAACGGCACCACGCGCTACGCGATCCCGCTGCGGACGGGGACGCCGACGCACTTCGCGGCCGCGGCCTACGCGGACGGGCTCCTCGTCGTGGCGGGCACCCAGGCGGTCGAAGCCCTGCGCTGAGGCAGAATGGGCCCATGGCCCTGCGCACCCCCTCCGCGGACAGCTTCGGGACCCGCTCGACCCTCCGGGTCGCAGAGCGCTCCCTGGAGGTGCACCGCCTCGAGCCCCTCGCCGCGCGCTTCGACATCGAGCGCCTGCCGTATTCCCTGAAGGTGGTGCTGGAGAACCTGTTGCGCCACGAGGACGGCCGCCACGTCCACGCCGCGGACATCGAGGCGGTGGCGGGATGGGCCGGACTGCAGGCCGCGGGCACGGTGCCCAGCACCGAGATCGCGTTCACCCCCGAGCGCGTCCTCATGCAGGACTTCACCGGCGTGCCCGCGGTGGTCGACCTCGCCGCCATGCGCGACGCGCTGGCCCGCATGGGGGGCGACCCCACCCGGATCAACCCCCTGGTGCCGGTCGAGCTGGTCATCGACCATTCCGTGATCGCCGAGTCGTCGGGGAGCAGCGACTCGTTCGCCGCCAACGTCGACGTCGAGTACCGGCGCAACATCGAGCGCTACCAGCTGCTGCGCTGGGCCCAGGGGGCGTTCGACGGGTTCCGGGTGGTCCCGCCCGGCACCGGGATCTGCCACCAGGTGAACCTCGAGTACCTGGCCCGCGTGGTCTTCGCCACCGAGGACGGGCGCGCCTTCCCCGACACACTGGTGGGCACGGACTCGCACACCACGATGGTCAACGGCCTGGGCGTGCTCGGGTGGGGTGTGGGGGGCATCGAGGCGGAGGCCGCCATGCTCGGCCAGCCCCTGACCATGCTGGTGCCGCCGGTGGTGGGCCTGCGCCTCACCGGCCGCCTTCCCGAGGGCGCCACCGCCACGGACCTCGTGCTCACCATCGCCGAGCTGCTGCGCCGCCACGGCGTGGTCGGCAAGTTCGTCGAGGTCCACGGGCCGGGGCTCGCGGAGCTCCCCCTCGAGAACCGGGCCACGATCGGCAACATGTCGCCCGAGTACGGGGCGACCTGTGTCATCTTCCCGGTGGACGACGCCACGCTCGACTACCTGCGGTTCTCCGGGCGCGACGACGGGCACGTGGCGCTCGTCGAGGCGTACACCAAGGAGCAGGGGCTCTTCCACCGGCCCGACGACCCCGACCCGGTCTTCTCGGAGCACGTCGAGCTGGACCTCGGCTCGGTGGTCCCGAGCCTGGCCGGGCCGTCACGACCCCAGGACCGCGTTGCCCTGGGGGAGGCTCGCGCCTCGATGCGCGGCGCCCTCGACTCGCCGAGGCCGCGGCGTGCCCACGCGACGCTCCGGGACGGGTCGAGCGCCGAGATCGGCGACGGCAGCGTGGTGATCGCCGCCATCACGAGCTGCACCAACACCTCCAACCCGCAGGTCATGCTGGCCGCCGGCCTGCTGGCCAGGAAGGCGGTGGCGAAGGGCCTGCGGGCCAAGCCCTGGGTCAAGACCTCGCTGGCGCCGGGGTCCAGAGTGGTCATGGACTACTACGAGCGCGCCGGGCTCACCGAGGCGCTCGACGCGCTGGGCTTCAACCTCGTCGGGTTCGGCTGCACGACGTGCATCGGGAACTCCGGTCCCCTCCTGCCCGGCGTGTCCGAGGCGATCCACGAGGGGGACCTGGCAGCGGCGGCCGTGCTCTCGGGGAACCGCAACTTCGAGGGCCGGATCCATCCCGACGTGCGGCTCAACTACCTGGCCTCGCCGCCGCTGGTCGTGGCCTACGCCCTGGCGGGCACCTTGGACATCGACCTCACCACCGACCCGATCGGGACGGACGACGCAGGCGAGCCCGTGTACTTGCGCGACCTGTGGCCGAGCGCCGCCGAGGTGGCCGACACCGTGCGCAGCGGCCTCTCGTCGGAGATGTTCCGGAGGCGCTACGCCTCGGTCTACGAGGGCGACGACCGCTGGCGCGCCGTACAGGTGTCGGGCGGCGACACCTTCGCCTGGGACGCGTCGTCGACCTACGTCCTCGAGCCGCCGTTCTTCGCCGGTCTCGGACCGACGCCCGGCGCGGTGGGCGACATCCGATCGGCCCGGGTCCTGGCGGTGCTCGGCGACAGCGTGACCACGGACCACATCTCCCCCGCCGGCTCGATCAAGCCCGCCTCGCCCGCAGGGCGCTATCTCACCGAGCACGGCGTCGACCAGGGCGAGTTCAACTCCTACGGGGCGCGCCGGGGCAACCACGAGGTCATGATGCGCGGGACCTTCGCCAATGTGCGGCTGCGCAACCTGCTGGCGCCGGGCACCGAGGGCGGCATCACCCGCCACCTGCCCGACGGCGCGCAGACCTCCATCTACGAGGCCGCCATGGCATACCGGTCCGAAGGGGTGCCCCTGGTCGTGCTGGCCGGCAAGGAGTACGGGTCGGGCTCCTCGCGCGACTGGGCCGCCAAGGGGCCCGCGCTCCTCGGGGTGCGAGCGGTGATCGCCGAGAGCTACGAGCGGATCCACCGTTCGAACCTCGTCGGCATGGGGATCCTGCCCTTGCAGTTCCCCGACGGCCAGGGCGCGGCGAGCCTCGGGTTGAACGGCGAAGAGCTCTTCGACATCGTCGGCATCGACGTCCTCGGCCGCGGGGAGATCCCCAAGCACGTCGCGGTGCGAGCCGCCGGCATCGAGTTCAGCGCGCTGGTGCGGATCGACACGCCGATGGAGGCCGAGTACTACCGCAACGGGGGCATCCTCCCCTATGTGCTGCGCCAGCTTGCCGGCTGAGGCGAGGTCGTGCCCTCCACGGCCAGCTCGAGCTCGGCCAGGGCCGCCATCCGGTCGCCGGGGTCGCCGATCGACCAGGCGTGACGGCAGGCACTGAGCGCGCGCGCCAGGCGGACCGCCCGGCCCGCCGCCGCGACGCGGCCTGCGGGCGACGCACCGGGGGATGCGCCGAGTGCGGCGAGTGCCGCCATCCCCTCGTCCGGCGGAGGGTTCCGGTAGTCGGGGTCGACGCACAGGCGCTCGAACCAGGCGGCCAGGCCCCGAAGCGCCGTCGGCGACACGTCGGGACCGGTGGCGTGCAACACGCCGTGCACCGTCGGGCGCGAGCGTGCCAGGACCACCGTCGCGAACGCATCGGCGATCCGGTACCGGCTGGCCAGATCCTGGAGCGCGACGCCGTCCCCGTCGCCCGGGTGCGCCACCATCACCGATCGGTCCGCTGGAGCTCTTCGATGGCCTGCCACACGGCGCGCGACGCCGCCTCGAGGTGCGGCCCGCGACCCGGGTACGCCGGGGCCTGCCGCAGCAGCGCGAGCTCGCGCGCAACGCGACGGAGCAGGCCCGTCACCTCGTGCTCGCTCGACACCAGGAGAAAGGACGGCGTCTCGGTGAGGTGGGCTTCGAACGGACGCGTCACGACGCGACCTTTGACCTGCGTGCAGGCTCGGCATAGGGTCCAAGGTCCTCGTTCCCCGGCCGCCACGTCGTTTCGTCCCCTCCGAACACGACCAGTCGACACCGGGGGACGAAAACGACGCGGACAAGAACAAGCCGAAGTCCCCTGGCACCACCTGCTCGGGCGAAGCACGCTGCCATCGGGTCGGTCGTCGGGTTGGCCCCCCCACCGGACGGCCGGGTCGAGCTCCCAGCCCCGCATCAGGCCTCGGCGCCGGTGCGGGGCTGGGACCTTTCGAAGGCGGCGTCAGAAGACGAAGGGGATCAGCATCTTCGTCGCGCGTCGGTACGCCGGATACGTGTCGGGGAAGCGCCGGGCCATGATCCGCTCCTCGACGGTGGCGCTGTAGACGAAGAACGCGCCGACCACCGCCGCGGGGACCAGCCAATGGATGCTGATCGCCAGCGCGGTCCCGACCATGGCCAGGATGATGCCCGAGTAGATGGGGTGGCGCACGTAGCGGTAGGGGCCGGTGGTGACCAGCTCCGGGTCCGCCTTCTCCGACATGGGCGTTCCCCAGTTCCGGCCGAGATACGCCCTCGCCCACACCGCGCCGGCCAGCCCGGCCACGAACAGGGAGAGGCCGATGCCCACCACCCAGGGATCGTGGGTGTCGCCACCGTGACCCCCGAGCGCGCCGGCGCGGGCGAGGAGGAGGATCAGGAGGAGCAGGACGACCCGGACCCCGATGTACGACCCGGAGCGGGTGCGGGGCGCCTTGGCGCGGAGGCCCGCGGCGATCCACAAGACCCAGAAGGCCACCCATGTCGCGGCGATGAGGGTGTCGACGACTTGCATGGGCGTGTGAGGGGCATCGTAGGCGGAGGACCCGGCCGACGCGCCGTCGGCAGCATGCCGAGGGCCACGAGGACCTTGATCACCAGCTCGTCCCGGGTCGGCGAGGTGGGGCCCGGAGGGGTGCGGAGCCACACCGCACGAGGCCGTCCCTTCGGGCCCTCGCCCACAGCCGACCGAAAGTCAAACTGCGGCAACCCTTGGTCAGCCGTGCCCCAGCACCGGGTGCGGGACGTACGGCTCCTCGAGCCGGGCGATCTCGTCGGGCTCGAGCGCGAGCTGCTCGGCCGCCAGGGCGTCCTCGAGGTGCGACACCTTGGTGGCCCCCACGATGGGGGCTGTGACGGCCGGCTTGTGGAGGAGCCAGGCCAGGGCGACCTGGGCCGGCGCCACCCCGCGGGCGGCGGCGACCTCGGCGGTGCGCTCGACGACGTCGAAGTCCGACGGCTGGTCGTAGAGGTAGTCGGCGAAGGGATCGGTCGCCGCCCGCGTGGTGCGCCGCTCGCCGACGCGGGTGCGGTTTCCGGCGAGCATGCCGCGGGCCAGGGGCGACCACGGGATCACCCCGACGCCCTGGTCGACGCACTGGGGAAGCATCTCCCGCTCCTCGTCGCGGTAGACGAGGTTGTAGTGGCACTGCATGGCGACGAAGCGGGCCCAGCCGTTGCACCCGGCGGTGTGCTGGGCCTTGGCGAACTGCCAGGCGAACATCGAGCTGGCGCCGATGTAGCGGGCCTTGCCCGCCCGGACCACGTCCTCCAGGGCGCCCATCGTCTCCTCGATCGGCGTGCGGTAGTCCCAGCGGTGGATCTGGTACAGGTCGACGTAGTCCATCTGGAGCCGGCGCAGTGAGGCGTCGACGGCGGAGAGGACGTGCTTGCGCGACAGGCCGCCGCCGTTCTCGCCCGGCGTCATGGGCATGAACACCTTGGTGGCCACCACCGCCTCGTCCCGGCTCAGGTACTTGGCCAGGAGCCGGCCGGTGGCGACCTCGCTGGCGCCGCCGGAATAGGTGTCGGCGGTGTCGAAGAAGGTGATCCCGCCCTCGACCGCCGCCCGGACGATGGGCTCGGCTGCTGCCTCGTCGAGGACCCAGGCGCGGTCGCTCTCGTTGCCGTAGCTCATCATGCCGAGACACACCCGCGACACCCGCAGACCGGTCCGGCCCAGATTGACGTAGTCCACGGGTCTCCCTTCCGGCCGACGTCGGACGCAGGCCACGCACCGCTCGTTGGCACGGTATCCCGCGGCTCGGGCCCAGGTGCCGGGGGGGGCGGGCCGGGCCCGGATTCAAGCCCCCGGCGCGCCCGGTCGATGATCGAACCATGTCTGGCGCCCCCGGCGGATCCCCGGACGCCCTGGTCACGGCGGACGACAGGTCGCTCGCGGCCCTGCTCGCGGGGCTGCCGGACGCGGTCGTCGTGCTCGATCCCGACGGCGCGGTCTGCTGGGCCAACCCCGCCGCCGAGCGCGTCTTCGGCGTCCCCTTCGAGCCCGGCGTCACCGCGGTGTCCGCCATCGACGTGGTGCACCCCGGGGACCTCGAGCTCGTGCTCCGGTCGATGACCAGCGTCCAGGGCAAGGCGGTCGGCGCGCCGATCGAGGTTCGGGTCCGGTCCCGTCACGACGGGTGGCGGCTCGTCGAGCTCGTCGGGACCCCGGTGGGCTGGCCGGTGGCCGGCTGCGTCCTGCTGAGCATCCGCGACGTCACCGAACGGCGCCGCTTCGAGGTCGCCCGGGACGAGGTGGCGCGGTTCCGCTCACTGGTCCACAACGCCGCCGCCGTGACCATGCTCCTGTCCCCCGACGGCCGGGTCGAGTCCGTGTCCGGCGCGCTGACCCGGGCGCTCGGCCACGACCCCGAGCTGGTCGAGGGGCGGCCGCTCGCCGACATGGTGGTCCGCGCCGACCGCGGCCGGGTGGCGACAGCCCTGGCCCGAGCGGCAGAGGGGGCGTCGGCGACGGCGCCCGTCACGGTGGGCGTGGCCATGCGGCGGCATTCGAGCACCGAGTCGATCCCCTTCGAGCTCAGCATCGTCAACCTGCTCGACGACCCCATCGTGAGCGGCTTCGTGGTCTCCGCCCACGACGTCAGCGCCCGGGTCGCCGTGGAGAGCGAGCTGCACACCACGCTGTCGCTGCTCACCGCCACTCTGGACTCCACCGCCGACGGCATCCTGGTCGTGGACGACGAAGGTCGGATCACGAGCTTCAACCGGCGTTTCGCACAGATGTGGCGCATCCCCGAGTCGATCCTCCGGGCACGCGACGACGCTGCGGCCGTCGCCTTCGTCCTCGAACAGCTCGAGCGACCCGACGCCTTCGTCGCCAAGCTCGAAGAGCTCCACGCGCAGCCCGAGTCCGAGAGCGCCGACATCCTCGAGTTCAAGGACGGTCGCGTCTTCGAGCGCCACTCCAAGCCCCAACGCGTCGGCGGCAAGGTCGTCGGGCGTGTCTGGAGCTTCAGCGACATCACGGAGCGCAAGCGGCTCGAAGCCGAGCTCTCGCACCAGGCGTTCCACGACGCACTGACCGGGCTGGCCAACAAGGCGCTGTTCCAGGACCGGCTCGGCCACGCCGTCGCCCGCCTCGGGCGCACGGGCCGCGGGGTGGGGGTGCTGTTCCTCGACCTCGACAATTTCAAGACGGTCAACGACAGCCTCGGACACGCGGCAGGAGACCGCCTCCTGCAGGCCGTCGGCGAGCGGCTGGTCGGATGCCTGCGTGACGCGGACACCGCGGCGCGTCTGGGCGGGGACGAGTTCGCGGTGCTCGTCGAGGACATCGACGGCGTCGAGGACGCCGAGGCCCTCGCCGAGCGCGTCGTCGAGGCCTTCCGCCACCCGGTCGCCCTCGGCGGGACGGAGCTGTCGGCCACGGCCAGCATCGGCATCGCCTTCGACGGTCCCGGTGCCGACGCCGACCAGCTCCTGCGCAGCGCGGACCTGGCCATGTACCGCGCCAAGGAGGTGGGCAAGGACCGCTGCGAGCGCTTCCAGGCGGAGATGCACGCCACCGCCCTGGCACGGCTCGAGGCCGAGGGCGACCTGCACCGGGCCATCGCCGAGGACGAGATCGTGGTGCACTACCAGCCCATAGTGGACCTGGTCCGTGACGCCGTCGTCGGGTTCGAGGCCCTGGCGCGCTGGCGCCACCCGAGGCGCGGCCTGGTGGCGCCCGGCGCGTTCGTGCCCCTGGCCGAGGAGATCGGTCTCATCGACCGGATCGACCGCAACGTGCTGGCCCAGGCCTGCCGGCAGCTGCGCGCCTGGCAGGACCGCCACCCCCGGGCACGCCCCCTCATGGTCAGCGCCAACCTCTCGGCGCGCTCGCTCGTGCGCCCGGATCTCGTCGACGACGTCCGCCAGGCACTGGAGGACGCGGACCTCGACGCCGAGCACCTCGTGCTCGAGATCACCGAGAGCGCAATGACCCGCGACCTCGACGCGGCGGTGCGCAACCTGCGCGCCCTGAAGGCGGGCGGCGTGCGGATCGCCCTCGACGACTTCGGCACCGGCTACGCGCCGCTGACCCACCTCGGGCGCCTGCCCATCGACATCGTGAAGATCGACCGTTCCTTCGTCGTCGACGACGCCGCCCGGCGTGGCGAGCCCCACGCCGGGGACCTCGCCGCCGCCATCGTGCAGCTCGCGTGCACACTGGGCCACACCCCCATCGCCGAGGGGGTCGAGTACGCCTCGCAAGCCCGACGCCTGGTCGGGCTGGGCTGCCGCCTGGCCCAGGGCTACCACCTGGGCCGCCCCCAGGACCCGGCGGCGATCGCCCGGCTGCTCGCCGCCGGCGACGACCCCCGGTCGGCCGGCCCGCTCGCCGCGCTGGCCTGAGCGACCGGCGCCCTCGGCGTCCCCGACGACAAGGGGGCGTCACCCTGGCACACTCCCGGCGTGGACCCGGTCGCCGTGGACCCGATCGCCGTGGACCCGGTCGCCGTGGACGTGGTCGCCGTCGACTGGTCCGGGCGTCGCCGGGGGTCACAGCGCCACATCTGGACCGCCCACGTGCACCGCGGCCGGGTCATCGGGCTCACCTCCGGACGCGACCGCGCCGAGACGGCCGATCACCTCATCGACGTGGCATCGCGCTCGGAGCGCCTCGTGGTGGGGCTCGACTTCGCCTTCTCGCTGCCAGCCTGGTTCCTCGAGGCGCAGCACCTGGCCGGAGCAGGCGAGCTGTGGCGGGTCGCCCAGGCCGAGGGTGAGCGTTGGCTGGCCGAATGCGCGCCACCCTTCTGGGGACGACCCGGCCGGCCCCGGCCGCCGGGCGTCGAGCTCCTGCGCCGCACCGAGCGGGCCATGGGCCGGATCGGGGGCCACGGCCCCACCTCGGCGTTCCAGATCGGCGGCGCCGGATCGGTGGGCACCGGGTCGATCCGGGGGATGCCGGTGCTCCGGCGCCTGCGCGGCGCCGGGTTCCACGTCTGGCCGTTCGACGGGCCCGGATGGCCCCGGGTCATCGAGATCTACCCGCGCCGGCTGACCGGCCCGGTGGTCAAGCGCGACCCCGGCGCCCGGGCCGCGGCGCTGGCCCACTGGGCGCTGGCGCCCGATGTCGAACGGGTGGCCGCCGCGGGCGAGGATGCGTTCGACGCGCTGGTCTCCGCGCTCGTCATGGCGCGCCACGCCGAGGAGATCGGCGCCCTGGCGCCGGCATCCGACGCGGTGACCCTGCTCGAGGGATGGATCTGGGCGCCGGTCAGTGCCGGGGGCCGTCCATGACGATCACGGGGGCTTCCGTCAGGACGAAGGCGAGGTGCTCGACGTCGAGGAAGTTCTGGAGGTCCGCCCACACGGTGGCGAAGTCCTCCTCGGCGACGTGGGCGCGGTACTCGTCCATCGACGCGAACCACTGCTCGGTCACACCGTCGTAGTCACCGGCGCCCGCGGCGCCGCCACCTCCGTCGGGCGCGGAAGGCGCGGGGTAGTCGTCGAGCGGCCGGTGGTGTTGCTCGTAGCGAAGCACGTGGCTGCCGCTCTTGGTGCCGAGGACCAGGGGGCCGTGCACGTCGCGCCAGTAGGCGTGGAATTGTGCCGGCGACATCCCGGGCTTCCGGCGAAGGATGCAGGTCAGCTTGATCATGCGACCCAGGATCCCACGACCCCCGGCCGGGTTTGCGCACGTCACCAGGGCCATGTGGCGCGTGGGGACCACCATGCCAAGATGAGCCTCCCGCCAACCCGGCCCCCATTCGTCTCGCCCCCACACCGACCACCACGCCAACGCCATGACCATCGTCGACGAGCCCATCTCGCGCACCGTGCGCCTCCGGCGCCAGCGCCGGCACCGGACCCGTCGGCGGATGGCCCTCCTCGCCGTGGCGCTCGTGCTGGCGGTCGTGCTGGCGGTCGCCGTGCGTTCACTGGGGCACTCGGCGGCGAGGTCCCCCCGCCCTGGCGCCGCCGCCCGCGCCGCGACGTCGACGACGGCGCCCGCGACGACGGCCGCCGCGGCCGCGCTCCTGGTGCGGGCCGTGGAGAGCGGCGTCGGCGCGGGTTCCATCGACCCGGACACCGGGCGCACGCTCATCGCCGACACGGGACAGGCCCTCGCCCCCTCCCCGCCGGTGCCGGCGGGCGGCGCGGCCGACGCCGTCGCCGCGCTGGCGAACGCCATCACCGCCGGCGTCCGCCAGGGTTCCATCTCGCACGACACGGCCCTGCTCCTCCAGGCCCGCGTGGCCGAGCTCGCCGCCGCGCTCGGGGTCGCCCCGCCGCAAGGCGCCGCGCCCGACGGCGGCACGCCCGGTTAGACGGCGGCTCCTTTAGGCCGGCAGCTCCTCGCAGACCGCCCGCCGGGTCGAGAGCTGCCCGTCCCGCACGAGCGAGAGGGTGATGCTCCGGCCGATGTCGGCCTCGGTGAGCAGTCGCTGGATGTCCCGCACCCCCTCTACCGGCCGGCCCTCGAGCGCGACGACCACGTCGCCCACCTGGACGCCGGCCCGCTGGGCGGGGCCGCCGGTCATGACCGACAGCACCTCGACGCCGCGGGCGTAGCCCGCCGCGGCGGCCACCCTCGGGGCCAGCGGGCGGGTGCCCCCGCCGATGCCGAGGTAGGGGCGGCGCACCGGCCGGCCTCCGGCCAGGGCGCCGATGACGGCGCGCGTCGTGGCGTTGACCGGCACCGCCATGCCGAGGCCCTGGCCGATGCCGGGTCCCACCACGGCGGTGTTGATCCCCACGACGTGGCCGTCGGCGACGGCCAGGGCGCCGCCCGAGTTGCCGGGATGCAGCGCGGCGTCGGTCTGGATCACGTCGTCCACCAACCGGCTCGAACGGCCGGAGGAGGCCATGAGCGACCGGCCCAAGGCGCTGACCACGCCCGCGCTCACCGACCCGGCGAACCCGAACGGGTTGCCGATGGCCACGACCAGCTGCCCGACCCGCAGCCTGTCGGCGTCGCCCAGGGGCGCCGGCCGGTAGCCGCTGCCCGTGGCGCGCACGACGGCGAGATCCGACAGGCGGTCCGCGCCCACGAGCTCGAAGCGGGCCTCCTCGCCGTCCGAGAACACGGCCGTGCCCGACGTCCCGTTCTGCACCACGTGGGCGGAGGTGAGCATGAGGCCGTCCCCCGAGATGACGACGGCCGATCCCGACCCCAGCGGCCGCCGTTGCGCACCGCCGCCCTCGACCCGCAGGCTGGCGACCGAGGGGGCGAGACGCTCGGCCACGTCCACGACGACGCGTGAGTAGGCGTCGAGCGCGGCGCCCTCGTCGACGGGCGCGCCCGCTGCGGGCTGCTCCACGCCGTCCGACGGCGCCCCGGGCGCCGCGCCCGGGGCCTCGAGCACCGACACCGGCATCAGACCGACCCCTCGTGCGCGGTCCCGTTCCCCTCGAGGTCGACGGCCACGGTGCGCTCGTCCGCGCCGCGGACGACGGCGACGGTGACGGGGGTGCCCGCGGGGGCGTCGGCCAGGGCCGAGGCCAGGTCGTCCACCGAGGACACCGCCGTGTCGGCGACGGCCACGATCAGGTCCCCGCGTCCGATCCCGGCACGCGCCGCGGGCCCGCCCTCCTCGACCCCGAGGACGAGCACGCCGTCGCGCTCCGCCAGCCCGACCGAGCGCCGGAGCCTCCGGGCGACGTGCCGGGGCGCGACGGCCACACCGAGGCGCCGACGCGTCGGCGACTCCCCCCGTCCCAGGGCGTCGACCCGTGCCCGCAGCCCTTCGTCGGCCGCCACCGCCAGGTAGGCGCCGTCGCCCACGCGGTGGGTGTCGATCCCGAGGAGGCGGCCCGCGGCGTCCACCACGGGGCCGCCCGAGGCTCCTCGCGCCAGCGGCGCGGTGTGCTCGATGGCGCCCTCCACCAGCCGGCCGCCCGGCCCCCGGAAGGTCACGCCTGTGGCGGAGACGAACCCCACGCTGGCGCGCGCGCCACCGGCGCGGTTGTGCGCCAGGGCCACCACGGCGCTGCCCACCCGGGGGGCGGGCGCGCCCCACGGCACGGCCGGGGCGCCCGCCGTCTCCACCGAGAGCACCGCCAGGTCCCCCTCGACGTCCACCCCGAGGGGCGTGGCCTCGGCCCGGCGCCCGTCCGGGAAGGTGACGGTCACCTCCCCGCCGCGCAGGTTGTGGGCGTTGGTGAGCACCCGGCCCTCGCCGACCACCACCCCGCTGCCTCCTCGGCCCACGCCGACCACCGACGGTCCCACCCCGTCGGCCAGCCCGGCGATCGCATCCGACAGTTCCTCGAGCACCTTCGTCATCTGGAATCCCACCCTGACTCCCCGCTCGGCGGGGAAGTGACTTGCAACTTGCAAGTTAGGATACACCCCATGGGGGAAGGTCATGCCGCGGCCCCGGGACGGCCCGGGGCGACCCGGCGACCTGCGAGGATGGAGCCGATGACGTCGGGGCTCGACGCGGCGATGGCCAGGGTCGGCGACCGCTGGACGCTGCTCGTGGTGGAGGCCCTCTTGGACGGGCCGCGCCGCTTCTCCGACCTGGAGGAGGCCATCCCCGGGATCGCGCCGAACGTGCTGAGCGCCCGGCTGCGGCGCCTCGAACGCGACGGCCTGGTCGTGGCCGAGCCCTACTCCCAGCGCCCCCCGCGCCTGGAGTACCGCATCACCGACACGGGCCGAGAGCTCGCCGGCGCCCTGGCGCTCCTGGCCCGCTGGGGGGCCGGAGGGGGTGCCGAGGACGACATCGGTCCGCACCATCGCAGCTGTGGCACCCCGCTCGAAGCCCGGTGGTACTGCCCCACCTGCGACGTGGTGACCGAGCACACCGACGACGAGGGACACTGGCTCTGATGGGCGACCTGGCGCAGGACACCGCCGTCGTGGGGGCGGACGGGCGCTTCTCGGCCACGCTTTCTCCCGACTGGGAGATCTGGGGCCCCAACGGCGGCTATCTCGCCGCGGTGGCCCTCCGGGCGGCGGGCGCGCACAGCGGGCGGGCCCGCCCGGCCAGCGCGCAATGCCACTTCCTGGACGTGGCCTCCTTCGACCGCGTCGAGCTCACCGTGGAGACCTTGCGCCAAAGCTGGCGGGCGCAGTCGATGCGGGTGTCGATGGCCCAGGAAGGACGCCGCGTGCTCGAGGCGCCCGTGTGGGCAGTCGACGACGGCCTGGACGGCCTCGTCCACGAGCACGCGCCGGCGCCGGCCGTCCCCTCCCACGACGGGCTGGCCCCGATCGACGAGCTCTTCACCGACGGCGACCCCCGGCCGCGTTTCCCCTTCTTCGACAACCTCGAGGAGCGGCCGGTGCACTGGATCGCGGACTGGGAGCGCCGGCCGAAGGGCGAGCCCGTGCACCGGTGCTGGTACCGGTTCCGCCAGGCGGGCGAGGCCGACGCCTGGGTCGAGGCGGGCCGCCTCGCCGTGCTCGTCGACACCTTCCAATGGCCGGCGGCGGTGCGCGGGCACGCCGGGGGCACGGTCGCCCACAGGGCCCCCAGCCTCGACCTCGCCTGCCTCTTCCACCGCACGCAGCTGCCGCCCGGGTCCTGGTGCCTGGTCGAGGCCCGCTCGCCGATCGCCACCGGCGGGCTCGTCGGCGGCAGCGCGCAGGTGTGGGACGAGGCCGGCCGCCTGCTCGCCTCCGGAGGCCAGCAGATGCTGTGCCGACCGGCCCCGGGGTTCGCCTGAGCGGCGCGCCGGGGCCGCGTCAGGCCAGAACGCGCTCGACGAACCGGCGCAGCATCCGCCGGCCGGCCGCCTCCACCTCTGTCAGCGCGCCGGGGTCGAGCGTGGCGCCCGGGGGGAGCCCCGGAGCCCACCGGGCGGCCACGTCGTGGTCGACCTCGAGGTGGAACTGCAGCCCGTAGACGCGCTCGCCGAAGGCGAAGGCCTGGTTCTGGCAGCGGTCGCTCCAGGCCAGCCGGCGGGCGCCCTTGGGGAGCGCGAACGTGTCGCGGTGCCAGTGGACCGTCGCCAGGACCGGGCCCTCGGGGCCGAGGACGGGGTCGGCGAGCCCGTCCTCGGTGAGCACGACCGTGCCCGTCCCGAACTCGGGTGCCGGGCCGGTGGTGACGGCCGCCCCCAGCGCCAACGCCAGCTGCTGGGCGCCCAGGCACACGCCGAGCACCGGGAGCCCGCCGTCCACGGCCGCCGCCATCCACCGGCGCTCGTCGGCCAGCCAGTGGTGGCGGTCGTCGTCGTGCACCCCCATCGCGCCCCCCATGACCACGACGCCGCCGACGCCGTCGAGCGCGGGGAGGGTCTCGCCCAGGTCGAGGCGGGTGCAGGCCCAGGGCACGCCCGCCTCCGCCAGCGCCCGCGCCACCAGGCCCGGGCCGTCGTCGGGGGAGTGCTGGGCCAGCGCCCAGGGGCGGCGGCGCTCAGCCGCTGTCAACGGCCCGGAACAGCTCGGCGTAATGGCCCTCCGGCAGGCCCAGTGCCTGGGCCTGGGGGCCGAACCAGCCGCGCAGCAGCCCCTCGAGGTGCTCGCCGTCGCCGACCTGGCTCCGATGGCAGCGCAGGGCCCGCAGCTTCTGGTCGAAGGTGTCGGTGATCTCGACGGCCCGGTTCGACAGCGGGGAGGCCATCAGCCACAGCTCGGGCACGGCGAAGGGCTCATGGCCCTCGTCGAGCAGTTCCGGATGGGCGAAGGGGTTGCGGGCGTCGGGATAGACGGCGCAGACGGTGGCCTCGCCGGCGGCGAGGTGGTCGGGGTGGCTGGCCACGATGCGGTCCCAGTTGCGCTCGGGCGACGGGCACACCACCCGGTCCGGCCGGAACCGCCGGATCTCGCGGCTGATGTCGCGGCGCAGCTCCAGGCTCGGCACGACGCGCCCGTCGGGATATCCGAGGAAGCTCACGTCCTCGACACCGACCTCGGCCGCGGCGGCCCGCTGCTCCTCGCGCCGGAGCGCGGCCATCGCGGCCCGGGACATGGCGCGGTCCGATCCCCCGGCGTCCCCGTCGGTGACGATGCAGTACGCCACCGCCACGCCGGCCTTGGTGTAGGCGGCCACCGATCCTGCCGCGCCGAAGTCCACGTCGTCGGGGTGGGCGGTGACGACCAGGACGCGGCCCACCGCGTCGGGGGCGACGATGGTCGTCTCGGGGTCCACGGTGCCGAAGCCCCGCGCCCGGCGCGCGGCCGCCGACGCGTCGGTGCTCGACGGATGCGGCTCGGCGTCTGCCATCGCGGGCGCCCTGCGGCTCAGGCCGCGCCTTCGCCCGGCTGCCACCGGGAGAGGTCGGCGAGACGGGGGTCGTTCGAGAAGACCTCGACGATCGGCGTCTGCAGGCCCAGGCGCTTCTGGATCCGCTCGACCTCGAGGATCTGGTTCCACAGCACGAGGGTGGCCACCACGCCGGTGCCCCCCGCGCGGGCCGTGCGTCCCGAGCGGTGCAGGTAGGCCTTGTGGTCCTCGGGCGGGTCGTAGTGGACGACCACGTCGACGTCCTCGATGTCGAGGCCGCGGGCGGCGACGTCGGTGGCCACGAGCACGTGCAACCGGCCGGACGCGAACTGCTCGAGCGCCTTCTCGCGGTGCGCCTGGCGCAGGTCCCCGTGGATGGCCGCGGCGCGCACCCGCTCCTTGGCCAGCTGCTCGACGAGGCGGTCCGCTCCCCGCTTGGTGCGCACGAAGACGATCACCTTCGACGCGTTGGTGCAGATGGCGGCGGCCACCTTGACCTTGTCCATCTGGTGGACCTGCAGGAACACGTGCTCCATGGACTCCACCGTGGGGCGGGCGGAGGCAACCTCGTGGCGGACGGGGTCGGAGAGGTGGCGCCGGACCAGCCGGTCGACGTCGCCGTCGAGGGTGGCGGAGAAGAGCATCGTCTGGTGCGGGGCCTCGATGCGGCGCAGGACCCAGTCGACCTGCGGGAGGAAGCCCATGTCCGCCATGCGGTCTGCCTCGTCCAGCACGGCCACCTCGACGTCGGTCACGGCCACCTCGTTGCGGTCGATGAGGTCGATGAGGCGACCCGGCGTCGCGATCACCACGTCGACGCCGCGGCGGATGCGCTTGATCTGGCGCTCGATGTCGGCGCCGCCGTAGACCACGACCAGGCGGCGGTCGATCACCGCGCCCAGGGGCTCGAGGACGTCGGCCACCTGCAGGGCCAGCTCGCGGGTGGGCACGAGGACGAGGGCACGGGGACGGCACGGCGCGGCCTTGCCGGCGCGCATGAGCAGGGGCAGGCCGAAGGCCAGGGTCTTGCCCGAGCCCGTCTTCGCCTTGCCGCACACGTCACGCCCGGCGATCCCGTCGGGGATGGTGATGGCCTGGACGGGGAAGGGCGTGATGATGCCCTGCGCCCGCAGGAGCTCGATCAGCTCGGGGGCCACGCCGAGGGACTCGAACGTGGTGGGGAGGGTGGCGCTCTCGGCGCCGGTGGAGGGGTCGGCGTCGGCTGGGCCGCCGGCCGACGCCCGGGGAACGGTCGTGGTCATTCGGTTCGGTACTCGCTCTCGGATGTACGTGGTCGGCTCCCGACCACGGGTGTGCGGGTCCGCCTCGGGCGATCCGCAGGTGCGCCGCAACCGGCGCGCAGAGCGAGTGAGGAAGACCCCGTGCGCGGCACCTGCCGCGTCACGAGACCCCAGTCTACCTGGACCGGGCCGGATCCCGCCGCCATGCACCCCGGACCCCGCCCCCGGTGGGGCGTTCAGGGGGACACGGGGGTGCGGTAGAGCTCGGAGCCGCCCCGGCGGAATTCGACCGCCTTGGCCGCCATCCCCTGCTCCAGGGCCTCCTCGGGGCTGATGCCCGATCCGGCCGCCAGCGCCCGGACGTCGTGGCTGATGCGCATTGAGCAGAACTTGGGGCCGCACATCGAGCAGAAGTGGGCGGTCTTCGCCGGCTCGGCCGGCAGCGTCTCGTCGTGGTACGACCGGGCCGTCTCGGGGTCGAGCGCCAGGTTGAACTGGTCCTCCCAGCGGAATTCGAAGCGGGCCGCGCTCAGCGCGTCGTCCCACGCCTGCGCTCCCGGGTGCCCCTTGGCCAGGTCCGCGGCGTGGGCGGCGATCTTGTAGGCGATCATCCCCGCCTTGACGTCGTCGCGGTCGGGCAGCCCCAGGTGCTCCTTGGGCGTGACGTAGCAGAGCATGGCCGTGCCGTGCATCCCGATCACCGCCGCGCCGATCGCCGAGGTGATGTGGTCGTAGCCGGGGGCGACGTCCGTGGTGAGCGGGCCGAGCGTGTAGAAGGGCGCGTCGTGGCACACCTCCTGCTGCAGGGCCACGTTCTCGGGGATCCGGTGCAGCGGGACGTGCCCCGGGCCCTCGATCATGACCTGGACGCCGTGGCGCCACGCCACCTGCGTCAGCTCGCCGAGGGTGCGCAGCTCGGCGAACTGGGCCTCGTCGTTGGCGTCCGCCACGGAGCCGGGCCGCAGGCCGTCGCCCAGCGAGAACGCCACGTCGTAGGCGGCCATGATCTCGCACAGCTCCTCGAAGTGCGTGTAGAGGAAGTTCTCCTCGTGGTGCGCGAGGCACCAGGCGGCCATGATCGACCCGCCCCGGCTCACGATGCCCGTCACGCGCCCGGCCGTCAGCGGGACGTAGCGCAGCAGGACGCCGGCGTGGACGGTGAAGTAGTCCACCCCCTGCTCGGCCTGCTCGACGACGGTGTCGCGGTAGACGTCCCACGTGAGCGATTCCGGGCGCCCGTCGACTTTCTCGAGCGCCTGGTAGACGGGCACGGTCCCGATGGGCACGGGGCTGTTGCGCAGGATCCACTCCCGGGTGGTGTGGATGTCCGCCCCGGTCGAGAGGTCCATGACCGTGTCCGCACCCCAGCGCGTGGCCCAGGTCAGCTTCTCGACCTCCTCGGCCACCGACGACGACACCGCCGAGTTCCCGATGTTGGCGTTGACCTTGACGAGGAAGCGCCGCCCGATGGCCATCGGCTCGGACTCGGGATGGTTGACGTTCGCCGGGATGATGGCGCGGCCCGCGGCCAGCTCGTCGCGCACGAGCTCGGGGGTCACACCCTCGCGCAGGGCCACGAACTCCATCTCGGCCGTGAGCTCGCCCCGGCGCGCGTAGTGCAGCTGCGTGACCGGCACGGGGCCGCGGGCGCGAAGCGGCGGCCGGCGGGCGCCGGGGAACGGCTCGGGTCCCTCGCGGCGGCGGACCGCGGCGCGCCCGTCGTCGCGGGGGTCCGGGGCACGGCCCTCGTAGGCCTCGACGTCGCCGCGCCCGGTGATCCACTCCAGGCGCAGCGGTGCCAGCCCGAAGGCGGGGTCCGATCCCGGGCCCGAGGTGTCGTAGAGGCGGACCCCCCGGTTGGGGCGTGGCCCCGCCGGGGCCGGCGAGTCCCCCAAGGCCACCTCGGTGAACGGCACCCGCACCCCGGGGCGCGAGCCCTGCACGTACATCTTGCGCCGCCGGAACCGGTCCAGGCCGGCCGCCGACCCTGCCGTCGAAATGTCGGTCTCGTCCATCGTCTTCCTCCCTCCGCCGGCATTACCCGGTTCAGGTTCCGCGGTCGGCACCGGCCAGGTGCCCTCTCAGCCCGGTCCGCTCCGAGCTCCCGCACGACGAGTCTCGCGCGCCTGTGCCATCGTGGGCGCACCAGCAGGGGGGCACGCGCCGGCGGCCCCCGACCTTCCGGAGGACACCGATGGCCAAGCTCGGCGCCGGGGACCGCGCCCCCGCGTTCACCCTCCCCGACCAGGACGGGACGAAGGTCTCGTTGGCCGGGTTCGCCGGATCCCCGGTGGTCGTCTACTTCTACCCCGCCGACGACACGCCCGGCTGCACCAAGGAGGCGTGCCAATTCAACGACAACCTGCGCGCCTTCGGGCGGGCCGGGGTGCGCGTCCTCGGGATCTCGCCCGACGGCGCCGAGGCGCACAGGAAGTTCCGGGCAAAGTACTCGCTCCAGTTCCCGCTGCTCTCAGACCCCGGACACAAGGTCATGCAACGTTACGGTGCGTGGGGCGAGAAGACCCTCTACGGCAAGAAGACGACGGGGGTCGTCCGCTCGACGTTCCTCGTCGGCCCCGACGGCAGGATCCGGCGTGCCTGGTACAACGTGCGCGCGGACGGGCACGCGCTGAAGGTGCTCGCGGAGCTCGACGGCTGAGGCCGGTCAGCGCTGGTGCGTGCCGCACCACCACGACGTGCGTCCGCCCACCACCGAGCGCGTGAGCTCGGTGCCGTCGCGGGGACAGCGGCCACCGGCCCGGCGCGCGGGCACGAGGTCGCCCGTGTGCGACCCTCCCCGGGCCAGGAGGTCGTCCAGCGTCCCCCGCAGGTGGCGGTGCAGGCGCCTCAGCTCCGCAGCCGTCAGGGCGCCGGCCCGCCTGGTGGGCGCGAGGCCGGCGCGCCACAGGACCTCGTCGGCGATCAGGTTGCCCAGTCCGGCGACGCGGCCCTGGTCCATGAGGCGCGTCTTGAGCGGAGCGGCACTGGCGGCCAGCGCGTCGCGCAACTGGGCCGGGGAGAGCGCCAGCGCGTCTGGTCCGAGCCGATCCTCGCAGGGGTCGAGCTCGACGCCCCCGAGGAGCCGCGGGTCGACCACGACCAACGTCCCGCCGTCCTCGAAGACGACGACGAACCGGTCCCATCGCGGCTCGTCGCGGGTGCTCGAGTAGAGGAGGCGATCGACGGGCCCGGCGCCGTCGACGACGAGGCGGCCCGTCATGCCGAAGCGCAGTCCGAGACGTCGTCCCGTCGCACCCTCGAGGTCCAGGACGAGCAACTTCCCGTGGCGCCGGGCGGCGGCGAAGCGGTGCCCGACCAAGGCGTCGGCGACGTCGCGCACGCGGGTGGTCCCACGGACGTAGCGGGGGTCGGGGATACCCACCGCCGTGATGGGTCGACCGAGGGCGTCCTGCGCGCGCCGGCGGTAGGCCTCCACCTCGGGCAACTCCGGCACGGGCCCCGACGCTACTGTGGCGCCCATGCCCCCCGAGAAGCCGCATTGGGCCGACCTGTTCACCGAGGTGGTCACCTCCGGCCTGTGCACCGGCTGCGCCGGCTGCGTCATCGCCTGCCCCCACGAGGTCTTGCGCTACGACGACACGGAGGGCGTCTACCGGCCCTGGAAGGTGGACGAGGACGGCGGGCCCGAGGACTGCACCCACGGGGTCAAGGGCTGCACGATGTGCACCCGCGCCTGTCCCCGCTTCCGCGCGTGGGAGCCCGAGATCGACACCTTCCTCCACGGCCGGACCCGCACCGACGCCGAGGTGGCCGGCATCGCCGGCGACGTCGTGCTGGCCCGGGCCACCGACCCCGAGCTGCTCGAGGCGGGCCAGGACGGCGGGCTCGTCTCGGCCATCCTCGTCTACGCGCTCGAGCACGACGTCATCGACGCGGCGCTGGTCTCCGCGCTGGAGGGCGACGGCTCCACGTGGAAGGCCGTCCCCGCGGTGGCCCGCACCCGCACCGAGGTCCTGGCCAGCGCGGGGTCCCGCTACACCTACAGCGCCAACACGCTCGCCTACCCCGAGGCCATCGAGGCGGGCGCGGAGCGCATCGCCCTGGTCGGCATGAGCTGCCAGGCCTCGGTCCCGGCGGTGATGTCGGCCCGCAAGGCCGGCAAGGTGGCCCGCCGGCTCGCCCTCTCCATCGGCCTGCTGTGCTCGAAGACGTTCGACGACGCCATCTTCCCCGAGCTCTTCGAGGCGAAGTACGGCCTGGCGCGCGCGGACATCAAGAAGATGAACATCAAGGGCGTCTTCCAGATCTGGACCCACGACGGTCAGTACCACGAGGTGCCTCTGAAGGAGGCGCACGCCTGGACGCGCCAGGGGTGCACCGCGTGCCCCGACTTCGCGGCCGAGCACGCCGACATCTCCACCGGGGGCATCGGCAAGTTCGGTGACTGGACCCTGACGATCGTGCGCACCGACACGGGCCGCGAGCTGCTCGGCGCCATGGTCGCCGACGGCGCGGTGGAAACCCGGCCGGGCGACGACGATCCGGGCGCCATCGAGCTGCTGCACAAGCTGGCCCGGGTGAGCCGGCGGCGCTGGCCCGACACGGCCGAGCCGGCCCCGCGTCGCATCCCGGTGACCGCCTGAGCGAGGCGCCCGCTCGGCCCGCCGCCGCTCAGGCCCTGTCGGCTCAGGCCCTGTCGGCTCAGGCCCTGTCCGCCAGCGCCTTGGCCCGGGCGAAGACGGCGTCGAGCATCGGCTCGGTCAGCCTGCCGGTGAAGGTGTTCTGCTGGCTCGGGTGGAACGAGCAGACCACGACCGGGCCGTCCTCGGCCCCCCGGGCCTCGACCCCGTGCCCGAAGCGGGGGCGCGGCCGGATGCCGAGCTCGCGGGCGACCACGTCGTAGGCGAATTGGCCCAGCGCCACCACCACCCGCGTCCGGGAGAGCAACGCCAGCTCCCGGCGCAGGAACGGCAGGCAGCGGTCGCGCTCCTCTGGCGTGGGCCGGTTCTGCGGCGGCGCGCAGCGCACCGCGGCGAGCACGTAGGCACCGGTGAGCGCCAACCCGTCGTCGACCGAGACGCTGGTGGGCTGGTTGGCCAGCCCGGCCCGCCACAGGGCGGCGAACAGCCAGTCGCCCGAGCGGTCGCCCGTGAAGACGCGCCCCGTCCGGTTGCCGCCGTGGGCGGCGGGCGCCAGCCCCACCACCACGATCCGGGCCGCGGGGTCGCCGAAGCCGGGCACCGGCCTGGCCCAGTACTCCTGCGATGCGAAGGCGGCGCGGCGTGCGCGGCCCACGGACTCCCGCCACTCGACCAAGCGCGAGCAGCGGCGGCAGGCCACGATCTCGTCGCGCAACGCCGCCAGCCCGAGCGTGTCCACGGCGGGGCACGCGGACGGGCGTCGGGGCCGGGGGCCATCCACGGCCGAAAGCGTACGATGATGCGCCGTGCCCGCCCGCGACCGACCCGCGCACGCCCTCGCGCTCCTCGTCCGCCATGGCCGGACCCCGACGACGGGATCGGTCCTCCCCGGACGCGCGCCGGGGCTGCACCTGTCCGACGAGGGCCGGGCCCAGGCCGAGGCCACGGCCGAGCGCATCGCCGCGTTGCGCCGCCCCCCCGAGGCCGTCTACGCGTCCCCCCTCGAGCGCGCCGTGGAGACCGCTCGGCCGATCGCGGCACGCCTGGGCCTGCGCGTGCGGGTCGAACGCGGGCTGCTCGAGTGCGACTTCGGCGCATGGACGGGCCAGAAGCTCGGCACGCTGCGACGCCGGCGGGAGTGGCGCACCGTCGTGGGCCTGCCCAGCGCCTTCCGGTTCCCCGGCGGCGAGTCCTTCCCCGAGATGCAGGCGCGGATCGTCGGGACCATCGACCGCCTCTGCACCCGCCACCGTGGGGCGTCCTTCGTGGCGGTGTCCCACGCCGATCCCATCAAGGCCGCGGTGGCCGACACCGCGGGGGTGCCCCTCGACCTGTTCCAGCGCCTGGTGGTGGGCCCCTGCTCGGTCACCGCGCTCGTCAGGGGCGGCGAAGCCCGTACGGTGCTGTGTGTGAACGCGCTCTCGACCCTCGGCGACCTGGCGCCGTCATGACCCCGGTGCAGCGGTGAGCCCGGCCCTCGACCTCGGCGACCTCGAGCGCTTCACCGTGGGGACCCACGGTCCGGTGGGACGGCGGGTGTTCCTCCTCCAGTGCCGCGCCGGCGCCACGCTGCTGACCCTGAAGGTCGAGAAGCAGCAGGTGTCGGTGCTGGCCGAGTACCTCGCCCGCCTGCTGGCGGACCTCGATCGGCCCGAGTACGACCCCGACGACCGCGACCTCGACGAGCCGAGTGAGCCGCACTGGGTGGTCGGCACCCTCGGCGTGAGCTACGACGAGGCCATCGACCGCATCGTGGTCGTCGCCGAGGAGCTCGTCGACGAGGACGAGGAGGGCGACGTGGCGCGCTTCACCATCTCGCGCGCCCAGGGCGCCGCGTTCGCCGTGCGGGCCACGTCGCTCGTCGAGGCGGGGCGGCCCCCGTGTCCCCTGTGCAGCCTGCCCCTCGACCCTTCCGGCCACACGTGCCCCCGGACCAACGGCCACCGACCGCCCGCGTCCTGACGCTGCTGGCCGAGGGCGAGGTCGAGGTCCTGGGGCGCATGCCTTGGAGCTCGAACCGTACCTTCCTCGTCACCTGCTCCCTGCAGGGCGAGGAGCTCGCGGCCATCTACAAGCCCGGGCGCGGCGAACGCCAGCTGTGGGACTTCCCCGAGGGCGTCTACCGGCGCGAAGTGGTGGCCTACCGCCTGTCCGAGGTGCTCGGCTGGGGATTGGTCCCGGAGACGATCGTGCGCGAGGACGGCCCCTATGGCCCTGGCTCCTTCCAGCGCTTCGTGGCCGCGGACTTCGAGCACCACCACTTCACGCTGGTCGAGGACCCCGCCCACCACGAGCGGCTGCGCGCCATCTGCGCATTCGACGTGGTGGCCAACAACGCGGACCGCAAGAGCGGCCACTGCCTGCTCGGGGAGGACGGCACCATCTGGGCCATCGACAACGGGTTGTGCTTTCACGTCGAGCCGAAGCTGCGCACCGTCATCTGGGAATTCGCCGGCGAGCCCCTGCCGCCGGCCATGTGCGACGGCCTCGGCGCGGTGGCCGGGCGCTTCGACGAGGCGGCCCGGGACCTCCTGTCGGCGGCCGAGGTACGGGCCACGGTGCGCCGAGCCCGTGCCCTGCTCGAGGCCGGCCGGTTCCCCGAGCCCGACCCCGACCGGTACCACTACCCCTGGCCGCTCGTGTGACGCAGCCGGCGCGCACGGTGGTTCAGGGAAGAGGGGGACGACGGGGCACGTCGACGCGAAAGGTGAAGGGCGAGGGACGGGGCACGCCGCGCAGTCTGGCACGAGGCCGCGACGGCGGCCCGGTCAGTGTCGTTCGGGGACGACCAGGGTCTCCAGCGTGCCCGTGCCGGGCCCGAGCCCGGGCCAGGTGTCGACGTCGACACGCACGATTGCCAGGGCGGCCGTGGGGAACCCCGCGTCGAGCCGGCGCCGCCCTTGCTCGTCGTCGGGCGCCAACAGGTCGAAGGCAAGGTCGTGCAGCGTCGGGTTGTGCCCCACCACCATCACCGATGCCGCGTCGTCGGGGACGAGGCGCACCAGCTCGAGCACGTCATCCACGTCAGCGTCGTAGAGACCGCGCTCGACCTCGACCCGCACGCCGTCGCCGAGCCACGGCACGACGTCGTCCGCGGTCTCCCGCGCCCGGCGCGCCGTGGAACACAGGACCACGGTCGGCAGCACCCGCCCGGCGGCCGCCATGGACGGGAGCAGCGCGCCCAACGCGTTGCCCTGGCGGTGCCCCCGCGGGGTGAGCGGGCGGCCGTGGTCGTCGCCGCCGGGCCCACCGGGCGCGGCCTTGGCATGGCGCAGGATCCAGAGGTGTCTCACCGGTCGCTCACGCCGGTCGCTCACGGCTGGAAGTGGACGGCGAGCGCGCGCTCCATCTCGCCGATGATGGCCTGGGACAGGCGATCGGCCCCCGCCGGCGTGATGTGCGTGCCGTCGGGCTCGCGCACCTGGATCTCGTTGCCCGAGGCATCGGGCAGGTACGTCGCGAACGCGCCGCTGGGGTCGGCCAAGGCGTTCGAAGAGGCGAAGTAGGTCACCCCCGGGACCCGCGCCGCCAGCGCGAACTGTTGGTTCACGACCTGCATGGCGGCGCTCAGCCCCGGGTCCGCCATCGGCGGCATGCCCACCAGGATCACCCGGGCGCCGGTGTCCGTCGCCTCCTTGGCGAAGGCGCTGACCCGGGCACCGTAGGCGGTCGACCACGCGGCGGTGCCGAAGCTGACGGCGTTGCCGTCGACCACGAGGTTCTGCGGGTCGTTGGCCCCCATGAACACCACCACGACCTGGGGCGAGTAGCGGGCCAGGTCGTTGGAGAGCTCGGCCGGCCAGTCGAAGTAGTCGGGGCGCGACAGGCCCGTGTCGATGTGCGCGTCGGCCGCGGCGTCGACGACGCCCGTGGCCACCAGGTCGTCGACCAGCGGGCTGCTCAGGTCGACGCCGAGCGAGTCGCCCACCACCAGCACGTGCAGGGGGTCGGCGTTCGTCGGCTGCGCCAGCTGGGGGAATCCGTCGGGGGCGAGGGCCGGGCCGTGCCCGCCGGGGGACGACGACACCGCCAGTTGCTCCGGGCGCGCCGAGTGTCGCGCGCTGCGCGGGACCGAGCGCGACAGCTGCACGACGCCCATGCCGGTGCGCCCCATCACCCGGTCGGCGGCGCCCACGACGTGGGACAACCCGAGCGCCCTGTCGAAGGATGCCACCGGTCGCAGGACGTCGACGGCCACGGTGCGCCGCACGCCGAAGGGCGACGCCTCGGCCGAGCGCAACAGCGTCGGGGCGTCGAGGAGGAACCACAAGGCGAAGCAGACGAGGCCGGCCGCCAGCACCTGGCGCCACCCGAGGCCCCGGCGGCCGGTCCCCTCGACCGTGGTCTCCCCGCCGTCGTCGCCCCCGCCGTCGTCGCCCCCCCCGACGTCGATGCCGCCCGACCCGTCGCCCGAGGGATCACCCGAGGGAGTGGCCGGGCCCGGCGCGGCGGCGATCTCCTCGTCGATCGTGATGTCGGTCATGGGCGTGGTGCGCACCCGACGTCGGGTGCCGGTCGTCCCCGGACCTCTCCTTCGCTCAGAAGCGGTAGTAGATGAACGGCGCGACCCCTTGTGGGCCCAGGGTGGTGATCGCCAAGAGGACGACACCCAGTATGGCCCCTTGGGCGGCGACCGGGAACCGGGCGAAGGTCCTCTGGAGCCGCTCGACCGCGTCGCTCGGCACGTACTGGACGCCGATCCCGAAGGCCACGGCCAGCACCACGAGGGGCGTCACCAGCGGCGATGCCGCTGTCCAGTCGGTGAAGAGGCGGCCGAGCAGGGTGAACGCCGTCGCCATGGAATCGGCCCGGAAGAACACCCAGGCGAGGCACACGACCTGGAAGGTGAGGAAACGCTGCAGGGCGACGCGCCCTCGGCCGTTGGCCAGCGGCTCGAGCCCCGCCGCGAGGCGACGCTGCCGGTTTTCGTGCCCGATCACCTGGCCCACGCCGTGGATCGCCCCCCAGGCGATGAACGTCCATGCGGCCCCGTGCCAGAGCCCGCCGAGGAGCATCGTGATCATGATGTTGCGTGCCACCAGAAGCCGGGAGCCCCGGTTCCCGCCGAGCGGGATATAGAGGTAGTCGCGCAGCCACCGCGAGAGAGTCATGTGCCAGCGGCGCCAGAAGTCCTGGAGGCTCCGGGCGGTGTACGGCGCGTCGAAGTTGTCGGGGAACCGGAAGCCGAGCAACAGGGCCAGGCCGATGGCGATGTCCGTGTAGCCGCTGAAGTCGGCGTAGATCTGGACCGCGTACCCGTAGATGGCGACGAGGATCTCCAGCGACGACCGCTGCCGGGGTGCGGCGAAGACAGGGTCGACGATGGACGAGGCGATGTACGACGACAGCACGACTTTCTTGAAGAGACCGGCGGCGATGAGCCACGCGGCGCGGCCGAAGTCGATCCGACGCGGGTCGCGGCGCCGGCGGATCTGCGGCAGCAGCTCCTGCCCGCGCACGATGGGCCCGGCCACGAGGTGCGGGAAGAACGAGAGGTACACGGCGAGGTCGACGGGCCGTGCCGGCTCGATCTCGCGCCGGTACACGTCGACCACGTAGCTGATCGCCATGAAGGTGAAGAAGGACACGCCCACGGGCAGCGTCACCCGCACGAGGGGCAGGACGCGCCCCCCGCCCAGGCCGTGGAGGGCGTTGTCCACGTTCAGCGCGAAGAAGCCGTAGTACTTGAACCACAGCAGGAACGACAGGAGCGCGACCAGGCTCACCGCCAATGCGATCCGCCGTGGGCGCGGGGCCTCGATGCGCCCGATGACCGCCACGCCCGCCTGGGCGACGACGGTCTCGGCCGCCAGCAGGAAGACGAAGCGCCAGTCCCACCAGCTGTAGAAGAAGTAGCTCAGGGCCACCATCGCCAGCTTCCACACCCGCGGGTAGGGGTTGAGGAGCCAATTCGCCGTGAACGCCACGGCGAAGAAGATGGCGAAATCGGTGGTCGGGAAGAGCATGCGCGCGAAGCCGCGGGCGCACCGACGTCGTCCGCGGGCAGCGGGCGAAGACTACCTCGGGGGCTGCCACGCCCCGGCGACCCGGGCGCGCCGGCGCCGGGTCAGGACTTGGCCCGGAGCGCCTCGATGAGCTTGGGGACCACCTTGTGCACGTCGCCGACGATGCCGAGGTCCGCCACCGAGAAGATCGGGGCGTCCTGGTCCTTGTTGATGGCGACAATGTTCTTGGAGCCCTTCATGCCCACGAGGTGCTGGGTGGCGCCCGAGATGCCGCACGCGATGTAGACGGTGGGCTTCACCGTCTTGCCCGTCTGGCCCACCTGGTGGGAGTAGGGCACCCAGCCGGCGTCGACGATCGCCCGGCTCGCGCCCGCAGCCCCGTTGAGCAGCTTCGCCAGCTGCTCGATCAGCGTGTAGTGCTCCGCCCCGCCGAGCCCACGCCCGCCGGATACCACGACGTCGGCCTCGTCGAGCTTGGGGCCCGTGCGCTCCTCGACGTGGCGCGCCAGCACGCGAGCCGTGTTGGTGCCACCCAGGTCGGGAACAGGCACCGGCTGTACCTGCGCGGGCGGCCCGCCGGCAGGCTCCGCCGCGAACGACTTTGCCCGGATGACGAAGATCCAGGGCCGCTCGGCGGTGAACTTCGCGGTGGCCACCTGCGAACCGCCGAAGAGGCCGTGCTGCGAGCGCACGTCGTCGCCGTCGGCGTCGAGGCCCACCACGTTGGTGATGACCGGGAGGTCGAGCTTCACCGAGAGGCGCCCGGCGATGTCGCGCCCGTCGTAGGTGGTCGGCACGAGCAGCACGTCGGGGCGGTTCCCCGACTTCACCAGCTCGGCGATGGCACCGGCGACAGGCGCGCCCGGCAGCGCGGCGCCGATGTCACCCACATCGTGGACGGTGCTGGCGCCGTGCTCGCCCAAGGTGGCCGCGGCCGCGGCGGTGTCGGGGCCCCAGGCGACCGCCTCGACCGCGGCGCCCATCGTGCGCGCCTGGGCCAGCAGCTCCAGGGTGGTGGTGATCGGCGCGCCCTCGACGATCTCGGCGAGGACCCAAACCTTGTCGATCGACATTCTGCGTTGCTCCTGGGATATGGGGTCAGACGATCTTGAGCTGCTCGAGGAAGGCGACAATGCGCTCGTGCCCGTCACCTTCGTCGACGACGACCTCCCCGGCCTTGCGCTCCTCGGCCGCGCTGACGTCGGCGACGACCTGGCGAGCGCCGGCGGCGCCGACCTGCCCGGCATCGATCCCGAGGTCGGCCACCGTCAGCTGGTCGACCGGCTTGGACTTCGCCGCCATGATCCCCTTGAACGAGGGGTAGCGCGGCTCGACCACCCCCGCCGTGACGGTCACGACTGCGGGCAGGGGTGCTTCGACCTCGTCGTAGCCGGCTTCGGTCTGGCGCTCGACGTGCACCTTGCCGTCGCCGACCGAGATCTTCTTGGCGAACGTCACCGACGGCAGACCGAGGAACTCGGCGACCTGGACCGGGGTCGTGCCCGTGTAGCCGTCCGTCGACTCGGTGGCAGCGATCACCAGGTCGGGCTGGGCGCGCTCGATGGCCTTGGCCAGCACCCGGGCTGTCGACAGCGCGTCGGACCCGGCGAGCGCGTCGTCGCTCACGAGGATGGCCTTGGCGGCCCCCATCGCCAATGCCGTGCGCAGGCCCGACGTCTCCCCGTTGGGGGCCATCGAGACCAGGGTGACGTCACCGCCGCCCGCCTGCTCGGCCAGCTGGAGACCCATCTCGACGCCGTAGGCGTCCGAATCGTCCAGGATGAGCTTGCCCTCGCGCACCAGGTTGTGGGTCTGGGGGTCCAACGCCTGGGGGGCGGCGGGGTCGGGGATCTGCTTGACCATTACGACCACGTTCATGGTCGAGATTGTTCCCGACACCCGGGCGTCTCGACCAATCGATGCCTGTGGGGAGGATCAGGGCCGCGAACGCCCGCACGCGGCGAGCACGCCGGCCACATCGTCGGTGATGAGACCGTCCACCCCGCTGGCCAGGGCCGCGATCACCTCGGGCTCGGTGTTCACCGTCCAGGCCGTCACGACCAGGCCCCCCTGGTGGGCCCGGTCGACCAGCGCCGACGAGACCCAGGAGAAATGGGGGTGCAGGGCCCGGCAGCCGAGGGCGACGGCCGTGTCCAAGAACCCGGCCGGGTCGAGGCCGGGGTGGACGAGCAGCCCGGTCGCCACCTCGGCCCCGGTGTCCGCTACCGCCTGCAGGGCGGCGGGCCAGAAGGAGGACACCACGACCCGCGCCCGGTCCCTGAGCAGGGGCACGACCGCCTCCGCCAGCCGGTCGCACTGCGCGGGGGCGTCCTCGCCCCGATCGACCTTGAGCTCCACGTTGACGACGTATCCGTTGCAGCACGCCAGCGCGTCGACCAGGGTCGGGACCCAGTCGGGAAGCGACACGGCCTCGGTCCCGGCGATCGGCGTCGACGAGGCGACCACGGGGTCGTGGTGGACGACGGGCACGCCGTCGACCGTCAGCCGGACGTCCAGCTCGACGCCGTCGGCACCCGATGCGATCGCCCCGGTGAAGGCCGCCAGGGTGTTCTCCCGCCACGGGCCGTTCCCACCGCGGTGGGCGAGGATCAGGGGCGTGCCGCTGGTCGGGTCGCTGGCCAATTTCGGCCTCCCGTTGCTCGAGGTCGCCTCGGAACTTCGGTGCGTTTCGTGCCTTCCCGTGCGGTTTCCGCCCGCCTTGTGCTTGCAAGGGTGAGCGCTTGGGAGTAGTTTCACATACTACCGATGGTCACCGGCGGCCAACCTTCGTGGCCAGCCATGTGATCAGAATCACAAATAGTTTCTCTCGGCGCGCGACGCACGGTACTCGGAGGAGGAGAATCGTGGCTCTCATGTGGAACCGCTCGGTGGAGTGGGACGCGGACGACTGGCGCAAGGTGGCGGCCTGCCGGCACACGGAGCCCGACCTGTTCTTCCCGGTGGGCACGACCGGGCCGGCCATCGACCAGATCGAGGCGGCCAAGCGGGTGTGCCACTCGTGCGAGGTCATCGAGCCTTGCCTCGAATTCGCCCTTGCCACCAACCAGGAGTCGGGCGTGTGGGGCGGCACCTCCGAGGAGGAGCGCCGCAAGCTCCGCAAGGCGTGGTTGGCGGCCCGCCGACGGGCATCGTGACCCCGCCTCCGGCAGACGCCGGAGGCACTCCCATGGCAACGGCTCCGGTTCCCGCCGGGGCCGTTCTCGCGCCCGGGCGCGTTCGGTAGTCTCGGCCCACTGCAAGACCGGCGAGGGACGCGGCGATGAGCCCTGCCAATCGACGACCACGGGGCGCATCCTCCTGGGACGACCTGTCGATCCGGACCAAGGGGATGGTCGTCATCGCCGCCCCGATCGCGGTGCTCCTCGTGCTCCTGGCGTCGGTCGCCTGGTTCACCCACGACGACCGGCGTGCGCAGACCGAGGCGACCGGCTCCCGCCAGGTCCTTGGACTGCTCACCTCCCTCGACGGCGCGCTCGTCGACGCCCAGACCGACGCCACCGGGTACCTGGTGACCGGCAACGACACGCTGCTGGCCGCCTACCGCAACGAGATGCGTTCCGTACCGGCACAGGCGTGGTCCCTTGCCGACGCCGCCAACAAGACCGCCGTCGCGCCCCGTGGCGGCTCGATCGTGCCGGCGACCGCGGCCGTCCTCGCCGACCAGCGCCAGCTGCTGGCCGCGACCGGGTCGGCGACGACGGGTGCATCGCCGCAGGACGGGGGCGCCCTTCTCGTGCAGCGGATGGCCACCGCGGCCCGGAACCTGCACAAGGACGTCGACCGCCTCCAGGGCATCGAGAACCAGATGCTCGCCGCCGATCGTGCCTCGGTGGCCTTGGCCGACCGAACGGTGCTCATCGTCGGTCTGATCGCCGTGCTCGTCGGCGTGGCCGGAGCCGTGCTCGCCATCCGGCTCTTCACCGACGGCGTCGTCGCGCGCCTGCGCCGCCTCGAGCGGGCCACCATCGACATCGAGGCCGGCCGGCCGGTCGACGACCTGCCCACCGGCGACGACGAGATCGGCCGGATCGCGTCGCGCATCCTGCACGCGACCAGCCAACTGGCCGCCCAGGCCGAAGAACGGGACCGGACCCGGGACCAGCTCGAGGAGATCCTCACGGCGAGCCCCATCGTGTCGCTGCGATTCGACGCCCGCTCGGAGCGCTTCACCTACGCCAGCCCTAACGTCGAGCGCCTCCTCGGGATCTCCGCGGCCCGTGCGCTCGCCGATCCCGACGCCATGGGCGAGCGGCTGCACCCCTACGACCGGGACCGCCTGTCCCGCGCGCTGCACGACGGCGCCGTGCGCCGTGGCGATCGTGTCTCGCTCACCCTTCGCTTCCGCCGAGACCCGGAATCGACCGTCTGGGGCGACGCCGACACCGTGTGCACGCCGGACATCGGGCCTGACGGCACCATCGTCGGCGCCGTCGTCTACCTGGTCGACGTGTCCGAGCGCCACGTGGCGCAGCGGGCGGCGGACGAGCGCCGCTACATGCTCGAATCGATCTTCCATGCGTCACCCGACACCATCGCCGTGCGAGACGACCGGGGCCGCGTCATCCTGGCGAGCACTTCGCTCGCCGAAGTCATGGGCACCGACGGTGCCACCGTCGTCGGGACCGCCGATCCCGACGACGGTCGGACGGTCTCTGCCGAGGGACGCCGTCTGATCGACGAGCTCGCGGCGCGCTGCGCCGCCGAGGCGATCGACATGGGACCGGTGATCACCTCCAGCCGGTCCCGGAAGGGGACCCTGCGCGTGTTCGAGACCAGGGCGCGGCCGGTGGTAGACGAATTCGGCACGGTCACCGGCACGGTCACGATCTCGCGGGATATCACGGACCGGATCCGCCTCGAGGAATCGTTGCGCGAGGCCACGGCGGCAGCCGAACGGGCCAGTCAGGCGAAGAGCGAGTTCCTGTCGCGCATGAGCCACGAGCTGCGCACGCCGCTCAACGCCATCCTGGGCTTCGCACAGCTCATGGAGCTCGACGACCTGTCACCCGACCACGTCACGAGCGTCGATCAGATCCAGAAGGCCGGACGGCACCTGCTGTCGCTCATCAACGAGGTCCTCGACATCTCCCGGATCGAAGCGGGTCGGCTCACGATCGACACCGCGCCCATCGAGGTGGGAGACGTGTTGGACGAGGTCGGCATGCTGCTGACCCCGGTCGCCGAGGCGGCCGGGGCGACGCTGACGGTGGCGGCCGCCGACATCGGGGCCCTGCTGGTCCACGCGGATCGCCAGCGTCTCCTACAGGTCCTCTTGAACCTCGGTTCCAATGCCCTCAAGTACGGGGGGAGCGACGGGTCGGTGGTCTTCCGCACGCGCGCGGACGACGCGGACGTGGTCCGCTTCGAGGTGTCCGACACCGGCCCCGGCATCCCGCGTGAGAAGCAGGACGAGCTGTGGGTGCCCTTCGCCCGACTCGGCGCGGAGCGCACCCGGGTGGAGGGCACGGGCGTGGGGCTCGCGCTGTCGAAGCACCTCGTCGAGCTCATGGGCGGGTCGATCGGTGTGCAGTCCGAGCCCGGCCAGGGCGCCACCTTCTGGATCACCCTGCGCCGCGCGCCGGCTCCTGTGGAAGCGGCGACCGCCGCCGCCCCCGGTACAGGGCGCGAGCCGGCGCTGGCGGGATCACCGCCCGCCAGACGGCCGGGAGCCGGCGGCGAGCCCGACGCCGGCGGGCGTACCACCGGCCAGGACGCTCACGGGGACGGCCCCGGGCGCCGGCGCGGGACGGGAGCGGGCGGCTGGCGCCGCCGGGGGCGGAGCGCGAGAACCGGTGCCGGTCGCGGGGAGCACCCGCTCGCGCCGGCTCCACCCGACGGTATGCCGCAGGCGTTCCGGTCGCCCGGGGCCCTGCTCGTGCTCCAGATCGAGGACAACCCCTCCAATGCCACCCTGGTGGCCCAGGTGCTGGGCCGGCGACCCGAGGTGGCCCTGCTCACGGCGTCCACGGCCGGTCAGGGCCTCGAGCTGGCGGCCCAGCACACCCCCGATCTGGTGCTCCTCGACCTCCACCTGCCCGACCTCCAGGGAGACGAGGTCGTCCGGCGGCTCAAGGACGAGGGTCGATTGGCCGACACAAAGATTGTCGTGGTGAGCGCGGACGCGACCCCGGGTCGCATCCGTCGCATGCTCGACCTCGGGGTGGATGGGTACTTGACCAAGCCAGTAGGGGTGGAGGCGTTGCTCCGCCTCGTCGATCGCGAGTTGGAGAACGCACCGTCGTGAATCTCGAGAAGGGACCGCTCACGAGTGCGTCGATCCTCGTCGTCGACGACGAGCCGGCCAACATCGCGCTGGTCGAGTCGATCCTCTACCGCAACGGGCTGATGAACGTGCGCGGCACCACGGACCCCCTGGCGTTCCGCACCCTGTTTCGCGAGGAACGGCCCGACATCGTGCTGGTCGACCTGCACATGCCCGGGCTCGACGGCCTCGAGCTCATCGCCGAGATCGACGTGCTGCGACGCGAGGACGAGTACCTCCCGGTGATCGTCTTGTCCGCGGACACGACGATGCGGGCAGTGCACGACGCGCTGGGTGCGGGGGCGACCGACTTCCTGGCCAAGCCCTTCGACCCCACCGAAGTCGGGCTGCGCATCCAGCGTGCCCTCGAGACGCGCCAACTCCACCTGCGCCTCGACCACGAGCGGCGCACATTGGACCGCCAGGTGCAAGAGCGGACCGAGGCGCTCGGGCGCTCGCATCTCGAGTCGCTCCGTCGGCTGCTGCTCGTCAACGAGTTCCGCGACGACGAAACGGCGGAGCACACCAACCGTGTCGGAGTCGCCTCGGCCCACCTGCTCGCCGCCGCGGGTGCCGACCCGACCCTCGTCCGCCTCGTCGGCGCGGCCGCCCCCCTCCACGACCTCGGCAAGGTCGGCGTCCCGGACGCGATCCTCCTCAAGCCGGGGAAGCTGACTCCCGCCGAATTCGCCCACGTGCGCATGCACCCGACGATCGGCGCCCGGCTCATCGGCGAGACCGGTTCCGAGGTCCTGCAGGTCGCCAAGGTGATCGCCCAGACCCACCACGAGCGCTGGGACGGCCGGGGATACCCCTTGGGCCTCCGGGGGGCGGACATCCCCCTCGTCGGCCGGGTGGTGGCGGTGTGCGACGTGTTCGACGCCCTGACGCAGCACCGCCCGTACAAGGGCCCGTGGACGGTCGAGGACGCCGTGAGCGAGCTGCTCGCCCAGCGGGGGCAGTGCTTCGAGCCCCGGCTGGTCGACCTCTTCGTGTCCCGGGTCCTCGGCGAGCTGCCCTGGGTCGACGACCTGGTGAAACCCCGCGAGCGTGCGGAGTGCGCATGAACAGCGGCTACGGTGCCCTCGTGCACGCTGGGAGCGTGCCCGGCACGGATCGCTCCCGCCGGTCCGCGGCCATGGCACGATGCAGCCCGTCCACGGGCCACAATGGAGAGACGAGGATCCGGTACCCGCTGGGCGCCGGATCGGGGGGCCGTACGTCCGTGCAGGATTCGAGGCCATCGGCGGCATCAGTCGGCTTCCGAGGGGCGGCCCGGAGGTGGGAGCGTTGACCATGACCGAAGACGAGCACGCTGTCCTGGTGGCAGAGGACGACCAGTCGAGCCGCACCGCGACCCGGCTCTTCCTCCAGCGTGTCGGCTATCGGGTCGGCGAGGCCGCGGACGGCCCGGGGACACTGCGTGAGGCCAGCATGGGCCACTACGACCTGGTGCTCCTCGACCTCGGGCTGCCGGGGCTCGACGGCGAGGAGGTGCTCGCCCGGCTCCGGAGGGACAGCGCCCTGCCGGTCATCGTCCTGACCGGTCGCTCCGAGGAGACCGAGCGCGTCCGGGTCCTCGACCTCGGCGCCGACGACTACGTGGTCAAGCCCTGCTCGCTCCCCGAGCTCGAGGCGCGCATCCGCGCTGTGCTCCGTCGGGGTCAGCCGGCCGCGCCGACCGCCCGCATCGAGCACCAGGGTCTCGTCATCGACCGCTCCGCGCACCGTGTCGAGGTCGACGGCAACCCGGTCGACCTGACGCCCAAGGAGTTCGACCTCCTCGCCTTCCTGGCCGGCTCGCCCGAACAGGTCTTCAGCCGCGAGGAGCTGCTCGAGCACGTGTGGGGGTCCACGCAGGAGTGGCAGGATCCCGCCACCGTCACCGAGCACGTGCGGCGGCTCCGCCTGAAGCTCGAGAGCGACCCGGCGAACCCGAAGTGGCTGCACACCGTGCGTGGTATCGGGTACCGCTTCTCCGCGGGCGCCGACAGCTGACGCCTCTTGCCTCTCGGACATGGCCGGGCGCCGATAGTTCTCTGGCGGGCCAATTGCGATTCGAATTTGCTGTTGGCTAGCAATCGCTAACTCCTGCAAATCCCAGGCGCAATTGGCGCGGGAGGAGACACCGTCGCCTCGTCAGGGCGCGATCCCCCCGATCATGGGGCAGGCGATCGCGGTCTGCGGGCCGCTCTGACCCTGGGTCGTGTCCGGTGTTCCCTGGGCCGATCCGCTGCCGTTGGGCACGACGGTCGGCTCCGGCACCGTCCCACCGGGGGCCACGGTCGTGGTCGTGGTCGTGGTCGTGGTCGTCGTCGACGTTTCCCCGGGCGAAGGGGCCGGCGTCGGCGTGGGTGACGGAGTGGGCGTCGGGGCGGGCAGGGTCACCGTGCCGAGCACGGCGCCGGACGACCCGACCAGGCGCACGGTGGCCCGGACGACCTCCGGCCCGGGTGTGCCGGAGGCAGTCGTGGGCGCGATGTGATGGGCGAGCACGGCGATCCCGTCGACCGGGGCCATCTGGTCGGTCGACCCATCGGCGAACGTGACGCCCACGCTTGCGACGTCAGGGCCCACGCGGACGGCGACCCACCAGACGGGGTCGCCCTCGTCCACGCCGAAGGCGCCACTGGCCTGGGCCGTTGGCACACCCGGATCCGTGGTGTCGATGCCGGTGCCCGAGACAACCCCGCCCAACGTGCCCTGACCGACAGCTGTGTCGTCGGAGAGCCCGACGGTGGCAACCGGCCCCAACGGGCACACAGGGACGGGCACCGAGCCGGAGCCGGAGCCCCCCGTGCTCGATCCCGTTCCGTTGGACCCCGTGCCACCCGACGCGCCCCCGGCCAGGGTCCCGCTCGACACACCGCCGGAGGGCACCACCGTCCCCTGGATCGGGCCGCAGGGCACGGTGGAGGCGACGCGATACACGCGGATCACGATGCCGTCGGCCGTCGTGCGGGTGAAGACGTGCGTGGCGGAGCCCACCGCAGGTGCGACACCCAGGGCCGCGCAGGGGGCGACCGCGTCACCCATGCCGGCAGCCGCGCCGGCAGCCGCGCCCCCGCCGCCGGCCGCCGCCGAGGACCCAGCCGGCACGCCGGCGGAGGGGCGCACCTCGGCCGACGCCGGGGAGGCGCTCGGCGCTGTGGCGGCGCCCCGGGTCCCGGCGACCAGGTACCCGCCGGTGACACCGGCACACAGCGCCACCACCGCGGCGGCGCCGAGCAGACGCTGACGGCGACGGGCGGACCTGGCGATGCGCATCGACAGGTCGCCGAGGTCGCCCACCGCCACCGGGCCCTCGGCCCGGCGCACCAGGCCTGCACGCACACGCGCCTCGAAGGCGTCGTTGCCGTTGAGATCGTCAGTCGTCATCACGGACCTCCTGCCGCAGGCGCTCGAGCGCCCGGTGGACGAGCGAGGCGACAGTCCCGACGCGGCACCCGAGCGCGGAGGCGATGGCCGCGTCGGGCAGGTCGGCGTAGAAGCGGAGGACCACCGCCGCCCGCTGTCGATAGGGCAACGCCGCCAGGGGACCGGCCAACCGGTCCGCGTCGTCCATCCGGGCCTGGTCGGCGGCGTCCCCGGTGCGCACCAGTGACAGCCCGCGGGCTGCAGCCGGCTCCGATCCCGCCGTCACGGGTCCGGCGCCGGCGGGCACCTGGTGCCGGCGCTCCCGGCCGCTGCGGCGGTGGTGGGACCGGCACGCGTTGACCACGCAGCGGTGGAGATACGACCCCGGGTCGCGCACCGCGCCCCAGTGGCGGTGCATCCGCACGAAGGCGTCCTGGACCAGGTCCTCGGCGGTGTGCGGCGAGCCCACCAGGGCCCGGGCCAGCCGGACCATCGCCTCGTAGGTCTCCAGGTAGAAGCGGTCGAAGGCGATCGGCGCCGCCGAGTCGGGGGCCTCGTCGCCCGCCACTCCCCCGTCTGCGCCGGTCCCGTCTGCGCCGGTCCTGTCTGCGCCGGTCCTGTCTGCGCCGGTGCCCCCGCCCGGCTCCGGTTCGGTCATGAGCGCGCCCCCTGTGGCCATCGCCGACTTAGACGCCGCAGGGCCCGGAAACCTTGCAGGCGCCCCCGGCCCTGGCCTACTCCCCCTCGAGCGGATGACGGGGGATCTCGATGGCGACGAGGGTCCCGTCACGGCTCTCCATGGCAATCGTCCCGTCCAATTGGCTCGTCACCAGGTCCCGCACGATGGAGAGGCCGAGGCTCTTCGTCCGCTCGATGTCGAAACCGTCGGGCAGGCCGCAGCCGTCGTCGCGCACCTGCACGGTGAGACGTTCGTCGGTGTGGGCCAGGACCAGCTCGACGTGGCCGCCTGCACCGGAGCCGTCGGGAAAGGCGTGCTCCACGGCGTTCTGCAGGACCTCGGCGATCACCACCGCCAGCGGTGTGGCCACGCCGGCGTCCACCTCCCCGAGGTCTCCCGTGACCCGGATCTCGACCGGGTGGTCCGAGACCACCGAGTCCGCCGCCATGACGACGAGCGAGGACACGATCTCGTCGAAGGGAACCTCGTCGCCGGGCTCGCGCGACAGGATCTCGTGCACGAGCGCGATCGACCGCACGCGTCGCTCCGCCTCGCGCAGCGCTTCCTGGCCCTGGCCGGGCTCGAGACGTCGCGCCTGGAGCCGCAGCAGGCTCGAGATGGTCTGCAGGTTGTTCTTCACCCGGTGGTGGACCTCGCGGATGGCGGCGTCCTTGGACAGCAGGAGCCGGTTCAGCCGGCGCAGGTCGGTGACGTCGCGCATGAGCACAAGCGCCCCCGTCACCCGGCGGCGGTGCAGCAGCGGCGTGCAGTGCAGGAGGACGATCACGTCGGGTCGGCGCTCGACTTCCTCTATCACGGGGCAGCCCGTGACCAGGGCGTGCTCGATGGCCATCTCCTCGATGCCGAGCTCCGCGAAGAAGCGGTGCTCGACCGATTCGTTCACGCCCATCCGGTGCAACGCGCTCATGGCGTTCGGTGACGCGTACTCGACTCGCCCCTCGACGTCGACCATGATCAGGCCGTCGCCGACGCGTGGCGCGTCCTCGGCCGAGATCTCCTCTTGGGCGTAGGGGTACTCACCGACGACCACCATCTCCGCCAGGCGCTGGTAGATGTCGCGGTAGACGCGCTCGAGGCGACCGGCGCGGCGACGCCGGTCCTCCAGGGTCCCGACCCGCACGATGACCGCGACCACCCTGCCGCCGTCGTTGACGGGCACGTACTCGAGCTGCGCGGTGTCGGGCACCGCCGGCATCTCGCCGGTGTCGGTGGCGTCGACCACCTCCACGAGCCCCCAGCGCGAGTGGGCGAGCAGCGGCACCGTCCCCGACCCCGTGACGATCCCGTTCCCCTCCACCGCCTCCCCGAGCGCCGGCCAGTCGTCGGCCCGCACCAGCTGGCCCACGAGGTCCACCCGCAGCAGGGTGGCACCGGTCGTCGGCCGGATCTGGCCGAGGACGACGAACTCCTCGTGTTTCTGGTCGGTCGGCACGAGGAGGAGCAGGTCCGAGAACGACAGGTCGGCGAGGATCCCCCACGCTCCGAGGACGCGCTGGAGGTGGGCGAAGCCGGCCCCGTCGAGGTCGGTGTGGCGTGCCGCGATCTCCGCCGGGGTGGTCACGACCGGGCCTCCACATGCCGGGGGACGTCCATCGGGACCCGGCGGCGGTACGCACGAAGCGAGCCGATGCCGGTGTTATCGAGGAGGGCGGCCAGGTCCTGGGCCCGGTCCGCCACGTGGTCGAGATGATGGGCGTCCGACGCCGTGGTGAATGGCACGCCGCGGGCCGCGAGCCGAGTGAGCAGCGGCGGGGCCGGATAGGCCTCGGCCGCCGGCTTGCGCCACCCCGCCGAGGACACCTCGGCGGCCATCCCCGACGAGGCAGCGGCCTCGGCGATGCGGTCCCAGAACTCCTCCGGCGCCGCGGGGCGACGGCCGGTCACCTTGATCAGGTCGGGATGGGCGAGGACGTCGCAGGTCCCCGAGGCGGCGAGCTCCTCGAGGGCCCCGACGTAGTCGTCCCAGGCGCGCTCGACCGGGACCTCGTTCCAGTGGGCCATGGACACCGGGTCGCCCAGGTCGTCGAAGCGCCACGTGCCGGTCCAGTGCACCGACCCCAGCAGGACGTCGAAAGGGTACCCGGCGAGCAGGCCGGCAACGTCGTCCATCCGCCCCCGGTAGTAGTCGACCTCGAGCCCCAGCACCACGGGAAGGCCCGCGGCCTTGGCCTCCAGGACGCACGCCACGTAGGCGTCGAGGTCCGCATGGGCGTGGTCGTCCCAGTACTGCGTCATCGACGCCGCCAGTGCGGCGTCGGGCTCGCCGGCCCAGAAGTCCCGCAGCAGCGCGTCGGCCTGACGGAAGCGGAACAGGTGCTCGGTGAGGGCGATCTCCGTGACCCCCGCGGCCTGCGCCCTGGCGCAGTAGTCGGCGACGACCTCCAGGGTCGGCGGGCGGTCGCGCTCCCCGTGGGGCCAGAGGTGGAGGTGGTAGTCGAGCAAGGTCACCGGCCGGGGCTCACCGGGCCCACGAGTGGGCGGCGTCCCGGGCGCGCCGGATCAGGGTGACGCCGTCGCGCACCGTGAGCTGGACGCACACGAGCGCCGGATCGCCCACCACGCGGTCGTTGAAGGCGCGCACGGCCTGCGCGTCGTCGCTCGTGTCCGTGGCATCGACCACCGAGCCGTGCCACAAGGTGTTGTCCACGGCGACGAGGCCGCCGGGTGCCAGCTTGGGCAGCACGGCGTCGAGGTAGGCGGGGTACCCACCTTTGTCCGCGTCGATGAAGACGAGGTCGAAGGGCCCGTCGAGCCGGCCGATGGTCTCGATGGCCGGGCCCTCGACCACCTCGATCGAGGACGCGTAGGGGCTGGCGGCGATGTGCTCTCGCGACAGGGCGACATGGGTAGGGTCGAGCTCGCACGAGGTGATGCGCCCGCCGGGACCGAGGCCGGCGGCCATTGAGAGCGCCGAGTACCCCGAGAACGTCCCGATCTCGAGCACGCGGCGCGCCCCGGTGGCGAAGGCGAGCATCTCGAGGAACCGCCCCTCGATGGCCCCGACCATCATCCCGGCCAACGGCCCGAGCTCCGAGCGCGTCCGCTCGTCGACCTCGGCCAGGTAGGCGGTGGGGGCAGAGGTGTGCGAGGTGGCGTAGGCCTCCACGGTGGGGTCGATGATGTCGGTCATGGTCCGTCCTCCGGGCGCATCGTAGGCGGGCGGGACGCACCCGCCCCCGTCAGTCGTCGTGCTCGCCCCACAACCGCGCCCCGAGGCGAAGGAGCCCGCCGAGGTCGTAGACGTCGGTGTCGAAGTTGGGGACGCTGACGAGCGTCTCGGGCACCGCGCCGAGCTCGGCCTGCTGCTCGGCCTCGCGTTGGGCGACGACGCGGTAGTCGAGATAGCTCTGGGCGATCTCCGCCAGGACCCGGCGGACCTGCGCTGGGTGGACCTGTGCGCCGAGCTCGGGGGCGAGCGCGCCGGACAGCTCGTCGGCATCGTCCCGGAGCTTCTCGGCCACCACAGCGGCCTGGGGGGCGCGGAGGTACGCGGGCAGCACCTTGTTCAAGACGATCGCCCCCAGGTGCAGCCGGCGGTCGGTCAGGGCCTGGGCGAAGAACTCCGCCTCGCGCAGGGGCACCATCTCGAGCGTCGACACCACGATGAACGACGTCCGCCGGTCCGCGAGCAGCCGCTGCACCGCACGGGCCCGCTGCACGAAGCCGTCGTACATGCTCTGGAAGAGGATGAAGAACTCGGCGATGTCGGCGAGGAACTGCGTGCCGAGGATCCGGTCCGCCACCTGGTAGAAGGGCCGCGAGGCGAAGTTCACGATCTTCGAGCGGTAGGGGACGATGAGCCAGCGCAGCAGGCGGCTCGAGAAGAAGTCGGCCATCCGCTCCGGCGCGTCGAGGAAGTCGAGCGCGTTGCGGGTCGGCGGCGTGTCGACGACGATCAGGTCGTAGGTGCCCTCCGCGTGGATCTCGAAGAGGCGCTCCATTGCGATGTAGTCGTGGCTCTGGACGAAGCGGCCGGAGATGTTGCGGTACAGCGGGTTCGCCAGGATCTCGTCGCGGGTGCGGGCGTCGGGCGCGTGGTGCCGGATCAGGCTGTCCCAGGACTCCTTGGTGTCGAGCATGGCCGCCCACAGCTCCCCCATGGGCTTGACGCCGGCAGCCTCGAACGCCGCCGTGGGCACGCGCCGCTCGGTGTTGCCGATCCCCTCCAACCCCAGGGCGTTCGCCAGCCGGCGCGCGGGGTCGACCGTGAGCACCAGGACCTTGCCCCCCAGCCGGGCGGCGGCCATGGCCGCGGCCGCGGCCGCCGTCGTGGTCTTGCCCACCCCGCCGGGGCCGCACGCCACCACGATCTCGCGCGAGGCGAGGAGGCCGTCGAGCGATCCCACGTCCGTGGCCCGCCGGCGCGGACGGGCAGGGCTCACGTACCGAGCTCCTCGCCGAGCGATCGCGCCACCTGGTGGATGGTGCGCAACCCATGGGCCCGGCTGAAGAGGAACGGGAGATACAGCATCGGGACCGACGGGTCGATCCCGTCGCGCAGGCGCTCGAGGTGCTCCGCTCGCGTGCGCCGCAGTGTGACCGCGAGCCGGGCCGCGTCGAGCACGGGCGCCGGGTCGCCGCCGGTGAGCGCGGCGAGGCGCGCCACCACCTGCGGGCGGCGCAGCGACTCGAAGACCTCCTCCTCGCCCCGCCCGAAGAGCTCCGGGAGCACGCGGTTGACGATGACCGAGGCGAGCTCCACGGTCGTCTCCTCGCGGACGCGCACCGCCAGCTCCATCGTCTCGTTGACCGGCATCTCCTCGGGCGTGGTGACGATGACGAGGCCGGTCTGCGCGGGGTCGGAGAGGATGTCGAGCATCCAGTCGGTCTGGGACCGGATCAGCCCGACCCGAACCAGCTCGTTGATGGCCTGGGGTGCGGCCAGCTGCCCCACGATGTGGCCCGTGGCCGAGGCGTCCACCACCACCAGGTCGTAGTGGCGCTCGCGGACCTCGAAGCAGAGCTTGCCGACCGTCAGGATCTCGCGGACCCCTGGCGCCGCCGTTGCCACGAAGTCGAAGGCCTTGGCCAGCGGCCCGATGCGGCCGACCACGGGCACCCGCAGGTTCAGCTTCAGGTACTCGCGCAGCGAGGCCTCGGTGTCCATCGACATCGCCCACAGCCCCGGCAGCAGCTCCCGGCCGGCGAACGAGGTCGGGCCCGTCTCGAAGTAGGCGGCGACGTCGCCCTTGGCGTCCACCTCGCACAGCAGGGTCCGCCGGCCGTGCTCCGAGGCGTAGAGCGCCAGGGCACAGGCCACGGTCGTCTTGCCGACGCCGCCCTTGCCCGTGACGAAGACCAGGCGCCGCTCCAGCAGCCCGACCATGGCAGCGGCGGCGACGGGTGGCCCGTCAGGGCGCGCCGAAGCCGACGCGGCGCTCGGCCGTCGGCGCCCCCACCTCGACGTAGGCGACGGCGGCCACGGGGACACCCACGCGCCGTCCCTTGCGGTCCGTGAGCCACAGGACACCGGTGGTGTTGGAGAGCGCTTCGTTGATGTCGGCGATGACCGCGTCTCGATCCGCGTCGTCGCCCATCTCGACCTCGAGCTCCTTGACGCTCCTGGCGATCCCGATGCGCACGTCCACCTGCTTGCTCCTTCGATGATCGGGGGCAGGCCCCGGGTCGGGCCGGGACCCGACGATACAGCCATGGGGCACACTGGAAGCCACGGATCGCTGGGAGGTGCGATGGAAGCGGGCTCAGCCGCCCACCAGAGCGAGCGCAGCCGGCGCTGGGCGGCCACCATGGCCGGGCACGGGGACGCCGGGGTGCGCACGGCGCACGCAGACTCCCACGCCGGGCTCGGCAGCCCGCGCCCGGCCGGGCCACTCGGCCGCGAAGCCCGCGAGGAACAGCAGGACGGGGCCATGGCACCGGGCGCGACGCGCGCCGTGGGCGCAGGGTCCCGGTCGGTCGCCGAGGTGCCCGATCCCGAGCGCACCTGCTTCGAACGCGACCGCGACCGGGTCCTGCACAGCCCGGCGTTCCGCCGTCTGGCCGGCAAGACCCAGGTCTTCATCTTCCCCGCCGACCACCAGCGCACCCGCCTGACCCACGCGCTGGAGGTGGCACAGGTGGCCACCGGCATCGCGCGCGCCCTGCGGCTCAACGAAGCGCTCACGGAAGCGATCGCCCTTGGCCACGACTGCGGCCACGGGCCCGGCGGCCACGCCAGCGAAGACGCCCTCGGCGTCTTCCTCCCCGAGGGCTACGACCACGCCGTGTGGGGCGCGGACGTGTCGCTGGCGTCGCTCAACCTCTGCGCCGAGACCCTCGACGGCATCCGGAACCACTCGTGGTCCCGGCCGGCCCCGGCCACGCCCGAAGGCGAGGTGGTGAGCTGGGCCGACCGGATCGCCTACGTCTGCCACGACTGGGAGGACGCCGTGTCGGCAGGCATCGTGACGCCGGCGCTGCTCCCCGAGGTGGTGCGGCACGGCTGCGGCCAGACCCGCTCGAGCCAGCTCGGGGCCTTCATCGACGCCGTCGTCGCGGCCGCGCTGGACGACGGGCGCATCGGCATGGGCGAGCCGATGGCCGAGGCGCTCGCCGCGTTCCGGCACTGCAACTACGACCACGTGTACCTGCGCCCCGCGTCGATCGACCAGGGCGCCGCGGTGGTCGCCGTCCTGCGCGCGCTCGTCCGCCACTTCGCGGACCAGCCCAACCGGATCCCCGACGTGCGCGACGCCGGAGGCGTGGCGGGCGGCAGCGACGCCGCGCTCCGTGCGGCGGTGGCCTACGTGGCGGGCATGACCGACCGCTTCGCCATGGGGCTGGCGGTCGCCGAGCTCGGCTGGGATCCCGAGCGGCTGCCGCGCGGGATCGACGAGCTCCACCACCGCTGAGCGGCGAGATCGCTGGTCCCCGACGCACCCTCGTCGCCCCCCGGGGGACTTTCGACCCTGCGCTGGCGGCGCGACGCGCCCGACACTGTGACGGGAGCGCCCATCGGGGCCAATGGGACGGGGGAAGGAAGATCGGCATGCAACGAGACGCCAGAGTGCAGGCTGGCACGTGGAGCGGCGGCCTCCCGGCGCGCATGTCGTGGCAGGCCATGGCCGCCTGCCGGCGCAGCCCCCTCGACTTCTTCTCCGCGGATCCCGGCATCCAGGGCCAGTGCATCGCCCTGTGCCGGCGGTGCGCGGTCACCGAGCAGTGCCTGCGCTACGCGGTCGAGACGCGCGAGCCCGAGGGCGTGTGGGCGGGCGAGGTGTTCTCACGGCGCCGGCTGCGCGCCCTGGCCCAGCAGCTCGGGCGCTCGTAGCGGACGCCGCGCCGCGCGCCCCTCAACGGACGCGGAGCTCCGAGCGGTAGACGCGCGCGGGGCCCAGCGCGACCACACGCGCCGCGAGCTCGTCGAAGGCGAGCGCCGCCTCCGAGCCGGGGTCGGCCACGCGCACCGGCACGCCCTCGTCGCCCCCCGCACGCACCAGCGGGACAAAGGGGATGCGGCCCAGCAGGGGGACGCCGAGACCCTCGGCCAGCGCCTCGCCGCCGCCGGCGCCGAAGAGCTCGTAGCGCGTCCCGTCGTCGCCGGTGAACCACGACATGTTCTCGATCACGCCCCGGACCGGCAGCTTGAGCCGCTTCGCGGCATGCGCGGAGCGCTGCGCCACCCGCTCAGCCGCAGGCTGGGGCGTGGTGACGACCAGGATCTCGGTGCGCGGCAGGTACTGACCGAGCGACAGCGCCACGTCGCCGGTGCCCGGCGGCATGTCGACGAGGAGGAAGTCGGGCTCGCCCCAGTAGGCGTCCACCAGGAATTGCTCCAGCGCCTTGTGGAGCATCGGGCCGCGCCAGATCACCGGGGTCTCGTCCGGCACGAAGAACCCCATCGAAAGGCAGCGCACGCCGTGGACCACGGGCGGCACGAGCAGCGAGTCGATCGTCACGGGGTCGCGGGCCACGCCGAGCATCTTGGGGACCGAGAACCCGTAGACGTCCGCGTCCAGCAACCCCACGTCGTTGCCCGCCGCCGCCAGCGCCACCGCCAGGTTGACCGTAACCGAGGACTTGCCCACCCCGCCCTTGCCCGAGGACACGCCGACGACCCGGGTCCGCGAGCCCGGCACCATGAACCGGTTGGGCCGGCCCTCCTCGTGGCCGAGGGGGCCCGGCGCGCCCCCGGGGCCCCCACGGGGCCCGTGGCTGTGGGCCGGGGCGCTCGGCGCCGGCTCGCCGCCGGCGGGCGCCGCCAGCACGGCATGGAGCGACTGACGCTCGTCGTCGGTCATGACGCTGCGCTCGACGGACACCGACCCGACCCCTGCCAGGGAGCCAAGGACCGCCTCGACGGCCCGGCTGAGCTCGTCCTGCTCGGGCCAGTCGTCGACCGGCACGGCCAGCTCGACGTTCACGGTGCGGCGGCGCACCGCCACCGCCCTGACCATGCCGAGCTCGCCGATGCCCCGGCGCAACGACGGGTCGTCGATGGCGCCGAGCTCGGCGCGCACCTCTGCCTCGGTTGGGGACACGTGCCTTCCTGCCCTGGGGAAATGGGCGCGACCAGGGATTTCCCCGCACCCGCTCGGTAGACTAGTGCCATGGCACCAGGGGCCGATCCCGACCGCACGCCGCCCGCGGACCGCCGCTTCTCGGCGGCGGTGGCGGCCGTCACCTCGGCATTCGGCGACCCCACGCGCCGGGAGATCTACCTCCACGTCCGGACGAATCCGGGCGCGACCGCCTCCGAGGTCGCCCGGGCCTTCTCCCTGCACCCCAACGTGGCCCGCCACCACCTCGACCGGCTGGCCGCCGGCGGCTACCTCGAGGTGAGCCTGGAGCGACCCCCCACGGCAGGGGCGGGGCGCCCCTCCAAGCACTATCGGGCTGCCGACGACCCCGGTACGGACCCCACCCTCGACCTCGTCTCCCATCGCGACGACCTCGTCGTCTCGCTGCTGGCCGAGGCATTGGACCTCTTGGGGCCGGAGGCGGCCGAGAAGATGGCCGAGCGCGTCGGCGAGGACTTCGGCCGCGAGCTGGCGGAGCGCATGGAGCCCGGCGAGGGCCAGCGATCGGTGCGCGCCGCCATGCACGCCATCGCCGACGCCCTCACGGCCCACGGGTTCGCCGCCCACGCCGAGGACCGTGGCGGGTCGACCGCGGTGGTGGCCGAGCACTGCCCCTTCGGCGAGGCGGCCACCGCCCATCCGGTCATCTGCGCCGTCGACCGCGGCATGGTGCGGGGCCTGTTGGCGGGGCTCTGCGGCGAGGCGTCGCACGAGCCCATCTCGGTGGTGCTCTCGTCGCGCGCCCGCGGCGACGACGCCTGTGCCGCGCTGGCCTGAGTGGCCCGCCACTACCTCGACCACGCATCGACCTCGCCGCCGCGGCCCGAAGCGGTGGCGGCCATGCGGGCGTGGCTGGAGTCCGGCGAGGCCGCCGACCCCGGCCGGGTGCACACGGAAGGCCGCCTGGCCCGGGCCATGGTCGAGGACGCGCGCGACGCGCTGGCGGCGCTGCTCGGGACCCGTCCGCGTCAGGTGGTGTTCACCTCCGGAGGGACAGAGGCCATCAACGCTGCCGTCCACGGCGCCGTGCGCGGCCGTCCTGCCGGCGCGGCTGTGGTCCTGGCGGACGTCGAGCACTCCGCCGTGCGCGAGGCCTCGGCGCGCCTGGCGCCACTGGCGCGCATCGACGTCGACACGAACGGGTCGATCGCGCCCGAGGCGCTGGCCGCCGCGCTCGACCGCGTGTCCGCCGGCGGCGGCGCGGTGGCGCTGGTCCACTGCCAGGCGGCAAACCACGAGGTGGGGACGGTCCAGCCGGTCGCCGAGGCGGTCCAGGTCGCGCACGGGCGCGGGGCGTGGGTCCACGTGGACGCCTGCGCGGCGGCGGGCCAGGTCCCCCTGGCCCTCGAAGACCTCGGCGCAGACCTGGTCTCCGTGAGCGGGCACAAGTTCGGCGGCCCGCCCGGCGTGGGCGCCTTGATCCTCCGCCGAGGCCTTCGCATCGAGCCGTTGCTCGTGGGAGGCGACCAGGAGCGGGCCCGGCGCGCCGGGCTGGAGAACGTCCTCGGCATCGTCGGCCTGGGGGCGGCGGCCGCCGCGCTGGCCGCACCCGGGGTCCTCGACGCGGCGGCGGCCGAGGCCCGGCGACGCAGCGTCGCCCTGCTGCAAGGGGCGACGGCGATCGAGGGCGTGCGCGCCCTGGGCGATCCGGACAATCGCCTCCCCCACATCGCCTGCGTCACCGTGGACGGCGTGGAGGCCGAGGGAGTCGTGCTCGGGCTCGACCAGGCCGGCGTGGCCGTCCACTCCGGCTCGGCCTGCTCGTCCGAGGCGCTCGTGCCCTCACCGGTGCTCGAGGCGATGCACGTCGACGCGGACCGCTCCCTGCGTGCCTCGGTGGGCTGGTCCACGACCGACGACGACGTCGAGGCCTTCCGGGCGGCACTGCCGGCCGTGGTCACCCGGCTGCGCGCGCTGCGCGGCTGACCACCGGCGCGCCCAGGTCGACGGCGCCACCCTTGGCCGGGCGAACCGCTGCCGACACGGAGGGTGCCCGACGCCGCGGCCACGCCGCCGCGCACGCACGAAGTCCACAACGATTGCGCAAAGTTTCCGCTCAAGGAGCTGCGGCCCAGCCCCGATGACTTGCTGCGTGGGGAGGCCCGATCGGGCCACCGGGGTGCAGTTCGGGGGTGCGGGCCAGTGCGAGTCCTGATCGTCGACGACAGCAAGGCCATGCGCATGATCGTGGCGCGTGAGCTTCGCTCGGCGGGCTTCGCCGAGCTGCTGATCGCCGAGGCGGGCAGCGGCATGGACGCGATCAGCGTCATGAAGGACTTCGACCCGGAGCTCGTCCTCTCCGACTGGAACATGCCGGGGATGACGGGGCTCGACCTCTTGAAGACCCTGCGCGGCGACGGCTGCTCCGTGCCCTTCGGCTTCATCACCACCGAAGCGAGCGCAGAGATGCGCTCGGCCGCCGCGGACGCCGGCGCGTTCAGCTTCATCACCAAGCCGTTCACCGCCGACGACCTGCGCGACGCCCTCGCCCAGTTCGCCTGATCGAGCCCACACGTCTCCGATGACGACGACCGCACCGCCGACGAACGACGTCGCGGAGCTCTTCGGGATGCTCTTCGGCTCGAGCGTCGCCGTCACCGAGGTCGAGCCGGAGCCCGGCACGCAGTGGCTGGCGCTGAGCGTCTTCGTCACGCCCGAGGACGAGCTCGTCGCAATGGTGGGCGCGGACGTCGCCATCGTCGCCAGCGCGGGCGCCGCGCTGGCCGGCTACCCGGTCGACGACGCCGAGGACGCCATCACCAAGGGCCGCGTGAACAGCGACCTCTGGGACAACTTCGCCGAGGTCGCCAACGTGATGACGACGCTCCTCGTCGGCGACCGGTTCCCCCGCGTCCTGCTGCGAGAGGCCCGGCGGATGGGCGAGCGCGAGTGGACCACCCTCTTCGGCGCCGCCCTGCCGACCACGGTCATGCGCATCGACATGGAGGGCTATCGCGGCGGGTCCCTGGCCGTGATGCCGCTGGCCGACGTGCCGGTCGACGCCGTGCCGCTCGGGCTGGCGGAGCTCGCCGAGCAGGAGCCGGTGCCCGACGACGGGTGGCGGCCCTACTCGTTCCGCAAGCCCTCGGGGGTGAACCGGGACGTGCTGCGCGCCCTGCACATGCAGACCGTCGAGCTGAGCCGCTCCATGGCGACGTCGTGCAACGGCGAGCTCAACGCCCCGATCCACCAGAAGGTGCTGCAATTCCAGCACTCCACCTGGGACGACTACGCGGCCGGGATCATCACGCCGTCGCTGTTCATCTCGTTCCAGCTCGAGCCGCTCGAGGGCCGCTTCCTCCTCACGTGGCCGCTGCCGCTGGCGATGGCCCTGGTCGACCTGATGCTCGGCGGGTCCGGCGCACCGCTGGCCGCGCCCCGCACCCCGTCCGCGCTCGACCTCGGCCTCCTCGAGCGCCTCTTCATGCGGGCGCTGGCCGAGGTCCCGGCGCTGTTCGCCCCCCATGCCGCCACGGCCGTGGCCGACGTCCGGGTGGACCAGGACCCCAAGCTCTTCCAGGGCACGGCGTTCAAGAGCACCTTCCTCACCCTGTGGATGTCCACCGAGGTGGCGGGTGTCGAGTACCAGTCGACGCTGGGCATCCCCACCCTGGCCGTCCAGCCCTTCATCGGCACCATCCTCGGGCGCAGCGAGGAGATCGTCGCCGAGGAGGCGCCGCCCGTCCTTCGCCGCCAGCTGTTGCACGTGCCCGTGGAGGTCCGTGTCGGGTTCCGGCCGATTCGCCTGCCGGCGGCCCAGCTCGCGCACCTGCGTCCGGGTGACGTGATCGCGCTGGACCCCACCACCGACGAGCCACTGCGCATGGCCTGCGGCAAGGTCGAGGTCGCGGCGGTCGAGCCGGTGACCGACGGAGACCGGCTCCTGGTCCAGGTCACCAGGGAGATGATCGACCCCCGCTCGGCGCTGCGTGAACGGCTCGAGCCGGCCATGCCCATGACCCCCGGGCGCGAGCGCCAGCTCGCGGCCACGGCGTAGGAGGACGCAAGCCGCCATGCCCGACAACGAGATGGACGAGGTCGTCCAGGAATTCCTCGTCGAGAGCACCGAGAACCTCGACCAGCTCGACCGCGACCTCGTGGCACTGGAAGCGGACCCCAGGTCGGCCGACCTGCTCGCCAGTGTGTTCCGCACCTTCCACACCATCAAGGGGACGAGCGGGTTCCTCGGCTTCCCGCGCCTGGAGGAGATCTCGCACAACGGCGAGAACCTGCTCTCCAAGCTGCGCGACGGCCTGCTCGAGCTCGACCAGGAGCGCACGGACGTCCTGCTGGAGGTGGTCGACGCGGTGCGGGGCCTGCTCGAGTCGATCGAGGGCAGCGGCGAAGAGGGTGACGCCGACTTCGGCGCCCTCGTCGCCCGGCTCCAGGCCGTCGCGGCCGAGCCAGCAGCCGACGCAGGCGCCGCCCACGAGGCGCCGACGACCGCTGCACCCGCGCCCGCCGAGGATGGCGCCGACGAGGCGGGCGTGACCGGGGAGGTCGAGGCGGCCGGCGCGCCGACGGGGCCCGACGACCGGCCTGTCGACCACAAGTCCACCGTCGCCGAGCGCTCCGTGCGTGTGGACGTCGACCTGCTCGACGCGCTCATGCGCCAGGTCGGCGAGCTGGTGCTCGCTCGCAATCAGATCAACTCCCACGCCGAGACGGGCGACGACCCCGTGCTGCTCCAGACCGTGCAGCGGCTCAGCCTGATCGTGAGCGAGCTGCAGGAGGGCGTGATGAAGACCCGGATGCAGCCGATCGAGCAGCTGTGGGCCAAGCTGCCCCGGGTCGTACGCGACCTCGCGTCGCAGTTCGGCAAGCAGGTCGCCCTCGAGATGGAGGGTGGCGAGACCGAGCTCGACCGCTCGCTGCTCGAGGCGGTCAAGGACCCGCTCACGCACCTCGTGCGCAACGCCATCGACCACGGCATCGAGATGCCGGAGGCCCGTCACGCGGCCGCCAAGCCCACTCGCGGCACCCTCACCCTGCGCGCCTTCCACGAAGGGGGCCAGGTGGTGATGGAGGTCGCCGACGACGGGGCTGGCATCGACGTGACCAAGGTCGGCGCCAAGGCCGTCGAGCGGGGCCTCATCACCCCGGAGCAGCTCTCGCACATGTCTGAGCGCGAGGTCACGGACCTGGTGTTCCGCCCCGGGTTCTCCACCGCCGGCAAGGTCACCAACGTCTCGGGCCGTGGCGTGGGCATGGACGTCGTGCGCACCAACATCGAGCGGATCGGCGGGACGGTCGACCTCATGACCGCGCCGGGACGGGGCACGACCTTCCGGATCAAGATCCCGCTGACCCTCGCCATCATCCCGGCGCTGCTCGTCCGCTGCCACGACGAGCGCTACGCCATCGCCCAGGCGAGCCTGGTCGAGCTCGTGCACCTCGAGGGCGACGCCGTGCGCGACGGGATCGAGTACATCGGCGACGCGCCCGTCTACCGCCTGCGCGGCAAGCTGCTCCCCCTGGTCAGCCTGGACCGCAGTCTCGGCGTGTCCGAGGCGTGCGCGCTCGACGAGCGGGAGAGCGTGAGCATCGTGGTCCTCCAAGCGGACAACCTGCTCTTCGGCGCGGTCGTCGACGGCGTGCTCGACACGCAGGAGATCGTGGTCAAGCCGCTGGGACGGCATTTCAAGCAGTTGGCGGTGTACGCCGGGGCCACGATCCTCGGCGACGGGGGCGTGGCGCTCATCCTCGACGTGAACGGACTGGCCATGGAAGCGGGCATGGGCGACGCGGCGGCGGACGACACGGTGGCGCTCGACACGGTGGAGGCGGCACGCGCCGCGGACCTGAGCAGCCTGGTCGTCCTCCGGGTGGGTGACGAGCGGCGTGTGGCCGTCCCGCTCGACGTGGTCGCCCGCTTGGAGGAGGTCGCCCCTGAGCACATCGAGCTGGCCGGCGGCCTGCCGGTGCTGCAGTACCGCGGCGACCTGTTGCCGCTGATCCACCTCCACGAGTTCCTCGGCGAGCAGGTGCTGTCGCCGGCAGGGGCTGACGGGGAGGGGGCCGAGGGCGAGCGGGCGGGCGAGCTCCCCGTCGTCGTCTACTCCAACGGCCGACGTCAGGTGGGGTTCGTCGCCACCGAGATCCTCGACATCGTCGAGGACGCGTTCGAGGTCCGCTCCGTGGGGGCAGGCAGGGGCGTCATCGGCTCCGCCGTCGTCCAGGGACGAGTGACCGACCTGCTCGACATCGCGGCCGCCGTGCACGCGGCGGTCGGCGACGCCGAGCTGCGCAACGAAGAGGAGGCAATGTCCGATGTCGCGTGACGAGACGGCCGGCGTGGCCACGCTGGAGCGAACCCAGTTCTGCACGTTCCGCGTCGAGGACATCGTGGTGGGGATCGACGTGCAGGTCGTCCAGGAGGTGATCCGCGCACAGGAGATGCGGACCGTGCCCCTGGCCCCCAACGAGGTCAAGGGCCTCATCAACCTGCGCGGGCAGATCGTGACCGCCGTGGACCTACGTCAC
>DASPTT010000099.1:0-25761 GCA_035623275.1 Acidimicrobiales bacterium
GACGAGGCTTCCGGGGGGCGGAGGTGCGGTCGGGGGGCCGTCGACGTCCCGCGCGACACCGCCCTCCATGCGCCCGAGGCTACGCGTCCGCCCCCGGTCGGGGGCAGGGCACAAGGGCCTCATGTCGTGCGGGGCCCGGTCTGGCCCGCGCCGGGCGCCCCCGGGCGCCGCTGGTTTCATCCCGCGGTCGCGCAACTGTCACCGACGGTTCGTTTGGCCATGGCAAGTTTCTCGACGAACCGGCTCCCGCGGGCCTGCGGGTGGCGGGTGGGCGGGAACCACCGGACTTCCATGGAGGAGCACATGCGCGCGATCCACCATCCCTCTCGCAAGGCGATACACAGAGTGGCCGCCTTGTCCGCATTCGCGGTCTCGATCGCCATTTGGGCGCCGACCGTGGCACTGGCCGGCGCACCGACCGGCGCGCCGACGCTGCGCACCCCGCTCGTCCCCGGCGACCTGCTGGTGAGCAGCAGCACCTTCCAGAACGACCCGGGCATCGTCGCCGGCAAGACCCAGCTGCCTCCGGGCTGCGGCGGTGCCAACAGCCCCTGCGGCACGGCGGTGACCGACGGCACCTACCCGTACGTGTTCAACAACGACACCGTGGACGGGACCTTCGGCATCACCTCGAAGATCGACCTCGACGAGATCACGCCCCTCGGCGCCATGTTCGGTTCGATCGAGGTGCCCAGCACGCAGCCAGGCATGACCTCGGCCGGCGACCAGATGGTGACGAGCTTCTCGTCCAAGTCGGAGCTCGCGCTCAACCTGTCACCCGACGGTCGGTACCTCACGTTCATGGGGTACGACGCTCCGGTCGACACCGCCGACGTGTCCAACGCGAGCACGCCCGGTGACGTGGACCCCACCAATCCGACCAACTTCTACTACTACCGGGTCGTCTCCCAGCTCGGCCAGGACGGGAAGTTCCACTTCACCCTGACCAACGCCTATTCGGGTGACAACGGGCGCGCCGCCATCTTCAACGACGCGCCGGGCGCGGACGTGTACTACACGGCGGGCAACGCCGGCAACGGGTCGAACCCCGAGCCCAAGGGCGTGGTCACCGGCGCCGGCGCGCAGCTCGTCACCCCCTCGACCCAGCCCGAGTCGGCCCAGACGCCCGGCCAGCCGATGCCCGTCGGGAGCTTCAACGTGATGAAGCAGCTCGGCTACCCGAAGGAGAAGGTGGCGAAGGACAACAACTACCGGTCGGTGACCGTCTTCGACAACGTCCTGTACTACGCCAAGGGCAGCGGGGGCAACGGTGTCGACACCGTCTACTTCGTCGACCCCACCGGGACCGCGTGCCCCTCGGGCAGCGGCCTCCCCGTCGCCGGTGCAGGCCTGCCGACCACCTCGTCGCTGACGTTCAACGCCTCGGAGGGCGGCAGCAAGAACCCGGGCCTCACGCCGCAGAACATGTGCATCCTGCGAGGGTTCCCGACCGTGTCGGCCAAGACGTCCGACGACGCCAGCGACTACCCGTTCGGGATGTGGTTCGCCAACGCCGACACCCTCTACCTGGCCGACGAGGGGGCAGGTGACAACACCTTCTCGCCCACCACCGGCGGGCCCCTGGGCGAGTTCACGGCCGCGGCCGCCTCGACCACGGCAGGGCTCCAGAAGTGGGTCTTCGACCACCAGACGGGCACCTGGAACCTCGCCTACACGCTGCAGTCGGGCCTCCAGCTCGGCAAGCCCTACACGGTGCACGGCTACCCGACGGGCCTCAACGCCGGCCCGGGCGGCACCGGGCTGCCCTGGGCGCCGGCCACGGGTGGCCTGCGCAACCTGACGGGACGGGTCAACAGCGACGGGACCGTGACCATCTGGGCGGTCACCTCGACCGTCAGCGGCAGCGGTGACCAGGGTGCGGACCCCGACCAGCTCGTGACCATCACGGACAAGCTCGGGGCCACGACGCTGCCCACGCACGAGTCGTTCCGGACGCTCCTGCGGCCCAAGGCGGGGACCGTCTACCGCGGTGTGGCCTTCACGCCGGGGACCGGGACGTGCACCTTCCCGATCGAGAATCCGACCTGCCTCGTGGGCTCGCACACGCACCACGGCTGACAGCTCTGCCCGTCTCCCGCCCGGGGCGTTCGCCGCCCCGGGCGGGAGGTCGATCAGCGCTCGAGGAGGCGCATCTGTGCCTCGTTGTGGTGATCACCCGCAGCCGGCGTCAGGTCGTCGAGCCTGGCGAGATGCTCCGGGGAGAGCACCACAGCATCGGCAGCGACGTTCTCTTCGAGTCGATGGACGTGCTTGGTGCCGGGGATGGGGGCGATGTCGTCGCCCTTGGCCAAGAGCCAGGCGAGGGCGACTTGGGCTGGCGTTGCCCCGATCTCGGCCGCCACGGCCTGGACCTCGTCGGCGACGCGCAGGTTGCGCTGGAAGTTCTCGCCGGTGAACCGCGGGTTGGTCCTCCGCCAGTCGTCGTCGGCGAGATCGTCGATCGAGCGGATCGCACCGGTCAGGAATCCATGGCCGAGCGGCGAGTACGGGACGAAGCCGATGCCGAGTTCGCGCAGCAGGGGCAGCACCTCAGGCTCTTGGTCCCGAGTCCACAGGGAGTACTCCGACTGCAACGCGGTGACCGGGTGCACGGCGTGGGCCCGCCGAATGGTGTCCACCCAGGCCTCGGAGAGGCCGATGTGACGGACCTTGCCCTCGGCGACCAGCTCCGAGAGCGTGCCGACGACTTCTTCGATAGGCGTGTCCGGATCCACCCGATGCTGGTAGTAGAGGTCGACCCAGTCGGTACCGAGGCGTCGGAGGGAGCCCTCGATCGCCACGCGGATGTTGGCGGGGCCGCTATCGACGTCTGGACGGCGGGTGTGGGACATGAACCCGAACTTCGTCGCCAGAACGACCTGGTCGCGCCGGTCCTTCAGCGCTCGCCCGACCAGCTCCTCGTTGGTGAAGGGACCGTAGACCTCGGCGGTGTCGATGAGCGTGACGCCCAGGTCGATGGCTCGGTGGATCGTGCGGATGGATTCAGCCTCGTCGCTGCCCGCTCCGGTGTAGGCGGCGGACATCCCCATGCACCCCAGGCCGATGCGAGCGACATCGAGGGTCCCGAGCTGGACGTGCTTCATGGTGGGCTCCGTTCCGGTCCCGGCATAGCAGCTGCTCGCTCGATACGTCGAGGGCCTCGGGCGCAACCGACGCCGCCCGGGCTTCTGTCATGATCTCGTGAGGGCGTCGCCGGCGTCGAGCCGGTCGGCCTTCGGAGGTGCGCGGTGCCAGGCATGACCACCCATCTTCAGACGAAGAACGCGGTGGTCGTCTCGGCATTCCACTCGGCCCTCGTCCACCAGTTCCTCTTGATCGCGCTCGCCGTGGTCGCGCTGTGGGTCGTCTGGAACGCTCTGCGCTCCGCCCGCTACCGGCGGACCGTCGCCGGTGGCGGGTCCGGGGCCGCAGCGACCGGGCCGGTCCCCCTGGCCGAGCCCCCGGCCCGCCGCGTCCTGCGGGTCGGTTTCGGGCTCCTGTGGGTGCTCGACGGTCTTCTTCAGCTGCAGGCAGGCATGCCGTTGGGCCTGTCCACCGGCGTGCTCCAGCCTTCGGCCGACTCGTCACCGACGTGGGTCCAGCACGTCGTGGGCTTCGGGGTGACGCTCTGGAGCGACCACCCGGTGCAGGCGGCGGCGGCGGCGGTGTGGATCCAGCTGGGCATCGGCGTGCTCCTGATCTTCGCGCCGCGGGGCCGTTGGTCCCGCTTCTCAGGAGTGGCCTCGGTCGGGTGGGGCCTCGTCGTCTGGGTGTTCGGAGAGGCGTTCGGCGGGATCTTCGGCCAGGGGGCGTCGTGGCTGATGGGCGTGCCCGGAGCGGTCCTCCTCTACTGTGCGGCCGGCGTGCTCGTGGCCCTGCCCGAACGCGCCTGGAGCGGTCCCCGAGTGGGCCGCATCGTGCTCCGCTCCATGGGGGGGTTCTTCGTCGGCATGGCCGTGCTCCAGGCGTGGCCCGGGCGTGGCTACTGGCAGGGCGCGTCGCCCGGCAGGCCGGCGGGGACGCTGACCGCGATGGTCGGCCAGATGGCGCAGACGAGCCAGCCGGGCCTGCTCGCTGCCGTCGTCCGATGGTTCGGCCGGGTGGACGCCGCCCACGGCTGGGCCGTCAACGCCGTCGTGGTGGTCCTGTTGGCGGCGGTCGGCGTGGCCCTCTGGAGCACCTCCGCCAGGGCCCTGCGACCGGCCCTCCTCCTGACCGTGGCCCTCTGTGTGGCCGACTGGGTCTTCGTCCAGGACTTCGGCTTCTTCGGGGGCGTGGGGACCGACCCCAACTCCATGTTGCCGACGGCGTTGCTCGTGGTGTCGGGGTACGTGGGGGCCACCAGGGGCGTGCCGGCCACCACTCCCGGGCCCGAGGCCGTGCCGGCCATGGCCTCCACGTCCGGTTCGGCAGCGACCCCGGCAGTGCCCGACGGTCCGTGGTGGGCGCGCGCCGATCTCGGCTACCTGACGCGGATGCTCGTGGCGGTCGGCGCCGTCGTCGTCGTGCTGGTGGGGGCGGTCCCCATGGCCGGTGCCGCCGCCGACCCCACCGCCGACCCCATCCTGGCCGAGGCGGTGGACGGCACCCCCAACATCGTGAACGCCCCTACACCTGGCTTCGTCCTCGAAGACCAGTCGGGGAACCGGGTCACGCTGTCGGGCCTGGCCGGCCGGACCGTGGTGCTCACGTTCCTCGACCCGGTGTGCACGTCGGACTGCCCCTATATCGCACAGGAGATGCGGCAGGCGAACACCTTGCTCGGTGCGGACTCGGGCCGTGTGGTGTTCGTGGCGGTCGTGGCCAATCCCGTCTACCGGGCCACGACCTTCACCAACGCGTTCGATCGGCAGGAAGGCCTCGACCACATGGGCAATTGGCTGTTCCTCACCGGATCCCTGGGCGCGCTGCAGAAGGTGTGGGACGACTACGGCGTCCTGGTCCAGACGGCCCCCGCCGGCGGCATGGTCACCCACGGCGAACTCGCGTACATCGTCGACGCGCACGGGCGTACCCGTGAGGTCCTGAGCACCGAACCTGGAACCGGCTCGGCATCGTACTCGTCGTTCTCCGCGTACCTGGCCGACGCCATCGAGCACGTCATCCACACATGAGGTGCCTGCGACCGTGGCCCCGGTTCGTCGTCGGGGCGCTCACCCTGGCCACGGGGGGCGGGGCCCTGACCGGATGCAGCGGCCATGACGCGGTGTCGTCCGTCTCATCGGCATCGTCGGACTCCTCGGCCCCGCCGGCGATCACGACGCCGCTGCAAAGCGCCCTGCCGATGTCGTCTGGGTCGGCGGCGGTCGTGGCCATGGGAACGCTCGACGACCCCCTCAACACGTTCTGGCAGCTCTTCGTCCGGCCCGACCCGACGGCTCCATGGACGCTGGCGACCCCACCCGGGGTCGCGGACAATGGGGGCTTGGTGGTCAGCGCCGCCCCGGGGGTGGGTCCCTCGGGCGCTTGGTCCTTGCTGGCCGGGTTCGAACCGAGCCAGGCACTGGCCTTCTCCCCGCTGTCCGTCAGCGCCGATGGCGGCGCGACGTGGGCGCCCGGGGCCGTCGACGGCGCCCTGGCCCTCGTGCCCGACGCCCTGGCCTCGTCGTCGTCCTCGAGGATGCTCGCGCTGTTGCGCGCCCGAGGCGGCGTCGTCCTGCACAGTGCCGGCGACCCCACGACGTGGTCGACGCTGGTGGACCAGCGTGCCTTGGCCAGCTCGGCCGCGGGCCGGACCTGCGGCGTCGGCGCGCTCACGGCGGTGGCGCTCGACTCCGGCGGCGCGCCACTCGTGGGCTCGTCCTGCTCCACGGGCAACGTCGTGGGCGTGTTCGCGCTGAGCGGCGGCGAGTGGCAGCGGCGCGGCCCTTTCCTTGCCACGGGTGTCGCAGCCGCCCCGACCGACGTGCTGCGCCTCGCCCAGGTCGGCGACGTCACGGGAGTCCTCGTGGCGGTCGGTGGCCGGGTCCCGGGGATCGTGGCGCTGGCCGCCACGGCGGACGGCGCGTGGGGCGAATCGGGCGTGCTGCCCCTCCCCGCGGGGACACGCCTGGTCTCCACCGCAGTCGAACCCGGCGGCGGCTTCGTCGTCCTCACCAGCGATCACGGATCCCTCGCCCTCGACGAGGAGGCCGGAGCGGGCACGGACTTCCAGGCGCGGCCCGCGCCGCCGGCGGGCACGCAGGTGGCCCTCGTCGGTCCCGGCGGCGAGCTCGATGCCTTGGTCGTCGCCTCCACCGTGTGCACCGACTGGCGGTTCGACCCGTCCACGGGGACCTGGGCGCGTGCCGGCAGCGTGACCGTGCCGATCCAGTTCGGGTCGTCCGACTGATCTCGGGTCCGCTCGGCCGGGTCCTGACAGCCGGTGCGGGCTCAGCGGTGCGCGACGACGGCGTCGAGGCCCATGACCACGAAGAGCACGGTCAGATAGGTGATCGAGAACCCGAAGAGCTTCATGGCCCGACGTGGGGAGGTGTCCCGTGCCAGCGCGACCGCATAGGCGAGGAACACCGCCCCGAGCACGAGGGCGGTGGCGGCGTACGCCGCATGGAGATGGGCGACCGGGACCAGGACGATCGAGCACACCCACACCGCCACGACGTAGGCGACGATCTGACGGGTGACAGTGCCGGTATCGGCCACCGATGGAAGCATCGGCACCCGGGCATTGGCGTAATCCTCGCGGTAGCGAACGGCCAAGGCCCAGAAGTGGGGCGGCGTCCACAGGAAGATGAGGGCGAACAGTACCAGTGGGGCCATCCCTAGGTGCCCGGTCACGGCACTCCATCCGACGAGGACGGGCACGGCGCCCGCGGCCCCGCCGACGACGATGTTCTGCGGCGAGGACCGCTTCAGCCATGCCGTGTAGACGGCCAGGTAGAAGGCCGTGGCGGAAACGGCGAGCACGGCCGAGAGCGGGTTCACGGTCAGCCACAGCAGGGTGAACGCCGTCGCCTCCAGGCACAGCGCGAAGGTGGTGGCCGCGCGCGGCGTGACCGCCCCGGTCACGAGCGGCCGGTGCTTGGTCCGCTCCATCAGCGCGTCGATATCGCGGTCGTACACCATGTTCAAGGCGTTGGCGCCCCCGGCCGCCAGCGCGCCGCCCGCGACCGTGAGCCCCATCAGACGGACCGACGGCACACCCTGAGCGGCCACGAACATCGTCGGGACGGTCGTGACGAGCAGCAGCTCGATGATCCGGGGCTTGGTGAGCGCGATGTACGCGCGTGCGATGTCACCGACGCGGCCGCGGACCTCGAGGACCCTGGGTGCCCAGACCTCCGACCGATCGGTCACGACGAAGACGCTAGTGGGCAGGAGTGCGAAGTGCCGGGTCCCGCCGGTATCAACTGTGGCGGGGGGTAGCATCGCGGACCGGGGAGGGACGGGTCGATGGCACTCCCGCCGTTCTGGCAGATCACGCCGCTAGGGGTCTTGGGCGTCCTCATCGGCATCGCCCACGAGGTAGGACTGGCCCGTCTGGCCGAACGTCAGTCGCAAGCAGACCGCCGGCGGATGCGTCGACGGAGCCTCGTCTTCTACTCGGGCCTCATCGGCATGGTCCTGGTCGCCTCGGGCCCGCTCGAGCGGTGGGCCATGAAATGGCTCAGCGTCCACATGGTCACGCACGTGGTCGAGATGTTCTACCTGCCCCCCCTGCTCGTCCTGGGGGGGCCGTTGGTGCCGATCTTCTTCTCGCTGGCGGTGGCCGAACGCCGCACCGTGTTGCGGACCTGGTACCGATCGCGGTCGTGGGCGGGTGTCCGGCGGTCCGTGTCGGTCGTGACCGGTCCGGTCCCGGCCATCGTGCTCTTCAACGGGGTCATGGTGCTCTGGCACATCCCCGCGGTCTTCAACTGGGCCTCGTGGCACCAGTGGCCCATGGGTTGGCTGATGACGCCGAGCTTCGTGGTGAGCGGCGTCCTGTTCTGGCGGATCTTCCTGCCTTCGCACCCGCGCCCGCCGCGAGGCTCGATCCCGGTGCAGCTCGTGGCGATCGTGGTCACGGCCTTCGAGATGCTCGTGTTGGCCATGGCGCTGGGCGTGTTCACCAAGACCCCGTGGTACTCGATGAACGTCGTCATGGACGGCTCGGCGGCGGCGATGCGCGACCAGCACTGGGCGGCGGGCATCCTGTGGGTCTGCGGCGACTTCTGGGCCGTGCCGGCCCTGGTGCTGGTCGGCTACCGCCTCTTTGCGCGTCCCGGAGGGCGGCCCGCATCGCTGGAGGGCGTACTCGATGGGGTCTGACCGTCAGGGGGCGGTGTCCAACCGCTCGGCATCGGAGGCCTCGAGCGCGGCCAGGTAGCGGCGCCACGCCTCGAGCCTCTCGTCCGGCTCACCGCCGAGGGCCGCCGCGTCGGCCATGTCCGGATCGTCTCCACCGGCTGCCCCGCGCTGGCGACGGTCGCGTCCGTTGAGCAGGCTCCACCACATGTAGAGACCGAAACCCGCGAGCACAGGCCATTCGAAGACGTAGGCCCAGCTCAACGTGTTGCCGCCGGTGGCCCGAACGACCTCGACGGCGAAGGCGACGATGCAGACGGCCAGGCCGGCGGCCAGGGTCAGGTGCAGCTTGATCGCGGCCGCGCCGGTGAGCCTCGCCGGCACCGCGTCGCGAGTGGTCGGCGCATCGGACCCCGGACCGGGCACGATGCCCAGCCTACCGAGTTCCCGTTCGTGCGCCCCGAAGGGATCTTCCGTCGGTCACGCTCGCTGGCGTCGGGCATCCCACGCGCGCGGCCGCCCACGCTCCGGGCTCGCCGGGAGTGCGCGGCGGGATTCTCATCATTCCCAAGGTGGGAATGCGTGCACGTGCCTCATCACGGCGGCGGCTCGAGCTCGGGCGGGATCTCGATATTCGTCGCCCAACCTTGCTACGTTCGGCATGCCGGGCAGCACCGAGGAGGGACGGTCGCCATGGCGGATGTGATGGAGCGTACGGAACAGCAGCCCGAGCTCGATCCCGGCAAGCCCCCGCGCGCGTCGGGCCTCATCCTGACGTTGGTCGCCGGCCTCGTCGTCGTGGTGGTGCTCGGGATCCTCTTCTGGTGGCAAGGCTACAAGTCGCCTTCGGGCACCGAGGTGGCCCAGCCGATCGGCACGGCCACCGTCAACGGCGTGACGATGCCCCACGTCGCGCTGAGCTTCCAGACCTACCCGGACGCGAGCGGGTCGGTGAACGGAGTGCCGATCCACCCCGGGGGCAACCCCAGCTGGCCCGCATACGGCATGACGAACGAATTCCAGGTGCCTGCCCACGCACTGGTGACCGTCACGGTCCAGCAGTACGACTCCGGCGGATCGCTCAACAACCCCTGGTTCGCCACCGTGCGCGGGACGGTCGGCGGCGTGATGACCGTCGACGGCAACGTCGTCAGCTCCGTCGACCCCGACCACGTCGGCCACACCTTCACCGTCCGGGGGACACCGGGCACGGACCCCGCGTTCTTCCTGTCCGTGCCGCTGCCGGCGGTGGCGGGGACCAACCAGTCCGACAACGGACCGCACCACACGATCGTCTTCAGCTTCGTGTCGGGTGACGCCGGCGTCTACGCATGGAACTGCGAGTACCCCTGCGGGACGATGGTGGCCGGGTTCGGCGGGACGATGGGGGCATACGGCTACATGTCGGGGTTCATCCATGTCGTCTGACGTGATCGACGAGGTCCCGCCCGCAGCCCCCGCCGAGCCGAAACCGTTCTTCTCGCGCTCTTCCGGGAAGATCCTCGTCATCTGGTTGGTCATGACGGCGATCGGCGTGGTGATCAGCCTCGTCGCACCGCACCATCTCATGCCCTCGATGATCTCGGAGCAGGGAAACACCGCGATCAAGACCGTGGTCCTCTTTTCGGTCCTTGCTGCCCCGGTGGCGGCGCTCGTCTACGCCATCGCCACCTACAGCCTGCTCGCCTGGCGCCGGGGCTCGCAGGAGACACCCCCCGAGGACGGGCCGCCGCTGCGGGGCAACACGCCGCTCACGATCGTCTGGTTGATCGTGACGTCGTTCCTCTGCATCGTCCTGCTGGTGTGGGGCCTGGCCGAGCTGTCGGCCGAGGCCGCCTCCCACCCCGGCGCCCTCCAGGTCGACGTCACCGGCCAGCAGTGGGTGTGGACCTACTCGTACCCGGGAACCGGCGTGGAGTCGCGCACCCTCGTCCTTCCCCTCGGCCGCCCCGTCCAGTTCAACGTCACCTCCGAGGACGTGACCCACGGCTTCTGGTCGATGGCCCTCGGTGTCCAGGTGGACGCCAACCCGAACGTCGTGACCACCCTGCAGGCGACACCCAACAAGCTCGGGAACTTCACGATCCGGTGCAGCCAGGTCTGCGGCATCTACCACGCCTTCATGTACTCGCCGGGCGAGGTGGTGACCACCGCGCAGTTCGCGGCGTGGCTCCGATCCCAGGGCGCGTCGGCGACAGCGGCGGTTCGGGTCGCACGAGCGGGCTCGTAGGCGAGCGCAGCCGGAGGGTCGGATGCGAGACAGGGACACAACCAGGAGACGGCTCGGCGAAAGGGTGAGGACGTGAGCACAGCGGTGACACCCCACCTCCTCGAGGACACACCCCTCCCGCCGAGCGCCGGTGGCATCTACCGGCGGCAGAACCTCCTCACCGCCCTGGTCACGGGCGTGGGCCTCGCCTTCGTCGGCTGGCTCGTGTCCCACGCGGTGCTCCAGGGATCGCACTGGGGCACGGACATGGTCGTGACCGTGACCATGGCCTGCTGGGTGGTCGGCTTCAACCTCGGCATCGGCACGTTCAACGCGCCGATCCGGTGGCTGGCCGGGCACGACCAGAGCGACGCGGACCTGCTCTACGCGGCCGGGGTCGGGCAGGGTGCGAGGCGGTACTGGAAGTTCTGCACGGACCACAAGGTGGTCGGGACCCAGTACCTCGTGCTCGTGTTGATCCTGTTCTTCGCCGGCGGCGGCATCGCCATGATGATCCGCACGCAGCTGATCACGCCGCACTCCAGCTTCATGTCGCCGCAGACCTACAACACGCTGGTCACCGTGCACGGCACGGCCATGATCGTCGCCACCATCATCATGGTGACGGGCCCGTTCACCAACTTCATCATGCCGATCATGATCGGGGCCAAGGACATGGCCTTCCCCCGGCTCAATGCGGCGAGCTTCTGGGTCGTGGTGTCCGCGGTGCCGTGCCTGCTCGCCGTGTTCTTCCTGGGCGGGGTCAACGCCGGCTGGACCACCTACGCGCCGCTGTCCAACCAGGATCCCGTTGCGATGGACACCTTCGCCCTGACCATCCTGACGTTCGTCACCTCGGTGACGCTCGCCGGGGTGAACATCATCGTCACCATGGTCACGATGCGGGTGAAGGGGATGACACCGGGGCGGCTGCCCATCTTCGCCTGGGGCTCGGTGATCGGCAGCGCCCTCGGCCTCTACGCCATGCCGGCCTTCTTCCTCGCCATGGTGTACATGATCGTCGACCGGACGACCGGGAGCTCGTTCTATGTCGCCGCTCAGGGCGGCACCGGGTGGCTCTACGAGAACGTGTTCTGGATCATGGGCCATCCCGAGGTGTATGTGATCCTGATACCACCGGTGGCGGCCATGCTCGAAGTGGCGAGCACCTTCGCTCGAAAACCGCTGTTCGGCTACTTCGTCGTCCTCGGAGCGTTCGTGGCCATCGTCGGGCTGTCGATCATGGTCTGGGCCCACCACATGTTCACGACCGGGTTCGCACCTGACCTCAATGGGCCGTTCATGCTCACGACCGAGCTCATTTCGATCCCGACCGGGCTGTTGTTCCTCTGCATCGTCGGGACGCTGTGGAAGGGCAGCATCTGGACCCGATTGCCCATGTACTTCGTCTATCTGTTCCTGTGGAACTTCATCATCGGAGGGGTCACGGGGATCTACCTTTCCGACGTCCCCGCCGACGAGGCGTTCCACAACGGCATGTTCGTCACCGCCCACTTCCACTACACGCTGCTGGGAGGAGCGATGATCGCGGCCGTCGCCGCGCTCTGTTACTGGTTCCCCAAGGTGACGGGCCGGATGCTCAACGAGCGGATAGGCAAGACGGCGTTCTGGATCATCGCCGTCAGCTTCCAGGTCACCTACCTGGGGATGTTCTGGGAAGGGCTCCAGGGGATGCCCCGCCGCGTCGCGTACTACGACCCGATCTTCGAGCACGCCAACCAGATGGCGACGGTAGGCGCGTACTTCCTGATGCTCGGGTTCCTCGTGCTGCTCTACGACATCATCCATTCGTGGCGCAACGGCGCGCAGGCACCGGCCAATCCGTGGCGGGCCAAGAGCCTCGAGTGGAAGGTGCCCACACCGGTCCCGCTCGAGAACTTCCTGGTCGAACCAGTCGTGACCGCCGATCCCTACGGCTACGGCGAACCGTCGCAACCATCGCAACCGGCGCCGGCGCCGGCGCCCGCGCCGGCACTGGCCTCGGCCGGGACGGACGAAGGTCCGGCGCCGGGTGGAGGTGAGGTGCGATGACCGTGACCACCACGGCACCGGGGGACGGCCACGAGGGCGATGCGGGCGTCGCGACCGAGGTCCATGCCCACCATGACACGCCTGCGCACCGGGACACCAAGGAGCGCCTGGCGTTGTGGCTGTTCATCGGAGGCGACGCCGTCATCCTGGCTCTCGAGGTCTTCACCTGGTTCTACACGCGGTCGCTCAACACCAACGGCATGTGGCGGGGGGCCGCCTGCACGGTGTCGAGCCCGTGCACCGACGGCCTCGGGAACCCGCTCACCCACCAAGTGCCCAAGGCCAGCCCGTGGTATGCGATCGTGATCGCGGCCCTGGCCGTGGTGGCCGCCCTGCTGTACTGGGCAGTCGAGCGCAACGCCCGCAACCGGGTGGGACGGGGCGCGATCAGCGGGACGGCTGGCCTGGCCCTGCTCGCGCTCCTGGGCGCGATCGCGCTGCAGTGCTACCAGTTCGGCGCGCTCCCCTTCACCACGATCGTGGGCACCTACGCCTCGACGTTCATCTTCTTCATGGGATCGACCCTGGCTCACCTGGCGATCCTCGCCTTCATCGGGCTCGGGGTCTGGAACCGAGCCCGACTGGGCCACTACGACGACGGCCAGTGGTACCGGACGAGGCTGGTGCGGATGTTCGCCGTGTGGATCGCCATCAGCATCTGCGTCCTGGCCATCGTGTCGACGGGCTTCGCTTGATCGCCACCGGCTGAATCCCGGTCCCTGGCAGTGCAGGCACCGCTGCGGTGCCTGGAGCGCCAGTCCTTTGGGAGCGACCAGCGAGAGGTGCCGGCTCCCCCGGGTCGGGATGCGTCCGCCCCACTGGAAAATCATCCAGTTCTTGACTGTAAGAAGTCTAGGTCTTACGATCGCCCGCAAACCCTGACATCCGTGTCAGGAAACGTGCCGGGGGCGCAGGGAGCGAGTGGTGATCGGTATGGCCTACGAGTTGTTTGATGCGGACAACCACTTCTACGAGACGACGGAGTCCTTCACCCGTTACCTGCCGGAGCGCTACAAGTCGGCGATCCGGTACGTCGAGCTGGACGGGCGCAAGAAGCTCGTTCTGCGGGGACGGATCAGTGAGTACATCCCGAACTCCACATTCGAGGTGGTGGCATCGCCGGGTGCGTGGGCGGACTACTTCAAGGGGGTGAATCCGGAGGGCAAGTCGCTGCGCGAGCTGGCCGAGCCGATCCGGTGCCGGGACGAGTTCCGGGATCCCGCCAAACGCCTTCAGCTGATGGACGCGCAGGGTCTGGACGGCTCCTTGATGTTCCCGACGCTGGCAAGTGTCCTCGAGGAGCACTGCCGCGACGACGTCGAACTGATTCACGAGGCCATCCACGCCTTCAACCGCTGGATCCTCGACGAGTGGACGTTCAACTACAAGGACCGCATCTTCCCCGTGCCCGTGGTGACGCTCCCGATCGTCGACAAGGCAGTCGCCGAGCTCGAGTTCCTGCTCGAGAACGGGGCCAGGACCGTCCTGGTGCGCCCGGCGCCTGTGCCCACGCCCAGCGGGGCGACGGTCTCGCCGGGGGACCCTCGATTCGACCCCTTCTGGCGTCTGGTGCAGGACGCCGGCATCCCGGTGATGATGCACGCCTCGGACTCCGGCTACGACCGCTATGTCTCGGACTGGGAGGGGGGAAGGGACGAGTACCTGCCCTTCGTGCACACCGCCTTCCGGGTCATCGTGGGGGAGGACTTCCGCCCTGCCTACGACACGGCGGCCGCGCTGGTCGCCCACGGTCTGTTCAGCCGGGTTCCTGGCGTGCGGATCGCCTTCATCGAGACCGGCACCGCCTGGGTGCCGCGGTTGCAGCACCATCTCCACATGGCATATCGGAAGCGGCCCCGTGACTTCGCGGAGGACCCCGTCGAGACCTTCCGCCGCCACTTCTGGCACATGCCCTTCGCCGAGGAGGACATGCGCGAGGTGGTCGGCTATCTGCCCGCCGACCGCATCGTGTTCGGCTCCGATTACCCCCACCCCGAGGGACTGGCCGAACCTCGCCAGTTCGTCGGCACGCTCGAGGACGCCGGCGTCGGGCAGGACCTCGTGTCCAGAATCATGGGCGCGAACCTCCGCGACCTGATGACGGCGAAGGCGGCGTAGGTGTGATCGTCGACGACCTGATCCTGGTCAGCGTCGATGACCACGTGGTCGAGCCGCCCGGGTTCCTAGAGCCCCACCTGCCCGCCAAGTACCAAGATGCGGCTCCCAAGGTCGAGCACAGGGCCGACGGGACCGACGTCTGGGTGTACGACGGGCGCCGCCTCCCGAACGTCGGCTTGAACGCGGTGGTCGGCAGGCCGCGAGAGGAGTACGGCATCGAGCCCACCTCGTTCACCGAGATGCGGGCGGGCTGCTACGACGTCGGCGAACGGGTCAAGGACATGAACGCCAACGGGGTGCTGGGGTCGCTCAACTTCCCGTCCGTCGCGCAATTCTGTGGCCAGCTCTTCGCCGCCAGCACCGACAAGGCCCAGGCTCTGGCCATGATCCGGGCCTACAACGACTGGCACCTCGACGCGTGGTGCGGCGCGGCGCCCGATCGCTTCATCCCCTGCGCCCTCCCGGTGCTCTGGGACCCCGAGCTGGCCGGGGCCGAGGTCCGCCGAAATGCCGCCCGTGGCTGCCGCGCCGTCACGTTCTCGGAGAACCCCGAGCGACTCGGCTATCCCAGTTTCCACAGCGCGCACTGGGACCCGTTCTGGGCCGCCTGCGAGGACGAGGGTGTCGTCGTGTGCCTGCACATCGGCTCCTCGTCGCAGCTCGTGATCACGGCGGCGGACGCGCCCATCGACGTCCTCATCACCCTTCAGCCGATGAACATCGTCCAGGCTGCGGCCGATCTGATCTGGTCGCGGGTGCCGCGTCTGTTCCCGGGGATCCGCTTCGCCCTGGTCGAGGGCGGTACGGGGTGGGTTCCGTATTTCCTGGAGCGCATCGACTACGCCTACGAGCACCACCACCTCTGGACGGGGCAGGACTTCGGCGATCGTCTGCCCAGTCAGGTGTTCAGGGAGCGGTTCATCACCTGCTTCATCGACGACGTCGTCGGGGTCACGCTCCGCCGGGACGTGGGTCTGGAGAACATGACATGGGAATGCGACTATCCGCATTCCGATTGCAACTGGCCGGATTCGCCGGAACGCCTGGCCAAGTCCCTGGCCGGCGTCCCCGACGGCGAGGTCGACATGATCACCCACGCAAACGCCATGCGCCTGTTCCACTACGACCCGATCTCGCGTCGGGGCCGAGACCGCTGCACGGTAGGGGCGCTGCGGGCCGAGGCCGCAGCTGCAGGAGTGGACACCGCCGTCCGCGCTCGAGGCAAGCGCCGGGACGAGCGGGGTGCGACCGGCACGGACCTGCTCGGTCGTCCGAGGGGCGAGGGGAGATGACGACGGCCCCCGCGCCGGACCCGGCCGCGCTGGCGCTGTTCCAGCCATCGGCGGCCGCCGACCCCCATCCGGTGTACGAGCAGCTGCGCGCCGGCGTGGCTTCGATGGACATCGGGATGGGGCCGCTCGTACTCATCTCCGGCTACAAGGACGTCCACCACGCGCTGCGTCACCCAGAGCTGTTCTCTTCGGCGGAAGACCCGATCGACCTCGGCACCTCCCGGCCGCTGATCCCCCTGCAGGTGGACCCCCCCGGCCATGCCCGCTACCGCAGGCTCCTCGACCCGCTGTTCAGCCCGAGGGCGACCGACGCCATGGAGCCCGACATACGCGAGCTGGCGAGGCGCCTCCTGGACGGGTTCGCGGGCCGGGACGGGTGCGACATCCACACCGAGTTCTCCGTGCCGTTCCCGTGCACCATCTTCTTACGCCTCTTCGGACTGCCCCTCGAGCACCTCGATCAGTTCCTTGCCTGGAAGGACGCCATCATCCGGCCATCCGTCGACGACCCCTTCGACATCGAGGCGACGAGGGCCGTGCGCGACCGGGCGGGGTCTGCCATCGACTCCTACTTCGAGGGGGCCATCGGACAGCGTCGGCGGGCGCCGGGCGACGACCTGTTGAGCCGTTTCGTCACCGCCGAAGTCGGGGGCGAGCGCCTCGACGAGGACGAGGTCCTCGGCATGTGCTACCTCTTCCTGCTCGGCGGCCTCGACACGGTGACCGCGTCCCTCGACTGCATGGTTGCCCGCCTGGCGACCCACCCCGCCGAACGCCGCCGTCTGGTCGAGGAGCCATCCCTCGTGGCCTCGGCCGTCGAGGAGCTCCTGCGCTTCGAGACGCCGGTCACGGTCGTGCCCCGCACGGTCAAGACACCCACTGCCGTCGGGGGACACGACCTGCCAGCGGGCACGCACGTGATGCTGGTCCTCGGGGCCGCCGACACCGACGAACGGGTGTTCTGCGGTGCAGATCGCGTCGACTTCGACCGAGATACCAACCGCCACTTCGCCTTCGGCGCAGGTCCCCACCGCTGTCTCGGCTCCCATCTGGCTCGCCGGGAGCTGCGCGTGGCCATCGAGGAGCTGCACCGGCGGATTCCGGACTACGCCGTCGCGCCGGGAGCGAGCCTCACGTACACGCTGGGGATTCGCCAGATCGACCACCTTCCACTCGTCTTCGGGGGGCACGGGTGACCCGGCGTGAGGAACCTCCTCGGGGGTCCACCGGAGCCGAGGACTACGAACCCGAGACGGTCCACGCCATGTACCTCGCCGAGCGCGACAAGCGGCTGATCGCTGGTCGCGCCGACATCTGCGACCTCCGGACCGACGAGCACTTCACCCACTACCGCGACGACCCGTTCACACCGGTCCAAGCGCGCGACCCGGTCACCGACGACGTGGATGTCGTGATCCTGGGCGGAGGGATCGCCGGGCTCCTCGCCGGCGTCAACCTCCGCAAGGCCGGGAGCGAGCGGATCCGTATCATCGACCAGGCAGGCGGCATCGGCGGCACCTGGTACTGGAACCAGTACCCGGGGATCATGTGCGACGTCGAGTCCTACATCTACATGCCGATGCTCGAGGAGCTCGACTACGTCCCCACCAAGCGCTACGCCTTCGGCGAGGAGATCCTGCGCCACCTGGAGGTGATCGCGCAGCGCTTCGACCTCGTGGCCGACGCCCTGTTCCACACCGGCATCACCCGCGCCGTGTGGGACGAGGACGCGGCCCAGTGGCGGATCAGCACCGACCGGGGTGACGAGATCAGCTGCCGTCACTACGTCGTGGCCGCGGGGATCCTCAACCTCATCAAGCTGCCCGCCATCCCAGGCATGGAGGACTTCGCCGGGCGCTCGTTCCACTCGGCCCGGTGGGACTACGAGTACACCGGCGGCGCGCCGCACGAGCCCCTCACCAAGCTGGCGGGCAAGACCGTCGCCCTCATCGGCACGGGGGCGACCGGCATCCAGCTGGTCGAGCCGCTGGCCGAGTCGGCCGAGCACCTATACCTGTTCCAGCGCACGCCGTCGGCCATCGGCGAACGGGGCAACCGGCCCACCGATGCCGCGTTCGCCAGCACGCTCGAGCCGGGCTGGCAGAAGGCGCGGATGGACAACTTCCAGGCCATCATGATGGGCCGACCCGTCGAGGTGGACCTGGTCGACGACGACTGGACGCACCACTGGGCTGCCGTTCAGCACCCCCCGCGCCACAAGGGCATGACGAGGGAGGAGTACCTGCGCAGCGCCGAGGAGCTCGACTACTCGATCATGGAATGGCACCGGCACCGGGTCGACGAGATGGTGACGGACCCGGCAAAGGCAGCGATCGTGAAGCCGTACTACCGGTACCTGTGCAAGCGGCCCTGCTTCCACGACGAGTACCTGCGGGCGCTCGACCGCGCCAACGTCACGCTCGTCGACTGCCCCAGGGGGATCGAGCGGGTCACCAAGAAGGGTCTGGTCGTCGACGGCAAGGAGTACGAGGTCGACTGCATCGTCTTCAGCACCGGTTTCGAGCCCGAGCTCACCCCGCTGCCCCGGCGCGTGGGCCACGAGATCGTCGGTCGGGGCGGGGTGACGCTGGCGGACAAGTGGGCCGACGGCGCCGCCACCTTGTTCGGGATGATGAGCCGCGGGTTCCCCAACATGTTCGTCATGCCGGCACCCGGTCAGCAGGCGGTTGTGACCGTGAATTACACCCAGCTGGCCGAACTGGGCGCCGAGTTCGTCGGTGGGACGGTCGGATTGCTGGCCAAGGGTGGCATCACGATCTTCGACGTGAGCGCCGAGGCCGAGGAGGCGTGGACGCAGAAGATCGTCGAGTCCTTCGTCGACGCGAGCGCGCTGATGTCGGCCTGCACACCCAGTCGCATCAACAACGAGGGCCACCCCGAGCTGCTGAACCCTCGCAACGGCAACTACGGGCGGGGGACGGGCGACTGGTTCGCCTACCGCGAGCGCCTCGAGCAGTGGCTCGAAGCGGCCACGTTCGAGGGCCTGGAGCTCGAGGTCCGGTCCGCGGCGTCCCGAGCGAGCGCCGGCGGCTCGCCCTCGTGACCGTTGGCGAGGGGCGGCCCTGGCTGAGCCAGTCGAATCAGGCAGAAGGACCCTCGTCCGTGGGCGTCTCTCGCTCGTCGAGCAGGCGTTCGCGCTCGTCGGCGATGCGTTCGCGCTCGTCGGCGATTGCCTCCCTATCGTCACTCAAGGCGTCGCGCCGGTCGGCCATCCGCTCGCGTTCGTCGGCGAACCCGTCCCGCTCGTCTGCGGCAGCCTCGCGTCGGTCGGCGATCCGGTCCCTCTCGTCGGCAGTCCGGTCCCGCTCGTCTGCAACAGCCTCGCGTCGGTCGGCGATCCGGTCCCTCTCGTCGGCAACCATGCCCTTACGGCTGGCCGTGCCACGGTCGCTGGTGGCGGTCCTTCGCAGTTGAGCAGCGTCAGCACGTTCGCGGGCGGCGGCTGAACGATCACGTCAGGCCAGGGAACGCTCGGAGGCGGAGACCACACGATCAAGAGCCAACCTCCCGCGTTCGAGGATGGCTCGTCCCCGCTCTGCCTTGGCCTCGACGCGTTCGAGCTGCGCCTGGGCCCGCTGGAGGAGCTTGTCGTTCTGGCGCTCCCGATCCGGCTCGGACTCTGGTCCTGACGTGGTCACCGAACCAGCTTGCCCCTTCGCCGAGCCATCCGGGTCGTGCCGCCTGCGCGCATCGGCTGGCGGTGATCCTCACGGTCGCGCGTCTGTGCTCATCTCCTGCGCAGCGGCGATCCAGCTGACGCCGATCATCTCGGCACCCCCATGCGTACCGATCACGGCCCCTATTCTGCCAACCCGAAACGTCCCTCGGGGAAAGTCGGGAGCAATGAGAGCAAGGAATCCATCGATGTCGGGGGCTTCACCGTGCATCACCGCCACACGCTCGATCGGCCCTGCGGCACGCATACGTTCGTAGAGCCATTCCATGGCCCGCTTGCGGGTGCGGGCCCGACCGGCTTCCTGGACGGCACCACCACTGACGTCGATCAGCGGCTTGATGGATAGAAGCGATCCCACGATCGCCTTTGCCCCTCCGATGCGCCCACCTCTTTTTAGGTTCTCCACCGTGTTGAGCGCGGCGATGACGTGTGTCCGTGGAACGAGGTCGGCGACTCGCTGGCGCACGCGCTCGGCGTCAGCTCCGTCCCTGGCCGCCTGGGCTGCCTCCAAGACGAGCGTGCCGAGTCCACTAGACACAGCCCGGCTGTCGATTACCTCGACTCGCATTCGTCCCTTGCAGGTCGCCGCGGCAGTTTGGGCCGACTGGTAGGTGTTCGACAACGCGCTGGAAAGGGTGAGGCAGATCACGGCGTCAGCACCAGCGTCGCTTGCATTGCAAAACGCCCGCTCGAAGGCGCCGGGCGATGGGCACGCCGTCTGGGGTAGTACGTCAGAGTCCGCCATTCTCTTGTAGAACTCCTCGACACTGAGGTTCCGACGGTCGGTGAACTCCTCGTCCCCAAAGCGGATGCTCAGCGGGACGATCTCGATGTTGAGCGGAGCCGTCTCATCGGGATCGAGGTCGCACGAGCTGTCACTTACGACGTAGACACCGGACATCGGAGTTACCTCCTTGCGGCAGGGTCCCCAGCGGTCACGGCAGGGAAGCGCGCAGCTTCGCCAGTGCCTGCAACCGACGTTCCATCTTCTCAGGGTCGGCGGCGTCTCGGGTCCTGATGCGGGCTTCCAGTTCGTCGAGGCGAGCGGACTCTCGTTGGACCAGGCGACGGCGTTCCTCACCCTCCCGCTGTCGCAGGGCCCGCAAGAAGGCGGCCTGCGCATCGACAGAGCGCTTGAACCCCAGACTGCTGGCCACGGCGGCATAGGTCCTGCCTGTGTCGCGCAGCGCGAGGGCTTGTTCGTCGGAACTCGACCGAGGCGCTGGCTTCGAGGAGGCCGGGCGATCCCGGCGCTCCTCGAAACCACGGCGCCCTTCGTTGTTGTCGCCCCGCCTAGGCAGGACGCACCGACTTGGCCTGCGGACCCTTCTGTCCTTGCTCCGACTCGAACTGCACGCGCTGGCCCTCGGCCAGCTCCCGATAGCCCGAGCCCTCGATCGCCGAGAAGTGGACGAATACGTCGGATGTGCCGTCGTCGGGCGTCACGAATCCATAGCCCTTCGACGCGTTGAACCACTTGACAGTGCCTTGGGGCATGCCATTGCCTCGTTTCTCCACGCACATACTTGCGGGAGACACCATGTCAACCGGCAATGGCAAACGGCCTGCGTGATCCACCGAGCGCCGTTTGGCAGCATAGCGCCCTGTCATCCGAGACGGTCCGGTCGCCCCTGCCCGGGACCGCCAGTCCCCGGGAACCGGTGGCTTGCGGTCATCGTCCCAGTCAGGGCCATCCCGTGACCCCTTGCATGGGCCACCGGGCTTACACCCGGGAATGGCCATCACGCAGCACAGCACCACAGCACAGCCAGCGGAGGAGGTGGGATTCGAACCCACGGTGGCCTTGCGACCACAACGGTTTTCGAGACCGTCCGATTCGTCCGCTCTCGCACTCCTCCACCTGGGCCTCACCGGCGCGGCGCCTCCGTCGGCCGCCGCTCCCCGAAGCACAGGGACCGCCATTTTGGCATGACGGCCGATGGCCGCTCGCCCCGGCGCCCAGATCAGCGACGCGTCCCGAAGAACGTCGACAGCAGGGCCCCGGCCGCCTCTTCGAGGACCCCGCCCGTGACCGCCACCTCGTGGTTCAGCCGCGGGTCGCCGCAGAGCTGGTAGAGCGACCCGACTGCGCCCGCCTTGGGGTCCGTCGCCCCGAACACCAGGCGGGCCAGGCGCGACGCCACCAGCGCACCCGCGCACATGGGGCAGGGCTCCAGGGTCACCACCATGGTCGCGGCGTCGAGCCGCCAGGTCCCGAGGGCGGCGGCCGCGTCGCGAAGCGCCAGGATCTCGGCGTGGGCGGTGGGGTCGGTGAGGCGCTCGCGCTCGTTGTGCCGGCGGGCCACTACCTCGCCCTTCACGGCCACCACCGCGCCCACCGGCACGTCACCGTGGGCGCTGGCCGCGCCCGCCTCGGCCAGGGCCAGGCGCATCAGTGCCTCGTCGTCGTGGTCAGGGGGCGAGAGCATGGTGTCGGCTCGCGGATCGGCGGACGGGCCCGCGACCGGCAGGTGCCACCTGCCGGTCGCCGGCACGCTGGACGCGGAGGAGGTGGGATTTGAACCCACGGTGAGTCTCCCCACACACGATTTCCAATCGTGCCGATTCGGCCGCTCTCGCACTCCTCCGGGGGCTGCCCGGGGCAGCAGGTGGGGAGGCTATCGTCTCGGCGGCGTCCCCGGTGGTCCGTGCGGCGGCCGGGTCCTGCGCAACGGGCGCTCGTGAACCGAGTCAGGGCCGGAAGGCAGCAGCTCTCAGCGGGTCCGTCCGTGTGCCGTAGCCAACCTGGCCGTCGCACCGATCACCGGGGACCGCACCCGGCCCGCCGCGCCCACCCGTGGGGTTCCGTGCCATCGTGGGGCCGTCACGCCCGCCGGTAGGCTGCGCCCGATGGCCGAGCAGGACGCCGCCGAGGTCCCCTACCAGTCGCTGTACCGCCGCTTCCGGCCGCAGCGCTTCGACGAGGTGCGCGGGCAGGACCACGTCTGCCTGGCACTTCGGAACGCCGTGCGCGACGGACGCGTGGGGCACGCGTACCTCATGAGCGGCCCACGGGGCACGGGCAAGACCTCCACGGCGCGGATCCTGGCCAAGGCCCTCAACTGCGTCGCGCCGCAGGACGGCGAGCCCTGCGGAGAGTGCGCCTCGTGCGTCGAGATCGCCCGCGGCACCTCCCTCGACGTCCACGAGCTCGACGCGGCGTCGAACAACGGGGTCGACGCGATGCGCGACCTCGTGGCCCGTGCCGCGCTGGGCACGCCCGGTCGCTGGAAGGTCTACATCGTCGACGAGGTCCACATGCTGTCGACCGCGGCGTCGAACGCGCTGCTCAAGACGCTCGAGGAGCCCCCGGGGCACGTGGTCTTCGTCCTCGCCACCACGGACCCGCAGAAGGTGCTGCCGACGATCCGCAGCCGCACACAGCACCTGGAGTTCCGGCTCCTCGGTCCCGACAACCTCCATGCCCTGCTCCAGGACGTGCGCAGCGCGGCGGGCCTCGACGTGGAGGACGATCGCATCGACCTCGCCGTCCGGCGGGGTCGAGGGTCGGCCCGAGACGCCCTCAGCGCGCTGGACCAGGTGGCAGCGGGCGGGGTGGTCGACGACGACGCGGCCGTCATCATGGAGCTGGCCCGCTCCCTCGGCGAGCGGGACACGGGGCGCGCCCTGGCCGCGATGGCCCAGGCGTCGGCCGCGGGCCGCGACCCCCAGCGTCTCGCCGTGGAGCTCTCCGACACCGTGCGACAGGGCTTCCTCTCCCTGGTGGCTCCCGACCTCGTGACGCTGCTCGACTCGGAGCGGGCACCGGTGGCCGACCTTGCCCGTCAGATCGGGCTCGCGGGGGTGGTACGGGCGCTCGAGGTCCTCGGCGAGGCCCAGGTGGGCATGCGCGACGCGCCCGATCCCCGGATCCATCTGGAGGTCGCGCTGGTCCGGTTGACCCATCCCGAGGCCGACGACTCGCCTGCCGCGCTCCTCGAGCGGATCGAGCGACTGGAACACGCGCTGGCCACCGGCGCGTGGACGGGTCCCGGCCACCCGGGTGGTGAGGACGCCGGACCCCTCGCACCGGCTGCTGCGCCTCCGTCCCCGGCGCCCCACGCCACGACGCCGTCGGCCCCGACGCCGTCTGAGCCCGCGCCCGAGGCGGGCGGCACGGTCGGCGCGCGTGGAGATTCGGGAGGGAGCGGAACCGCGGCCGTCAGCGCGGCATCCGGCGCCGCCCTGGCCCGCGAGACCCTTGGGGCGGTGCGGCGGCGATCTCGGTCGGGTGCCGAGGCGAGCCCGAAGAGCGCCGAGGCGAGCCCGAAGGCCGGAGCGACGCCCACGGCCACCTCGGCGCGCACCGACGAGGCGTCCGCCGTCCCGAGCCGCGACGACCTGGTTCGCCGGTGGGGCGACGGTGTCCTCGCCGGGCTTCCGGGCCGGGCGCGGGCGCGGTTCCGGGTGGGCCGGTTCCTGTCGGTGGAGGACGGAGTGGCCGTGTACGCGCTCCCCAACGAGACCCACCGGTCGTATTGCGAGGACGTGCGCCTCGACGTCGAGGAGGCGCTGCGGGCCGCCTTCGGCGTCCCCGTGGGCCTGCGGCTGGTGGTCGACGAGGAGGAGGACGCCGCAGGAGCGCCGCCGGCGGCGTCCGGCGGCGGTTCGCGCCGCCCGGTGCAGCCCACGGTGGCCGTGGACACCGATGATCCCGACGACGACGCCGACCTGCTCGATCCCGCGGTGCTCGAGGCCGAGACGGAGATCGCCGGAGCCGGGCCCACACCCCAGGAGCGTCTCCTGCAGGCCTTCCCCGGCGCCGAGGAGCTCTAGGGCCCGTGTTCAGCGGGCCCCTCCAAGCCCTGGTGGACGAGCTCGGCCGCCTCCCCGGCATCGGCCCCAAGTCTGCGCAGCGCATCGCCTTCCACCTGCTCAAGGTCGCGCCCGAGGACGCGCGGCGCCTCGCCGATGCCATCGTCGCCGTCAAGGAGCGCATCACGTTGTGCCCGCGATGCTTCAACGTCGCCGAGGGCGATCTCTGCGAGATCTGCCGCGATCCCCGGCGCGAGGCCTCCCTGCTGTGCGTCGTCGAGGACCCCCGCGACATCGTCTCGGTGGAGCGGACCCAGGAGTTCCGCGGCCGCTACCACGTCCTGCAGGGGGCGCTGAACCCCATCGAGGGCGTGGGCCCCGACCAGCTGCGAGTGCGCGAGCTGTTGGCGCGCCTCGAGCCCGAGGGCGTGTCCGAGGTCATCCTGTGCACGAACCCGAACCTGGAGGGTGAGGCGACCGCCATGTACCTGGCCAAGTTGCTCAGGCCCCTGGGCATGCGCGTGACGCGCATCGCCAGCGGACTGCCGGTGGGCGGCGACCTGGAGTACGCCGACGAGCTGACGCTGGGCCGCGCCCTCCAGGGGCGGCGGGAGGTGGACGCGTAGTCGACGCCGATCCGGCACCGGCGCGCTCGGGGGGCCTGGCGCGCCGGCGCCGGATCAGGCGATCTGGCGGCCGCCGGGGTCGGTGACCCCCACCAGCGGTTCGAACCCGGCGATGCGATCGAGGCGGACCACGGCGCCGGTGTAGGGGGCATCGACCATGAGGCCGTCGCCCACGAACATCCCCACGTGCCGGACGTCGCGGGGACCGGACCCGAAGAACACGAGGTCACCGGGCACGACGAGCGAGCCCGGGGTCACGAGGGGCCCGGCGTCGTACTGGTCCTGGGCGACCCTGGGGAGCCGTACCCCCGCCAGCAGGTAGGAGAACTGGACCAGGCCCGAGCAGTCGAAGCCGCGCCTGGACTCGCCGCCCCACACGTAGGGGGTGCCGAGCAGGCCCAGGGCCGTGGCCACGGCGGACGCCTGTGCCGCGCTCTCGCCGGGCGCCATCTGGCCGACCAGGCCGGCGCCGATCAGCTCGCAGCCGATGTCGGTGTCGAGCCCAGTGGCCGATGCACCACCGGGCCCTACGGCGGGCGCGGCCGACGAGGACGGGGCCGGCACCGAGGACGCCCCCGAACCGGGGCCCGTCGCCCCCCGGTCCGAGCCGGCGCTCCCCGAGGAAGAGGCGGATCCCGACGTACCCCCCTTGCCCGACGAGCCCGAGCCCGAGCCCGAGCCCGAGCCGGAGCCCGAGCCGCTTCCGGGTGGGGGCAGCGTCGTGGTCGTGGCGGGCGGGAGCGTGGGGAGGTTGTTGACGACGCCCTCCAGCCCCGTGCCGCCGGC
>DASPTT010000100.1:0-13778 GCA_035623275.1 Acidimicrobiales bacterium
CCATGCCGCCCCCGCCGCCCACCGTGCCGCCCCCGCGGCCCACCGTGCCGCCCCCGCCGCCCGCCATGCCGCCCCCGCCGGCACCACACGGGGCGATCCCCTGGTCCGGGCCGCCCCCGGCGACAGCCCCCACGACGGCCAGGCTCGTGCTGAGCAAGGCCGGCAAGCGCGTCGTCGCGCTCTTCGTCGTGCTCGGCGTGCTCGCCTACGTGGCGCAGATCGCCCTGCAGGGGTCGATCACGCAGAGCCAGGCCTACGACGCCCTGTCGACGCTGAACGACCAGTTGCACGGCGCGGTCTCGTCGGCCGAAGGGCAACGGGCGACGTGCACGGACGGCGATCTCCCGTGTGCCGAGCAGTACCAGTCGCAGATCGCCGCCGCCTTCGTCGTGTTCGGCCGGGGCCTCGGCTCGATCTCGTTCCCCGCGTCCGCACAGCCGGAGGTCACGTCGCTCGCGGCCGACACCACCACGCTGACCGGCGCCCTCCAGCAGCTGTCGGCCAGCCCCGATGCCGCCACCTACTCGGCGGCGCTCCCGCACGTCGAGGACCTCGCCAACCGGTGGGACACCGACCTGAACGCGCTGGCGTCGTCCCTCTCCTGACGGCGACCCGCCCGCCGCGCGCGCCGGCGCCCCTGGTCAGAACCGCTGCGCGGAATGGACGGCCACGGCCAGGGCGACCATGGCCTGGGCGTTGAAGAAGGCGTGGGCCATGATCGACGTGCCCAGGCGGCCGGTGATGTGGCGGATCGTCCCGAGCACGAGACCGCCGCCGGCGACGGCCAACGCGTAGACGAACGTGGCCGGCCCGGCCCAGGCCAAGAGGTGCGCGAGCCCGAAGAGGATCGAGGCGACGACGATCCCGACCACCGGACCGGCGAGCGCCACCAGACGGGTCTGCAGCAGCCCGCGGAAGAAGAGCTCCTCGATGATCGGCGCGCCGACACAGGTGATCGCGACCAGCAGGACCCAGTCGATCGGCCGGTCCGTGAGCTGGGTGAGGTCGCTGTGCACGTTCGGGAACGTCGGGTGTGCCAGCACGACGGGGAGGATCACGACGGCCGACACCGACCGGGCGGCCACGGAGGCGGCCAGCCCGAAGCCGAGGTCGGCGAACCGGAAGCGGAAGCCGTAGTCGGTGACCAACGACCCGGTGCCCCGCCGCCTGGACACGGCGACCACGGTGGCGACGAGCGGGGCCCACAGGCACAGCTGGCTCACCAGCAGCTCGACGGGTAGGCCTCCGGGCCGGCCGAGGGCCCCGAGCACGGCGATCGACAGGAGCGACAGGGCGACGGCGGAGCCGAAGCCGACGAAGGCGGCGACGGTGCCGGGCAGGCCCGGTTGCACCTCCCGGGCCACCGGCTCGGCGATCGGGTCCCATTCCACCGACTCGCCCGCGGCATACGCCGTCCACCGATGTCCGTCCCACCATCGATACGGCCGGTGCCGGACCGGGTCCGCGTACCATCCCGCGGGCACCGTGGCCGCCGGCCCTGGTCGCTCCGCCATGGCGCCGCCCACGATGCGGGTGCCTACAGGCCGATCGCCGTGGCGATCCGCGCCCGGTGTTCGACCGCGGTGCCGAAGAGGGCGGCGGAGGTCTTGACCCGCTTGACGTACAGGTGCATGTCGTGCTCCCACGTGTAGCCGATCCCGCCGAGGCACTGGATCCCCTCCTTGGCCATCAGCCTCTGGCAATCGCCCGCACTGGACTTGGCCATCGACACCGCAAGGGGCGCCCGCTCGTCGTCCTCGGCGATCGCCGCGGCGGCGAACCACACGGTGGTGCGCGCCGACTCCAGGGCGACGTACAGGTCGGCCAGCTTGTGCTTGATGGCTTGGAACGAGCCGATCTTCACACCGAACTGCTCGCGCGTGAGGACGTACGCGTGGACGATGTCGAAGATCGCCTGCGACGTCCCCACGACCTCCGCGGCCAGCGCAGCCGTGGCCGAGAGCAGCGCGCAGCGCAACGCCCGTAGGGGGCCGTCGGTCGTGGGGTCGCCGAGGACCCGAGACGCGTCGACGCGCACTCCGTCGAGGAGGACGGTCCCGAGACGGCGGGTGGCGTCGACCGCTGCGAGCCTCGTCGACCGCGTGGCCGAGCGCGGCACCACGAACAGGCCGATCCCCTGTGCGCCGGACGTCTGCGGCAGGCGTGCCACCACCACCAGCTCGTCGGCTCGGCCGGCGTCGAAGACGTCGTGCTTCTCGCCCTGCAGGACGAACCCGTCGCCGTCGGGCGTCGCCGTGGCGGCCACGTCGACGGGGTCGAAGGACCCCGACGCCTCGGCAATGGCCAGCGTGCCCGCGAGCCCTTCAGCCGCCACTGCACCGAGGAACCGCGCCCGCTGCGCGTCGTCGCCGGCGGCGGTGATCGCCGGAACGAATTGCGTGGCCGTGGCCAGCAGTGGCGTGGGCGACAGCGCCCGGCCGAGCTCCTCGGCCAGGATCGCCAGCTCCACCGCGCCGAGCCCGAGACCGCCGTCAGCCGTGTCGATGGCCAGCGACGGCCAGTCCAAGCCGACCATGGTCTTCCACAGGTCCTCGGTCTCGGCGCCCTCCTCCACCACGGCGCGTACCAGCGACACCGGGCACTCACGCTCGAGCACGGTGCGCAGCGCCTGCTGCAGCTCGACTTGATCGTCCGACAGCTCGAGATCCATCCGTCGTCCTCCTTCAGTCCACGATCCTCAGCCCACGACCAACAGTGCGTCGAGGGCGACCGCGCCCTCGGGCTTGACCACCACCGGGTTGAGGTCGAGCTCGACCACCCGATCGCCACAGGCGCTTCCCAGCCTGGCCACGGCCATGATCACCTCCACTAGTGCCTTCACGTCCCCCTCGGGCCGGCCGCGCGCTCCGTGGAGGAGCGCCGCGCCCCGCAGGGACCGAACCATCTCCTCGGCGTCGAGCCGGTCGATCGGCAGGGGTCGCACGGCGACGTCGCGCAGCACCTCGGCGAAGACCCCGCCCGTCCCCACCATGACGGAGCGGTCGAAGACCGGGTCGGCGCCGAGGCCCACGATCATCTCGGTGCCGCCCACCACCTGCTCCTGGACCTGCACGCCCTCGATCCGGGCCCGTGGGTTCGCCGTGGCGGCGAGCGTGAGGAGCTCGCTGAACGCGGCCCGGGCCTCCGCCGCCGAGCCCACGTCGAGGCACACGAGACCGGCCTCCGACTTGTGCGGGAAGTCGGGCGAGCTCACCTTCATCACCACGGGGAAGCCGATCGCCGTGGCGATTCGCCCGGCTGCCGCTGCCGACGTGGCCAGCCCCTCGCCGGCCAGGGGCACACCGAAGGCCTGGAGGAGGCACCGGCTCGTCTCCGTGCCGCAGGGCCCGTGCGCGGGCGCGCCCGCCAGCGCGGCACGGGCCGCGGCAGGCAGACGTGGCGGCAGCGGCGTGCGGGGGCGGAACGACGCGCGGGCGCGCGTGTACTCGCCGAAGGCGGCGATGGCGGCGAAGCAGTTCCGGAACGAGCGGAAGAGGGGCATGCCGGCGTGCACCAGAGTGGCGAAGCCCGGTTCGTCGGTCTTGAACGAGTTCCAAGTGGCGACGATCGGCGTGGGCAGCTCGTCGACGAAGGCCACGACGTCCTCGGCGAACTGGTCGGTGAGCCGGCCGAGCGCTCCGGTCAGCCCCACCACGATGACGTCCACGTCGGGGTCGTCGGCGAGCAGCTCGAAGACCCGGCGGCGCTGCGCGGCCGGGGCCGACACCAGGAACTGCGCGCCGTTGTCGACCGGGTTCGACACCGCCAGGTAGTCGGGGATGATCGCCCGCAGGCGCTCCCGGGTGGCCGGAGCCAGGACGGGCACCGGGACCCCGCTCGCCTCGGCCACCTCCGCCATGAGCGTGCCCGAGCCGCCGGAGATCGAATACAGCGCACAGCGGGGCCCCGTGCCCGCCGGCAGCTTGGCGAAGAGGGCGGCGGTCTCGAGCAGCTCGTCGAGATCGCGGACTCGGGTCACCCCGTACTGGCGGAAGAGACCCTCGATCACCGCGTCCGGGCCGGCGAGGTGGCCCGTGTGCGAGCCGGCCATGCGCGTCCCGGCCACCGTGGAGCCCACCTTCAGGGCGACCACGGGCTTGTCCCTGGCGTTGGCCGCCTCCAGGGCTCGCCGCAGCTTGGGGGGGTCCTTGAAGCCCTCGAAGTAGCCGGCGATCACCGCGGTGTCGTCGTCGTGGGCGAAGTACTCGATGAAGTCCGCCGCCTCGTAGTCCAGCTCGTTGCCCGTGGGCACCCAGCGCGAGAAGGCGACGCCGAATTCCGTCCCCTGCACCAGCGGCCGGCCCTGGTGGCCGCTCTGGGTGACGAGGCCGATGCGCCCGCCGCGCCGATGCGGCGGCTCGGGCAGCGCCTCGAAGGCGTTGGTGTTGGTGTTCGGCCCGAGCACGCGGATGCGGTGGCGGCGCGCCGCCTCGCCCACCTCGCGCTCGAGCGCGGCGCCGGCCTCGCCCACCTCGCTGAACCCCGCGGTGAACACGATGACGTAGGGCACGCCGTGCGTGCCGCACTCCTCCACCACGGCGGCCACGGACGCGGTGCCCACGCTGATCACGGCCAGGGTGACCGACGCGGGGATGTCGCCGACGTGCTCGTAGACGGGGATGTCGCCGACGGCACCGCCCTTGGCGTTGACGAGGAACCAGCGGTCCCCCCATCGCTCCTCGCAGGAGCGCCGCAGGCGTTCCGGGTCGGCGTTGCGGTCCACCGACCCGACGAGCGCGACGGCCTCGGGGTGGAAGAACTCCTCGAGGTCGGGTCGCTGCTCGCCCACCGGTTCCGTTTCCCTTTCCCTTGCTCGCTGCGCCGGCCTCTCCCTCGGTCGCGTGGCGGCGGGGTGCCGCCGGCCCCTTGTGCGCCTCAGAGCCGATAGAGCTCCTTGGCGTTCTCGCAGACCATCCGCCGCTTCTCGGCCTCGGGCACACCGCCCATCGACTCCTCGACCACCCGCCGGCTGTAGGGCCAGTCGTGCCGATGGTGCGGGTAGTCGGTCGACCACATCAGGTTGGCCACGCCGATCCAGTGGCGCACGGCGACGCCGAACGGCTCTCGGATGAAGGTCATCTTCCAGTTGCGCCGGAAGTAGTCGCTCGGGAGCAGCTCGAGCGACGAGTTCGTCCATGTGCGGTTCCGCCAGTAGTGGTCGTCCATGTGCTCGAGGAAGTGAGGCACCCATCCCACACCGCACTCCACCGCCACCATCTGCAGTCCCGGGAAGCGGTCGAAGATCCCGGAGTAGATCAACTTCGACATGAAGCCCGAGGCCTCGCCGACCGGCCCGCCCATCTCGGCGAGGCCGACGGTGCGGCCGGCGTCGGCGGCGGCCTTCTGGAACGAGCCGGCCCGGCGCGTGCCCGCCTGGCGCAACCCCGTGTGGACGTGGACGACGACCTGCTCCTCTTCGGCGGCCTCCCAGAAGGGGTCGTCGTCGGCCGACAGGTCGTCGTTGCCCGACGGATAGGCCGAGATGATCACCCCCCGGAAGCCGGCGGCCTTGGCGTCGCGCAGCCACTTGACCGCGACGGCCGCGTCCACCCCCGGCATCTGGGCCAGGCCCACGAGGCGCTCCGGGTCCGCCGCCATGAACTCGTCGCGCATCCAGGTGTTGTAGGCCTCGAGACCCGCCAGGTGATAGGAGTCGTCCTCCTGGGCCATGAACGCCCCCATCGTCCGCTGCGAGGGGAAGATCACCTCGGCGTCGACGCCGTCGACGTCCTGCTCGTCGAGGCGGGCCTTGCCCGAGAACGCGCCCTTGCGGATGGACTCGTAGGTCGCGCCGTACCATTCGAGCTCCTCGTAGCGCTTGCCGTAGGTTCCCGCATTGGTCACGAGCCCCAGCGGCATCGGCGGCGTGCCCGGCGCGAGCTCCCAGGCGTCACCCCCCTTGGGGTCCTTCACCAGCTTGGGTGCCCGCTCGTGGAACCTCTTGGGGAGGTACTTCGTCCACAGGTCGGGTGGCTCGATGACGTGGCCGTCCGCGGAGATGAGCCGGTATTGGCGCGCCATCGGACCCTCCTCTCCGCCCGGTTCCAGTCCCGACGGGACCCCCGTTCCCTGACTTCCGTGTCAGCCTAACGGCGGGGCGGGGCCTGCCGCGGGCTGGGGCCGGGAACGGTGACCGCCACCGGCCGGTGCCGCTCAGAAGCCCCGGAACCGGGGCTCCCTGCGCTCGGCGAAGGCGCGCAGGCCCTCGGCCGCGTCGGCGGTGGCGACGGCCAGCTCCTGTGCCCATGCCTCCTCGTCGAAGGCGGTCTGGCGGTCCGAGTCGAGCGACCGGTTGAGGAGCCACTTCGCCAGGCCGATGGCCTTGGTGGGCCCGGCGGCCAGCCGGGCGGCCAGTGCCCCGGCGGTCGCCTCCAGTTGGTCGGCGGGCACGACCCGGTTGACGAGTCCCATTCGCTCCGCCTCCGCGACGGGGAGGTCGTCGCCGAAGAAGACGAGCTCCTTGGCCCTCTGCAATCCCACCAGCCGGGGCAGGAGGTACGCACCGCCGCCGTCGGGCGAGATCCCACGGCGCACGAAGACCTCGATGAATCGTGCCTCTTCGGCCGCCACCACCAGGTCGCAGGCGAACGCCAGATGGGCGCCGATGCCGGCGGCCGTGCCGTTGACCGCGGCGACCACCGGCTTCTCGCAGTCGAGGACCGCGGCGATGAGCCGCTGCGCGCCGCGGCGGATCATGCGAGCGGCGTCGCCGATGATCCGCTCCGGCGCACCCTGCGGCTTCGGTGCCGGGGCACCACGCCCACCGCGCAGGTCGGCACCCGTGCAGAATCCCTTGCCCGTCGCGGTGAGCACGACCGCGCCCACGTCGTGGGCGGCACTCGCCTCCTCCAGCAGGTCGATGACCCGGTTGCGCTGGTCGGGCGTGATGGCGTTGCGGACCTCGGGGCGGTTCAGCGTGATCCACGCCACCCGGTCCTCCACTCGGTGGAGCACCTGCTGCTCCAGTGGCTGCTCGCTGTGCTGGTCCTCGGCCACGATCTCTCCTCCTGGGTGCTCCCCGGGCCTGGCGCCCGGACGCCGGGCCGTGCCGCCGGGCGGCGGCGCCGGGTCGCCGACAGGCTTGCTACTGCCTGGCCGCCGGGGCCGTCAACGCCTGACACCACGCTCTGTGGGCTGGTAGTCGCTGACAGCGCGCTGAGTTTCTCGCAGGAGGGGTCGAACCGACCTCGGGACATTCGGTTTTCGCTCTAATTGCGTCTCGCGTTTGCAACCAGCAAGCGCGGGACCGAACCCTCTCAGCGGCCGGACGCGAGGTCGATGAGCGCAGCCGCCCCACCGAGCGCGCGGAGCAGGTCGTTCAGGTGGGTGCAGGAGGCGATGCCGGTCAGGACCTCGGGCACCGACGCCGGGAACTCGGCCAGTCGCCGGCCGCCCATGGCCTCGACCGCCCCGGCCGCCCCCGGGCATTCCGGGAACGGGAGGACGTGGGGGACCGCTCGGATCCGCTCGACCGTCCCTCCGGAGCCCTCCAGCTCGACCTCGTACTCGTGGAGCACGGCCTCGCCCCCGTCGGGCTCCCCGACCGTGTCCCGGAACATGGCCCAGACGGAGAAGCCGCCCGCCGGGTCGGAGGGGTCGTCGAGGGCGACGTCGATGCACCGGCGCCGGCGCATCCAGTCCGGCGGCAGCGGTTCGAGCGGGTGCCAGCCGTCGGGGTCGTCGTCGGTGAGGCCGGGCGCGGGCGGGCAGTCCTGCAGCGGGACGCCGGAGCCGGCCTCCACGCTGGCGAGCGCCATCCCCTCCCCCCGCCATCCCGAGCACAGCCCGGCCATCCGGTCGGCGACGTCGACCGGCATGAGCGAGCCGGGATCATGGCCCTCGCGACGGGCGAGGCGCATCCAGGCGTAGCCGGAGATCAACGCGGCCGCCGGCAGGTCGTCGAGCACCATGCGCAAAAGGGAGCCGGCCGTGTCGGGGGGCATCACGTCGTCGAGTCGCTTGCGAAAACCGCCGCCGGCGCGCGCCCCGATCAGGTCGGCCGTCCAGCGCGCCCGGGGTGTCGTCGTCAACGAGACGAGCGCGCGCCCGGGATCGAACCCCGCCGTGAGGCTGGCCTCGGCCAGCACCTCGACACCGGCGGCGTCGGCACCGGTCCGGATGTCCCGGGCACCGCCGGACATCGGCAGGGCGGCACCCCAGCTCGTTCGGGCACCCACGTCGACGTGCATGGTGCGCCGGAGCGAACCCGGGGCGCGCCGCACCAGGCGCACCAGCGGGTCCCGTGGTGCGGGGCCCCACGCGGGGACGGAGCCGGACGTGCCCGAGGTCACGTCGACCCGTCCGCCGCCCGCACGCGTTCCTGGCGCAGGCGCGCCTTGAGGACCTTGCCGTTGGGCTCCCGCGGGAGCTCGTCGACGAACTCCACGGTGCGCGGCAGCTTGAAGTCGGCCAGCCGCTGCGCCAACCGGGCGAGCAGGGCGTCGGCGTCACGGGGCGCGCCGGGACGGAGCTCGACCACGGCATGGACCCGCTGACCCATGCGGGCGTCGGGGAGTCCGAAGACGGCGACGTCGACGACGTCCTCGTCCTCGATGAGGGCCGTCTCGACCTCGGCCGGGTAGACGTTGACCCCGCCCGAGAGGATCAGGTCGGTCCGGCGATCGGCGAGGAACACGTACCCCTCGCCGTCGACCCAGCCCACGTCGCCCACGGTGAAATGGTCGCCGACCCAGGCGCCGGCGCTCTTCTCCGGGGCGTTGTGGTACTCGAAGCGCTGCCCGCTGAACGAGGAGATGTACAGGAGGCCGACCTCCCCAGTCGGCACCTCGTCGCCGTCGTCGTCGAGCACCCGGACCGAGACCCCGGGGAAGGGCCGGCCCACGGTGCCGGGCCGCTCGAGCCATTCCTCGGGGGAGACGACCGAGGCCATCCCCTCGCTGGCGCCGTAGAACTCCCACACCGTGCCCGGCGGGAAGACCTCCAGGATCTTGCGCTTGACGGGGACCGGACAAGGCGCGGCCGCGTGGAGGATGCGCTCGATGCTCGAGCGGTCGTAGGACTGCCAGTCGACCTCGAGGATGCGGATGAAGTGGGCCGGCACCATCTGCGAGGTCGTGACCCGCTCCTCCTGGATGAGCCGCAGGCACTCGGCGGCGTCGAAGCGGGGCATGACCACGGCGGTGCCCCCCTCGCCGAGGGCCATCTGGGCGTAGGCGCTCGGCGCGGTGTGGTAGGCGGGCCCGCACATGAGATGCACGTTGTCGGGCCCGAACCCCCAGAACGCGGCGTACGGGTTGGGCGGGGCGACGTCCGCGGCAGGGGGCGCCGGCCGGGCGATCCCCTTGGGCCGACCGGTCGTCCCCGAGGTGTAGGTCATGGTGGCGGGGGGCGACCCGAGGAAGTCCGTCCGCGGCGGGTCGTCGCGCCCGTCCTCGAACCCCAGGTCGTCCGCCACCAGCGCGGGCACCCCGGCGTGACCGGCGGCGGCGGCCGCCTGCGCGCCGCCCGACGACGGCCCCGGCGCCGCCGCGCCGACCGGTGCGGCGACCGGCGCGGCGCCGTGGACCACCACACGCGACGCCGAGTCCGTGACGATGTAGGCCATCTCCGGCGCGGTCAGGCGCGTGGAGACCGGCACCACCAGCGCCCCCAGGCGCGCCGCGCCGTTCCACACCGCGAAGTACTCGGGGCGGTTCCCCATGACCAGCGCCACCCGGTCCCCCGGCCCCACACCGGCGTCGGCCAGCCGATGGGCCCAGGCGTTGGCGGCACGGTCCAGTGCCCGGAAGCTCAGGCGCCGGCCCTCGTAGACGACGGCGGTGCGACCGGGGTCTGCGGCCGCCACCCCGGCCACGCCCCGGGGCGGCTGCCCAGCGGCGGGGTCGTCGGGCGTCGCCATGGCGCCGAAGTGTAGAGCCCTCCCCCGCCAGGTGCCTGACACGGACGTCAGGTATATGATCGGCCGCGATGCGAGCGGAGGACCTCATCCTCGTCAGTGTCGACGACCACGTCGTCGAGCCCCCCGACATGTTCGACGGGCGGATCCCGGCGAAATGGAAGGACCGGGTGCCGAGGGTCGTCCACAACCCCGACGGCACCGACGTCTGGGTCTTCGAGGGGAACACCATCCCCAACGTCGGGCTGAACGCCGTCGTCGGGCGGCCACCCGAGGAGTACGGCATCGAGCCCACGTCCTTCGAGGAGATGCGGCCCGGCTGCTACGACATCCACGAGCGCGTCCGGGACATGAACGCCAACGGTGTCCTCGGGTCGATGTGCTTCCCGTCCTTCGTCCAGTTCTGCGGCCAGCTCTTCGCCCGGACCGAGGACAAGGAGCTGGCGATCGACATGCTGCGCGCCTACAACGACTGGCACATCGAATCGTGGTGCGGCGCCTACCCCGAGCGGTTCATCCCGCTGGCGATCCCCCCGCTGTGGGACCCCGCGCTGATGGCGGACGAGGTGCGGCGGGTGGCGGCCAAGGGCTGCCATGCCATCACCTTTTCGGAGAACCCCTCGAAGCTGGGGTGGCCGAGCTTCCACGACTCTCACTGGGACCCGTTCTGGACCGCGTGCGCGGACGAGGGCACGGTGGTGTGCCTGCACATCGGATCCTCCTCGACGCTGGCCATCACCGCGCCGGACGCCCCCTTCGACGTCCTCATCGCGCTGCAGCCCGTGAACATCATCCAGTGCGCGGCGGACCTGCTCTTCTCCCCGGTCCTGCGCAAGTACCCGACGCTGCGCATCGCGCTGTCGGAGGGCGGCATCGGCTGGATCCCCTACTTCCTCGAGCGCGTCGACTACGTGTACCAGCACCACAAGGCCTGGACCGGCCAGGACTTCGGCGACAAGCTGCCGAGCCAGGTGTTCAAGGAGCAGATCGTCACCTGCTTCATCGACGACGCCTTCGGCGTCGAGAACCGGCGGCACCTCGAGCTCGACAACGTGTGCTGGGAATGCGACTACCCGCACTCCGACTCCACGTGGCCGCAGGCCCCGGAGACCGCCATGAAGTACCTGAAGGGTGTGCCCGACGGGGACGTGGCCAAGATCACCCACGAGAACGCCATGCGGCTGTTCCGCTACGACCCGTTCTCCCGCCGGCCCAAGGAGCGGTGCACCGCCGGGGCCCTGCGGGCCGAGGCGACGGACGTCGACGTGTCCCTGCGGCCGCGCAAGGCGGGCTTCGAGCGCAAGACGACGCTGGCCGCCGACCTCGGGGCGATCGCCGCCAAGCAGAGCTGAGCGGGCCGCCGCTCGTGGCCGTGGAGGTCGGGCTCGTCTGGGGCGGGGAAGGCGTGCACTGATGGCCGCCGACCTGCGCCGGGTGCCGGTGATCGCCGGTGCCGGCCAGTGGACCAACCGCATCGAGGACCCGGCGGCCGCGCCCGACCCGTTCTCGCTGATGGAGACCGCGGCCGGCGGTGCGCTGGCCTCGGCCGGGGGGCGCGTCGCACCGGGGGACCTCACCCACTGCTGGATGGTCCACTGCCTGTCGCTGCGCCACGGCGACCCGGCGACCGAGCTGGCGGTACGCCTGGGGGCCACCGCGGCGGAGGCCCGGTGCTCGGGCATGGGAGGGTCGATCCCCCAGTGGCTGGTCGACCGCGCCGCGGAGCTCGTGGCAGCGGGCGAGCAGCCGCGGGTGCTGATCGTCGGGGCCGAGGCGCTGGCCACCCGCCGTCGCGCCAAGAAGGCAGGCGTCGACCTGCAGTGGCCGAGCGCCAAGGGATGGCCCGACACGTGGCCGCCGTTGGCACCCGACCTCGGTGTGCATCCCGTCGAGCGCGCGCACGGGCTCGAGCAGGCCACCACGATGTACGCGCTCATCGAGAGCGCGCTGGCCCACGACGCCGGTCACGACCCCGAGGCCCACCGCCGGGCCATGGGCGAGCTCATGGCCCGGTGCAACGCCGTGGCTGCCACGAACCCGTACTCGTGGTTCCCCACCCGTCGCGGTGCCGACGAGCTCACGACGGTCACCGACGACAACCGTATGATCTGCTCGCCGTACCCGAAGTACCTGAACGCGGTGATGGACGTGGACATGGCCGCCGCGGTGATCGTGACCGACGCGGCGACCGCGCGGTCCTGGGGCCTCGGGCCGCAGGAGGTGGCCTATCTCGCCGGCTGGGCGGACGCCAAGGAGGTGTGGCACCTCTCGGCGCGCCCTGCCATCCACCGCTCGCCCGCGCTGGCCGGCTGCGTCGCCTCGGCGCTGGGGCGCGCCGGGGTCGATGCCGGGTCGCTCGGCGCCCTGGACCTCTACGGGTGCTTCCCGAGCTCCATCGAGGTCGCCCGCGACACCGTGGGCATCGGGGTCGCCGACCCCCGACCCCTGACCCTCACCGGCGCGCTGCCCTATCACGGCGGGCCGGGGAGCAACTACGTGACGCACGCCATCGCCAACACCCTGGAGTGGTTGCGGGCCGGGCACGGCGACTCCGTGCTCGTCCACGGCAACGGCTTCTACCTGACCACCCACTCGGTGGGCGTCTACACGCGACGGGCCCCCGACGAGGCGCCGGTGCCCGACGAGGGCCTCCAGGACCGCCTCGACGCCGCGGCGCAGACCCTGCCGGTCGAGGTGGCGGCGACGGGCCCCGGGACGGTGGTCGGGGTCACGGTCCCCCACGACCGCGACGGTGTGCCGGGTGCGGGCATCGTCGTCGTCGACGTCGACGGGGCGCGCACCGTGGCCCGGGCCGACCGCGCGCTGAGCGAGCTCGCCCTGGCCGCCGACGTGGTCGGGTCGTCGGTCACGGTGCGACCGGCGCGGGGCACGGGCGGGGACGGCGGCAACCTCGCCAGCGCCGCGTCGTGATCCACCTCGTCGGCACGGTCGAGACGGCGGCCGACTCCCTGGAGCCGTACCGGCGCGCCGTGGCGGTGGTCTACGAGCCCGTGCCCGACGAGCCGCCGGGCAGCTCGATCTCGTAGACGACCCACGAGCGCAGCTGCGCGACGGTGTCGTAGAGCGAGCGACCGGGTGCGTTGAACGACTGGGTGTGCCAGTAGACGGCGGCGGCCCCGCGCGCGTCGGCCTCGGCGACCACCGCGTCGATGAGGGCCCGGCCGATGCCCCCGCCCCGGGCGGCGCGGGCCACGAAGAGGTCCTCGAGATAGCAGTTGGGCCCGACCTCCCACGTGGTCGGGTGCACCAGCGCGTGGACCAGGCCGACGAGCCCGCCGTCGCCCTGCGCGACGAGCCCGAACATCCCGTGCGACCGGGTGCAGAGGCGCTCGAACGTGGTGCGGGTGACCTCCTCGGGCACCACGGCGCGGTAGAAGTCGAGATAGCCGTCCCACAGGGCGCGCCACTCGTCCCGGTCGGCCTCGGCGAGGGGGCGGATCACGCCGGGCACGCGGGGCCCCCGGTCAGTCGTCGACGATGGTGAGCGCGTGCTCGGGGCAGTTGTCGACGGCGGAGCGCGCCGCTTCCTCGTCGCCCGGCGCGGGTGTCGCCGTCAGCACCACGCAGTGGCCGAGGTCGTCGGAGTCGAAGACCGACGAGGCCAGCGTGTAGCAGCGGCCGTGACCCTGGCAGGCCCCCTCGTCGAGGCGGATCCGCATCCGCCTCAGGACACCGGCTCGAAGACCAGGGGCAGGGTGTGCAGCGATCGCAGGCCCGGCGTGTACTCGAGCTTGGTGCCCGGCACGATCTCGTAGTCGGGGATGATGCGGTGGAACTCGCGCAGGGCCACCCGCAGCTCGATGCGGGCCAGGTGCGACCCCAGGCAGCGGTGCACCCCGCCGCCGAAGGCGAGGTGCGGATTGGGGTTGCGCGACAGGTCCACCGTGTCGACGCCCGGGTG
>DASPTT010000101.1:0-16780 GCA_035623275.1 Acidimicrobiales bacterium
GCAAATCGAAAACGTCATTCTCAGGGAGCCCCATGGCCGGGATCGATGACTTCATCCTGATCAGCGTCGACGACCATCTGATCGAGCCGCCCGATCTCTTCGTGAACCACCTCCCGGCCAAGTACCTCGACGAGGCACCGAAGCTGGTGCGCAACGACGAGGGATCGGACGTCTGGGTCTTCGGGCCGGCCGTGATCGAGACCGCCGCCCTGAACGCGGTGGCGGGGAGGCCGAAGGAGGAGTACGGGCTCGAGCCCCAGAGCCTCGACGAGGTCCGCCCAGGTTGCTACGACGTCGCCGAGCGGGTCAAGGACATGGACGCCGGCGGGGTGCTGGCATCGATGAACTTCCCCTCGTTCCCCACCTTCACGGCCCGCGTCTTCAAGGCCAAGGACGACGACCTCGCCAACGCCCTGGTGCGCGCCTACAACGACTGGCACATCGACGAGTGGTGCGGGAGCTACCCGGGGCGCTTCATCCCGCTGGCCGTGCCGGCCATCTGGGACGCCGAGCAGACGGCGGCCGAGATCCGGCGGATGTCGGCCAAGGGCTGTCATTCGCTGAGCTTCACCGAGAACCCGGCGGCGCTCGGCTACCCGAGCTTCCACGACGAGTACTGGGACCCCGTGTGGCGGGCCTGCTGCGACACCGCGACGGTGCTGTCGATCCACCTGGGGTCATCGGGGCGGTTGTCCATCCCGGCCGTCGACTCGCCGCCCGACGTCATGATCACGTTGCAGCCGATGAACATCCAGTCCGCCGCGGCCGACCTGCTGTGGTCGCGGGTCCTGAAGAACTTCCCGGACCTCCGGGTCGCCCTGTCGGAGGGTGGGACCGGCTGGATCCCGTACTTCCTCGAGCGGGTCGACCGCACATTCGAGATGCACCACGCCTGGACGCTCCAGGACTTCGGCGGGCGCCTGCCCAGCGACGTCTTCCGGGAGCACTTCCTCACCTGCTTCATCAGCGACCCGGTCGGCGTGGCCCTGCGGGACCGCATCGGCATCGACAACATCGCGTGGGAGGCCGACTACCCCCACAGCGACTCCATGTGGCCCGAGGCCCCCGAGGAGCTGGGACGGGTCTTCGCCGACAACGGGGTCTCCGACACGGACGTCGCCAGGATGACGCACGAGAACGCCATGCGGTGGTACTCGTTCGACCCCTTCGCCCACGTGCCCAGGGAGCAGGCGACGGTCGGCGCGCTGCGAGCCAAAGCGGCCGGTCACGACGTCTCCGTCATGTCGCGCAGCACGCGCGTGCGCACGCCCGACGAGAAGCTCGAGGGCTTCCGCCAGCGCGCCCGCCGGGCGGTGGCCGCGGCCGGGAGCTGAGGGCGGGCGGAGCGCACGGCAAGGGGGAGGCGATGGCGAAGCGACAGATGTCGTTGGTGGGCTTCATGCAGGCGGGCAGCACGACCGTCTACGCCGGCTCGTGGCGCCACCCGGCCACCGAGCACGGGTTCCTGACCGCGGGCTACTACGCCAAGCTCGGCCGCACCCTGGAAGAAGGGTGCTTCGACATGATGTTCTTCGACGACCGGTTGGCCATGCCCGGCATCTACGGCGGGTCGGTGGCCGATGCCGTCCGTCTGGGTGCGAGGCCCGTGAAGCTGGATCTGTCCGTGGTCCTCGGCGTGATCGCCGGCGCCACCGAGCACATCGGGCTGGGGGCAACCTACTCGACCACCTACTACTCCCCCTTCCACGTGGCCCGCACCTTCGCCACGCTCGACCACCTGACCGGCGGGCGCGCCGCGTGGAACGTCGTCACCTCCGTCAACGACAGCGAGGCGCAGAACTACGGGTTCGACGAGCACATCCCCCACGACGCGCGCTACGACCGGGCCGACGAGTTCCTGGAGGCGACCACCGGGCTGTGGGACACCTGGGACGACGACGCCCTGGTGCTCGACCGGGCCGCGGGCATCTTCGCCGATCCGGCCAAGGTGCACGAGCTCGGCTACGACGGCAAGTGGTTCCATGTCCGCGGCCCCCTCACCGTCCCCCGCTCGCCCCAGGGACGGCCGGTGCTCCTGCAGGCGGGGTCCTCGGGGCGCGGCCGAGAGTTCGCGGCGCGCTGGGCCGAGCTGATCTTCACCGGCGACCCCGACATCGACATCGCCCGCTCGCACTACAAGGACCAGAAGGAGCGCGTGGCGGCCGCGGGCCGGGCCCCGGAGTCGGTCAAGATGCTGCCGATGGTGTACACCGTCCTGGGCGAGTCGCGCGCGCATGCCGAGGAGCGCGAGCAGCTCTTCCTCGACGAGCTCGTCGACCCCATGGCCTCGCTGACCCTCCTGTCGGAGCTCATGAACCACGACTTCTCCGGCATGGCGCTCGACGCCCCCATCACCGACGAGCTGGTCGAGTCGGTCTCCGGCATCAGGGGGCTGGTGCAGAACCTCCGGGCCCACATCGGCGGCACCGTCACCCTGGCCGATCTGGCAGGACATCGGGCGACGCTCCTGCAGGGGCCGCGCTTCGTGGGCACCGGGCCGGAGGTGGCCGACCAGATGGAGCACTGGATGGAGGCCGGGGCGTGCGACGGCTTCGTGATCGCGGCCACGCACACCCCCGGCGCCTACGAGGACATGGTCCGCCTGGTGGTCCCCGAGCTCCGGCGTCGCGGGGTCTTCCGCGACCGCTACACGGGGACGACGCTGCGCGACACGCTGGGGCTGGCCCGGCCGGCGGGAGCCGCCCGTGCCTGACGGGCGGCGGGGCACGCTGGTGGCCGGCGCCGACACCGGCGCGCCCGGCGACCGCCCCCGCGACCGCATGGGCGAACTGTCGCCCACCTTCACCGCCAACCGCGCCGTCGACGCCATTCCCGCCGTGTGCGCGGCGGCGCCGGGCATCCGCACCAGCGTCGAGCTGCCCCCCATCGTCCCCGTCCTCGGAGGCTGACCGTCATGCGCATCCCACGACCGCCAGCCATCCATTTGCGCAGCAGCCGCATGCTCGACGTGGTCAAGGGCGAGCTCCTCGAGCCCGGCAACCTGCTGGTCGTCGGCGAGCACATCGCCGAGGTCATGCCGAGCACCGTGCCGTCGGAGGCGGTGCCCATCGACCTCGGAGACCTGACCCTGCTCCCCGGGCTGATGGACATGGAGGTCAACCTCCTCCTCGGCGGACCGGACCACCGCAGCCCGCTCAACCCGGTGCAGGACGACCCGGCGCTGCGCACCCTCCGGGCCGTGGCCAACGCCCGCCGGACCCTGCAGGCCGGGTTCACCACGGTGCGCAACCTGGGCCTCTTCGTGCAGACCGGCGGGCTCCTGCTCGACGTGGCCCTCAAGAAGGCCATCGACCTGGGATGGTTCGAGGGGCCCCGGGTGGTCCCGGCCGGCCACGCCATCACGCCGACGGGCGGCCACCTCGACCCGACCATGTTCCAGGCCCTGGCGCCGCACATCATGCCCCTGACCGTCGAGGAGGGCATCGCCGACGGCGTCGACGAGGTGCGCCGGGCCGTGCGCTACCAGATCAAGCACGGGGCCCAGCTCATCAAGGTGTGCGCCTCGGGTGGCGTGATGTCGCACGCCGGCACGGCCGGCGCGCAGCAGTACTCGGACGAGGAGCTGGCGGCGGTGGTCGACGAGGCGCACCGCGCCGGGTTGCGGGTGGCGGCGCACGCCCACGGCGACGACGGCATCCGCGCCGCCATCGAGGCGGGGATCGACTGCATCGAGCACGGCTCGCTCATGACCGACGAGACCCTCGACCTGCTCATCGAGCGAGAGCGGTTCCTCGTGCCCACCACGTACCTGGCCGACGGCATGGACGTGTCCAACGCCCCCCCCGAGCTCCAGGCCAAGGCGGCCGAGGTGTTCCCGAAGGCCAAGGAGACGATCCGCAAGGCCGTGGCGCGCGGGGCGCGCATCGCCTGCGGAACCGACGCGCCGGCGATCCCCCACGGCCGCAACGCCAAGGAGCTCGTCGCGCTGGTCGACCGGGGCATGTCGCCGTTGCAGGCCATCCGCGCCGCCACCACCGTGTCCGCCGAGCTCATCGACGTCGACGACCGGGGGCGCCTCGACGCCGGGCTCCTCGCGGACGTGATCGCCGTCCCGGGCGACCCCCTGGCCGACATCGGGGTGACCGAGGACGTCCGGTTCGTGATGAAGGGCGGCGCCGTCTACAAAGAGGCCGGCAGCGCCTAACCTTTCTGCAGCAAGACCCGGGAGGATCCATGGCCATCGCCTTCGATCTCGCACCCGCCGCCATCCACCGCGGCGAGCGCGACCTGCCCTTTGTGACACTGCCCGATTCGATCCGCATGCAGGTCCTCCAGATCGACCTGGCCAACGGCGTGTGGGTCATCCGCTCGCTGTTCCCACCGGGGCTGACGGTCCAGACGCACAAGCACACGGGGCCCGTCTACGCCTTCACCCAGTCCGGGCGCTGGCACTACCTCGAGAGCCCCGAGGCGCTGAACACCGCCGGCTCGTACCTGTTCGAGCCGGCGGGCTCGGTGCACACGCTGCACGTGCCCGCCGACAACCGGGGCGACACCGACGTGTGGTTCGTCATCCACGGCGCCAACCTCAACCTGACCGCCGAAGGCGACGTCGAGCTCGTCATCGACGCGGCGAGCGTCCTCGCCGGCTACCGGGCGATGTGCAAGTCGCAGCACGGGATCAGCGACCCGCCCGTGGTCGTCGTGCGGTCCTGACGGTGCGCGCCGCGGTCCTCGCCGGCACGGGCGGACAGCTCGAGATCACCGAGGTCGACGACCCCGTCCCCGGTCCGGGCGAGGTGGTGGCCCGGGTGCGCGCCTGTGGCATCTGCGGGAGCGACCTCCACATCGCCAGCCTGGTCGCGACCCCCGGCACCATCATGGGCCACGAGATCGCCGGCGTCGTCGAGCGCGTGGGCGAGGGCGTCGACGACCGGTGGGCGCCCGGCACCCGCGTCACGGCGCGGCCCTTCGCCAGCTGCGGGAGCTGTCGCTTCTGCCGCGTCGGTCGGGCGGACCACTGCGCGCAGTTCCACCTGCTGGGCTTCACCCTGCCCGGGGGGTTCGCCGAGCGGGTCCTGCTCAGTGCGGACGAGCTCTACACACTGCCCGCCTCGCTCACCGGCCCCGAGCAGGCGCTGGTCGAGCCGCTGGCCGTGGCCCTCCACGGGCTGCGCCGTGCCGGTCTCGGCGCCGGCGAGCCGCTGGCCGTGCTGGGCGCCGGCCCCATCGGCCTGGCCGTGACCGCCTGGGCCCGGGCACTGGGCGCCGGACCCGCCGTGGTGAGCGACCCTGTGGCCCGGCGCCGGTCCTTGGCGACGGCCCTGGGGGCGGAGGTGGTGGTGGACCCCATCACCGAGGACGTGGCCGACGCCTGCGAGCGCGCCGCTGGCGGTGCCCCGCCGGTGGTGATGGAGTGCTCCGGCAAGCCCGGGATGATCGACCAGGCCATGCGCCTCGCCGCCGTGGACGGGCGGGTCGGGGTCGTCGGCGCGTGCATGACGCGCGACACCCTGTTCCCGTTCAACGGATTGCACAAGGAGCTCGACATCCGCTTCGCCCTGTACTACGACCGCCGGGACTTCGTCGACACGTTGCGCTGCCTCGACGACGGGACGCTGGTGGTCGACGGCCTCGTCACCGACGTGATCGACCTCGACGGGCTGCCGGGCACCTTCGCCACGCTGCTGGCCGGTGCCGACACGGGCAAGGTCGTCGTCGTCCCCTGACGCGCCCGGCCGGCGCCCCGCCCGACGGCGACGGCCCCCCGGGAGTGCCCCGGTCAGCCCTCGCTGGGACCGCGCCTGAGCTCCACGGGCACGTACTCGGGGTCGTCGGGCGTCCGCATGCTGAAGCGCCACTTGCAGCAGACGTCTCCGGGGTCCTTGCGCGGCGGGATGGCCAGGATCTCGACCTTCATGTTCGGGTTGTACATCTTGGTCGTGACGATCATCGACTTCGGGCACGTCGAGTGGCAGTTCTTCTCCAGGATGTCCGGCCTGCCCATCTGCTCCCACTGGTCGGCGGCGACGCAGCGGTTGAAGGTCATGACCCCGACCTCTTCCTCGGGCATCTCGAAGGAGACGTCGAACGCCTTGCCCGGCAGCGCCGTGGCGTCGCACTGCAGGTCCTTCATCCAGTCGGCGACGGTGTCGCCGTCGATGCCCAGGTACTCGGCCTTGAGCCGCTTCGCCCCCGGAAGCACCGTCTCGCCCCACAGGGTCCACTGGATGTCGAACATGACGTCGAGCCCGTAGCGGACGACGACCTGCGCGGCCCAGGCCTCGATGCACTGGAGCAGGTACTCGTGGCTCCCGAGCAGCCATCGGACGAGCTCCGGCTTGGACAGCTCGGCCGTGTCGGGCCGCGGGCTGAACAGCCCCGCGTAGTCGACCCTGGTGTGCGCCCGCGCGTCCTCGGGCACGTGCCGATTGGGGTCCTCGTAGGCCGTGTCGGCGGGGAGGAACTCGCCCTTCATGCGCTCGAGCTCGGGCACCACCTGGTCGTTCCAGCCTGCCCACTCGAGCTCGGCCATCACCTCGGTGCCGTATCGCCTGGACAGCTCCGCCGCCCAGGCGTCGAGGCACAGCGTCCGGTAGGCCTCCACCCACGGGAGGAACCTCGTCGCCAGGGCCTCGCGTGAGAAGTCGGTCAGGCGCATCTCCTGCCGGTAGGGCCCGCTGTAGTCGGGCAGTTCGGCGCCCGAGTCGACGTCGAGCTGGTCGCGGATGTCGAGGTCGGCCTTCGGATACGTGACCGAGTCGTCCACCCGGGCGAACTTGGGGTAGTTGGTCAGGTCCACCCCGAGCATCAGCACGAAGTCGTCGGCGACGGCGCCCTCCTCCTGCAGGTGTGCCCCTGGCTTGCGGATCTCGAGGAACCCCTCGAGCTGCTCGTCGGTCGTCGGTTCTGACACCACTCGCCTCCTCGGGCTCGTCCCCCACGGGTCGCGCGCCAGATCGGCCTCGCGTCCTGGGAGCACGCGTGCGACGCCGATCGACCCCGCAGGATAGCCGATCGGCTAGTCGTTGCAAGCCTGGCGGCTAGGGTCGGCCCATGCGCGCCACGCCGCCGTCCGCCGTCGCCGGGCGCGGGTCCGCGACCCTCAGCCCGGCGCAGGCGCGCATCGTGGCCACGGCCCTCGCCCTCTTCGCCGAGCACGGGGTCGGCGGCACGTCCCTGCAGATGATCGCCGATGCCATCGGGGTGACGAAGGCCGCCGTGTACCACCAGTTCAGGACCAAGGAGGAGATCGTCATCGCCGCGGCCGAGACGGAGCTGGCCGGTCTGGAGGCGGCGCTGGTGACTGCCGAGGCCGAACCGACGCCACAACGGGCGCGCGAGGTCCTGATCTCCCGCATCGTCGACCTGGCCGTCGAACGGCGGCGGATGGAGAGCATGCTGCTCGGCGATCCGGTCATCGTCCGGTACTTCGCGCACCACGCTCCGTTCCGGCTGGTCATGGACCGGCTCTACCGGCTGCTCATGGGCCCTGGCGCGGGGCCCGACGACCGCCTGCGTGCCGTGATGCTCACGGCGGCGATCGGGGGTGCGGTCATGCACCCCCTCGTCGTCGACCTCGACGACGACACCCTGCGGGTCCAGCTGCTGCGTCTGGCCCGGGGCTTCCTCGGCGTTCCCGATTGAGCGCTCAGGGCGCCACGATGCCGTGGGCGACGAGCTGCCACAGGTCTTCGGCCGCGTCGCGGTCGTCGCCGCGGGTCGAGGCGCCGCCGATGGTGGACGAGAAGGTGTTGAACATGACCGCCTCGAGCACCATCCCGGCGACCCGGCGCGCGGGCAGGTCCGTCCGCACGGACCCGGCGGCGACCGCCTCGTCGAGCAGGTCGCGGAACATGGACACGAGCGGTCCGAAGGCGCGTGCCGCCTCCTTGGGATGCTGCGTGAGCAGCTGTTGGGCGAACTCGGCCATGGCCGGCGGCACACCCTTCGGCGGCGGCTTGCCCTTGGACGGCGGGCGGCACGCGAGGTGGTACTCGATGACGAACCGGTGCAGCCGCTCCAGGGGGTCCGACTCGTCGGCGATCCGCGCACCCAGGTGCTGCACGGTGGCGACCACCGACTCCTCGAACAGGGCCAGGAGCAGCTCGTGCTTGCCGTCGAAGTGCTGGTAGAAGCTCCGCAGCGACTGCCCCGATCGCTCCACCACCTCCTGCACGGTGAAGTCCTTGCCCTCGTTGGTGTTGATCAGCTCCATGGCGGCGGCCATGAAGCGCTGCACCCGGTTCTCCGCTCGGGTGCGGGCCGAATCGAGCGATCGCGCCACCGCCAGCTCGCGCCAGCTGACGCCTTCGTCGGGCTGGACGTCGGCCGCCGGTTCGTTCGTCACGTCGGACATCGTATCGACGGGGCCGGTCAGACCACCGGCTCGACGACGACGTCCATGCTGGCCGCGCCGCTGTCGGGCACGCGGGGCTGGCGCCAGACCTCGACCGGGAACGACGCGTTCACCAGCGAGTAGCAGAGCCACAACAGCCGGGTGGCGTCCTCGGGCAGCGCGGCGTACTCGAGGCCGTCGAGGTGGGCCATGGCGGCCTCCAGGCGGGGGAAGGCGGCGTCGTAGAACGCCTGGAGATCGGCCATCGACGACGACAGGCGCTTGGCGTACCGCTCCGCCTCGGTGCGAAGCGACCAGCCGGCGAAGGGCTCGAGGTCGGCGAATTCGGGTGGCAGCACGGACATGACTGGCTCCTTTGCGTCCTCTGCGGCGTCGTCGGCCATCGTCACGAGGCCGTCGAGACCCGCAGCGACGGCCGTCGCCGCTCCGGGTCCTCCTGGTAGGCGGCGACGTAGTCACGGGCCGTCTTGTGGAGCTGGCGCAGGAGGATCTCCTGGTCGTTCAAGGGGAACTCGGTGACCGCCCGCGACTCGATCATCGTCTGGGTGGCCTCGAGCGTGTTGCCGTCCTGGAGCGCGTACTCCTTGAACGTGACTGCGGCGAGCTCCTGGCGGAGGCGCTCCGTGGCGTTGCGTGGCGGCACGAAGCACAGCGTCCCCTCGAAGATGTGGCTGTCGTAGGACGTCGGCCAGTAGTGGTACGTCAGGTACCACCCCGGCGCCCAGATCAGCAGCATGAAGTTGGGGAAGAAGACGAACGAGTCCACACCCCACGCCTTGCTCCGCGCCGGGTTCACCCCGGGCGGCAGCGGGTCGAGGCCGTCGATGTCGGGCCGTTCCCACGGGCCGAAGAGCCCGCTGTGCAGCACCCGCTCGATGGGCTTCACCATGTTCAGGTCCTTCGGCGGCGACATCCCGCCCCACGACGACACCATCCCGTGCGGGCCGTCGAGCTTGTAGGCCAGCGCCTCGTAGCCGACCCCCTGCAGCTTGCGCGACTCCTCGGCCACAGCCTGCTTCGCGTGCAGGACGGGCGCGTGGTAGAACTCGGCGAAGGCGTCGATGAACAGCTTCCAGTTGCTGCCGACCTCGGCGCGGTACTTGTAGACCTGCGTCATCTTGTCGAACGGGTACCCCGCCAGCTCGCTGCCCATCTCCCCCAGGTACTCGGCGAGGCCGACCGCGTTCTTCGGGTCGGGGTTCACGAAGATGAAGCCCTCCCAGACCTCCGTCTGCACCGGGACCAGCCCGAACTCGGTCTTGTCCAGGTCGAAGAACTCGTCCTCCTGCTGCACGAAGGTGAGCCCACCCTGGAGGTCGTAGCGCCAGCCGTGGTACTTGCAGGTGAACTGGCGGCACATCCCGGCCGTCTCCTCGCGCGGGTAGTCGTTCCACACCAGCTTGTTGCCGCGGTGCCGGCAGATGTTGTGGAAGCCGCGGACCTCGCCGTCGGTGCCCCGGACCACCACCACCGACGTTCCTGCGGCGGCCAGCTCCCTGGTGAAGTAGCTGCCGGCACGCGGGAGCTGCTCGACCCGGCCGACGTTCTGCCACGTCCGGGCGAAGATGGCCCGCCGCTCCAGCTCGTAGTGCTCCGGCGAGATCGAGTCCTCGTAGGAGACCGGTCCGGTCCCCAGCTCGGGGTAGTGCGCCGTCCAGCTCCCCTCCGCCGGCTTCTGGAAATGTGCCATGACCCTGCCTTCCCTCAGCTCGCCTGCGATTCCGACATGTGCCGCGCCAGCACCTGCGATCCCGGCATCCGTGACCCCTACACCCCGTCGCCCGGGTCCGGCCGCCCGTCGTGCGCCTTCTCCCGCGGCGCGAGGAGGCGGTCGAGGTTGGCCCGCAGCTCGGGCGACCCGAAGGAGCGGTCCTCCGCGCTCAGCGCGAAGTCGAGAGCCCCGAGCACGGCCCGCTCCAGATGGAGGTTGAGGATCCGCTTGGTGTCCTGGACGGCCTGTGCCGGCAGCGCGGCGATCCGCTGCGCGCAGGCGAGGGCCTCGGCGAGCACCTCGTCGTCGGGGCAGACGTGGTTCGCCAGCCCGATCTCCGCGGCGCGCCGTGCCGGGATGCGGTCCCCGGTGAGGGCGTACTCCTTGGCCAGCTGCAGGCTGACGAGCAGCGGCCAGGTCACCGGGCCACCGTCCGCGGCGACCAGGCCCACCATGACGTGGGGGTCGGCCAGGTGCGCGCTCTCCGCCATGAAGACCACGTCGGAGAGGGCGACCAGGCTGCACCCGAGCCCCACGGCCGGGCCGTTCACGGCCGCGATCACCGGCACCCGGCACCCGACCATGCCGGTGACGATCTGGCGGCCGTGCGTGAGCGTCTCGCGCCGCAGGACCGGGTCGCGCGCCAGCTCGTCGAGGTAGGAGAAGTCTCCGCCGGCCGAGAAGGCGCGCCCGTTGCCCGTCAGCACGACCGCGCGGGCCTCGACGTCCGCGTCGACCTGGGGGAACAGGGCGGCCAGTCCCTTGTGCAGCTCGTGGTTGGTGGCATTGAGCTGCTCGGGACGGTTCAGGCGGACGATCCGCACCGGTCCCTCGGCCTCCACCACCAGGTGCGGTCCCACGTCGTAGCCCCCGGCGGCGCTCATGCGACCGGCAACCCGAGGATGCGGCGCGCCACGAGGTTGCGCTGGATCTGGGAGGTGCCGCCCATGACGCTCTGGGCGCGGCTGTAGAGATAGGCCTTGAGCCAGGTGTCGTCCCCGCCCCCGAGGCCGGTCCCGCCGATCGCCAGGGCGGCATGGCCCACCGTCTGCTCCGTCGACGTCATGAGGAGCTTGTCGACCGAGCCCTCGGGGCCATGGGAGATGCCGCCCAGCCGGTCAGACAGCCGCCGGCACACGTGCAGCCGCAGCATCTCGGCCTCGACGAGAGCCCAGGCCAGCTGGCGCACCTGCTCGGGCCCGAACGCGCCGGGCTCCTTGCGCACGCGGGCCACCAGCTCCTTGACCAGCTTCCCGTAGCGGGCGACGTACCCCAGCTCGCCCGGCTCGCGCTCGTGGGAGACCACTGTCATGGCCAGCGCCCACCCCTCCCCGGGCGCGCCGACCATGTTCGCCGCCGGCACCCGGGCGCCGTCGAAGACGACCTCGCCGAACTCCTTGGTGATGCCGTTGATCATCCGGAGCGGGCGCCGCTGCACGCCCGGCTGGTCCATGGCCAGTGCGAAGGCGGAGATCCCCTTGTGCCTGGGCACCTCGCGGTCGGTGCGGGCCAGGAGAAGGCACCACTGCGCTTCGTCCGAGTAGCTGGTCCAGACCTTGTGCCCGGTGATCACGTAGTCGTCGCCGTCGCGATCGGCGCGTGTGCGCAACGAGGCCAGGTCCGAGCCGGCGTCGGGCTCGCTGAACCCCTGGCACCACCGGTCCCGGCCGTTGACGATGCCCGGGAGGAACCGCGTCTTGACCTCGTCGCTGCCGTGCTCGAGGATGCCCCAGACCAGGTATCCGAGGCTCGGCCGGGGCGGCGCGCCGGCCGACGCCAGCTCCTGGTCGACGACGGCCTCGTAGACGCTCGCCATCCCCTGGCCCCCGATCTCGGTCGGCCACGACATGCCGAAGAACCCGGCGTCGTACAGGTCGCGGTGCCACTGCGCCATCCCGGCCCAGTAGTCGTCGTCGGTCGACGACGCGGGCAGGCCGGGGTTGTGCTCCTCCAGCCAGGCCCGGAGGCGCAGGCGCACGGCGCGCTCGGCCGGCGAGTCGCCGAAGTCCATCAGCCCTCCCCGATCCCGTGGTGCACCAGGACGCGCCCCAGGCTGGGGCCCACCCCGCCGAAGAGGTCGCTCGAGAGCAGGGCGCGCCGGAGATAGACGTGGGCCAGGCAGTCCCAGGTGTTCCCGATGCCGCCGTGGACCTGGATCACCGCCTCGCACACGTCGCGCGCGGCGCGCGCCGTGTACGCCTTCGCCACCGCCCCCGCCGCCAGGGCGTCGGGCGCGCCCAGCGAGTCGACGGCCCACGCCGCGTGCAGGGCGGCGCTGCGGGACCCCTCCGTGGCGACGAAGGCGTCGGCCAGTAGGTGCTGCACCGCCTGGAAGGACCCGATCGGCGCGTCGTACTGGCGGCGCTCGGCGGCATACACGCACGCCAGGGACAGCGCGCCCTGCATGACCCCGACGAGGTCGGCGCACGTGAGTGCCAGGCCCAGCGCCGTCCAGCGCGTCATCGCCTCCCCCCCGAGCACCCCCGCCGCCATCGGTTCGGGCGACGAGGCCCGTTCCGACGCCCATGCGGCACGCGTCAGGTCCAGGGGCGGCTCGGCGCGTCCGGGCGCCAGCGCGGCCAGATCGTCGCCCTCGGCCGAGGGGACCAGCACGAGGGCGCGGCGCGCCCCCCGGGCGTCGACGGCCACGGCCGCGGGCACCACGCCGCCCACGGCGCGCGCCGGTGCGGAGAGGTCGGGCACGAAGGCGACGGTCTCCACGTCCTCCGCCGGCGGCGCCCCCGACAGGCGCCGCAGCTCGGCGGCCAGGGTGGGACCGATGAAGGCCACGTCGGCCAGGCCGCGGCCGAGCTCCTCGGCCACGAGAGCGGCCTCGACGCCCGAGGCCAGGGGGGCGGCGCCGTCGCTCCCCACCGCTCGCAGCTCGCGCCAGCCGGCGGCGGACGACGCCGCCTCCAGCCGCTCGGCCCGCGCCGCGTCGTCGAGGTCGCCCACGCTGCGGGGGCCCAGGCGGTCGACGGCGCCGGCCACGGCGTCGCGCAGGGCCTGCTGCTCCGGGGAGAGGCGGACGTCCATCAGTGCGCCGCCTGGTCCGCCCGGGCGGTGAGTGCGGGCGCCCACTCGTCGCGCAGGGTGCGGCGCAGCACCTTGCCGGAGGGGAGCCGGGGGACGGCGTCGACGACCACCACGTGGCGCAGCTGCTTGTACGTGGCGAGCTGGTCGGCCACCAGTTGCCGGAGCTCGCCCTCGGACACTGGCACGGCCGGGTCGAGCTGGACGGCGGCCACGGGCACCTCGCCGGCGCGCTCGTCGGGGATGCCGAACACCGCGCAGTCCAGCACCGCCGGGTGCCCGTGGAGCACCGTCTCGAGCTCGGCCGGCGCCACCTGGAACCCGTTGACCTTGATCATCTCCTTGCGCCGGTCGGTGAGGTGCACCCACCCCTCCGGCTCGAGCCACCCCACGTCCCCCGTGCGGTACCAGCCGTCCGCGAAGGCGGCGGCGCTGTCGGCCTCGGGGAGGTAGCCAGCCATCACCGACGGACCGCGCACCTGGATCTCGCCCACGCCGCCGGGCTCGAGGACCGCACCGGTGTCGATGTCCTGGACGCGCAGCACCACGCCGGCGGGCGCGAGCCCGGCCGAGTCGAGTCGCCAGGCGTCGGGGCGCGCCACGGGGTTCGCCGCGATCACCGGCACCTCGCTGGCTCCGTAGGCGGGGAGCCAGCGGACCCCGCTGCGCTCGGTCACCACCCGCGCGACGTTCTCGCTGACGGGGGTGGCGCCCCACATGACGTAGCGAAGGGAGGAGAGGTCGTAGTCCTCCAGGCGCGGGTGGTTGGCCATGGCCAGGGCGATGGGGGCGACGGCCATCTCCAGGGTCATCCGCTCCCGCTCGATGCAGGCGAGCTCCTCGTCGAGGTCGAACCGGCGGTGCAGGCGGACGCCGGCACCAGCGGCCACCGCAGCCAGCAGGTTGAGCAGCCCCAGGATGTGCGAGGGCGGCGTGGACAGCTGGAACCGGTCCTCCGGACCGAGGCCCAGCGCGGCGACCCAGTGCGCCGTCGCGTGCCCCATCGAGTCGTGGGTGTGGCGCACCGCCTTGGGCAGGCCCGTGGTGCCCGAGCTGAACACCAGCACCGACTCCGCCGTCCCCGCCACGTCCTCGCCCACGGCCGGCCGGAGGGTGCCCAGCGCGGCGGCTGTGGCGGCGGCGTCGACGTCGGTCACGCGTGCGCCTCCGAGCACCTCGGCCAGCACCGGCACCGTGTCGGCGTCGGCCACCGCGTGCACGGGACCGGTCAGCGCCAGCGCGTGCGCGACCTCGGTCTTCTTCCAGGCGGGGCTGACCATCACGGAGGCGGCGCCGAGCTTGCTCACCGCCTCCACGGCCACCAGGAACTCCACGCGGTTGGCCATCATCACCGCCACCCGCGTGCCGGAGCCGACGCCGTGCGCGGCGAGGTGCCGCGCCATGGTGCCGCTCAGGCCGTCGAGCTCGCCGAAGGTCCAGGACCGGTCCCCCGCCCGAAGCGCCACGCGGTCCCCGAAGCGGCCGGCGGCCCGTTCGAGCCCCCGGTGCATCGGGCCCACACCCATGAGAACATTCTTCTCGCAGGTGAGATCGCTGTCAACAGGAAGCGCCTGTATGCTTCTCGGGTGCCCACCCCTCTGGCTCCCGGCGCCGACGAGGTCCGCCAGGAGATCCTCGACACGGTCCGGCGCTTCGTGGCCCGGGAGGTGATCCCCGTGGCTTCCGTGCTCGAGCACGAGGACCGCTTCCCCGACGAGATCGTCGAGCAGATGAAGGCGATGGGCCTCTTCGGCGTCACCATCCCCGAGGCCTACGGTGGCCTGGGCCTGGACCTCGTCACCTACGTGGGCATCATCGAGGAGCTCGCCTACGGCTGGATGAGCCTGACCGGCATCGTCAACACCCACACCATGGTGGCGACGCTGCTGCTGGCCCACGGCACCGAGGAGCAGAAGCGGCGCTGGCTGCCGGCGATGGCGACCGGCGAGCGCCGCGGCGCGCTGTCGCTTTCGGAACCAGACGCCGGCAGTGACACCCGCTCGCTCTCGTGCAAGGCCGTTCGCGACGGGGACGTCTTCGTCGTCAACGGGACCAAGGCCTGGGTCACCAACGGCGAGCGGGCAGCCATCGTGGCCCTCGCGGCGCGCACCGACAAGGGGATCTCCGCGCTGATCGTGGAGAAGGAGCCGGGACCGAGCTTCCAAGGCATCACGGTCTCCAAGCACGTGGGCAAGCTCGGCTATCGCGGCGTGGAGACCGTCGAGATGGCCTATGTGGACCACCGCGTGCCCGTGTCCAACCTCGTCGGCGACGACGGGCGCGGCCTGCCCCAGATCCTCGGCGTCCTCGAGGTCGGCCGCATCAACATCGCGGCACGGGCCACCGGTGTGGCGCGCGCCGCCTTCGACGCCGCCCTTGCCTATGCGCAACAGCGCAGCACGTTCGGCAAGCCCATCGCCGAGCACCAGGCCATCCAGCTGAAGCTGGCCGACATGGCGACGCGCCTCGAGGCCGCCCGCCTGCTCACCGACAGCGCCGCCCGCCGCAAGATGGCGGGCGAGCGCTGCGACGTCGAGGCGGGCATGGCCAAGCTCTTCGCCAGCGAGACGGCGATGGACCTGGCGACCGAGGCCATGCGCATCCACGGCGGCATGGGGTACACGACGGAGCTGCCGGTCGAGCGCTACTTCCGCGACGCGCCGCTCATGATGATCGGCGAGGGCACCAACGAGATCCAGCGCCTCGTCATCGCCCGGGGCCTGCTCGCCCGGGCGCAGGGCCGCCCCTCGCCCTAGCGACCCGCGTCGTGGAGCTCCGCCAACACCTCCGCCGTGTGCTCGCCGAGCTGCGGCACCGTGGCGGTGCGCGGAGGCCGCCCGCCGGCGTCGCCGAAGGTCACCGGTCCGTTGACGGAACGGAAGGCCCCGCCGTCGACGTCGACGAACCCGTCGTTGACGAGCAGCTGCGGGTCCTCGACCACCTGCGGCGGCGTCTGCGCCGGCGCCCACCAGACGCTCTCGGCGTCGAAGCGCTCGGCCCACTCGGACAGCGGTCTGGTGGCGATGACCTCGTCGAGGATGGCGATGACCTCGGCCCGGTGCCTGCGGATGGCCGCGGCATCGGCGAAGCGCGGGTCCTCGAGCAGCTCCGGCCGGCCCAGGGCCCGGCACACCGCGCCGATGTGGCGTCCGGCCTCGAGGCCGGTGAGGAAGAACCAGCGCCCGTCCGCGGCGCGGTAGGGGTTCATGAGCGGCGCCTGGTTCCGCTGGCGGGGCTCGGCGGCGGCCACCTTGCCCAGCCCGAGCTGCAAGCCCAGGTCCCACCCGAGGATGTACGCCCCGGTGCGCAACAGCGAGACCTCCACCACCCGGCCCCGGCCGCTCTCGCGCTGCTCGAGGACCGCGCCGAGGATCCCGGCGAGGGCGGCGAGGCCGGTGATGTGGTCGCCGATGCCGCCACGCGCGTTGAGGGGGCTGCCCTCCCCGTCGGCCATCTGCATGGAGAGGCCCGAGCGCGCCCAGAAGGCGCCGATGTCGTACGCGGAACGGTTGCGGTCCTCGCCGCGCAGGCCGTAGCCGCTCACGCTGCAGTACACGAGGCGCGGATGGCGCCCCACCGTCGTCTCGGGCTCGAGTCCGAGGTTGTCCAGCGCGTCCGGCCGCAGGTTGGTGACGAAGACGTCGGCGCCCGCCAACAGGTCCTCGAGCGACGCCCGGTCGCCGTCCTGGCGGAGGTCCAGGACGACACTGCGCTTG
>DASPTT010000102.1:0-19335 GCA_035623275.1 Acidimicrobiales bacterium
GTCCGACGGGGTGGCTCCCTCGGCGGCGAACCCGTACCGGGCGAGCACGTGCAGCGTGTCGACGAGCCGGAGGAACACCGGATCGCCGCTCGACAGGGAGCCCGTCGGATACGTGACCCCGACCGGCGCGTTCGCCGTGTACGAGAACGTCACCCGTTCCGTGTACGGGACGAGACGCAGGCCAGGACGCGTGGTCGGGCGTGCCCATGCGACCGCCGCCAACAGGGCGAGCCCGGCAAGGGCGAGCGCCGGGAGGACCACCGGCCACCAGCCGACGCGCAAGTCGTCCTCGGCGGCATGCTTGGGCCCGCTGCCACGTCCAGTGCCGGCCGCCGCTCGGCCGCGGGCGCGGTGCCGGCGTGCCGAGCCCGCCCCGAGGCCGACGGCCACGAGCCCGAAGGCCACGAGCCCCAGCCCGACCGGCGAGCGCAGCCACTGCAGGACCATGCCCAGCTTCGGGACGTGCAGCCAGAGGCGTCCTTGGATCGCCGAGGCCGGCAGCTTCGTGGGGTCGAGGAAGTGGTTGTTGTCGCCCTTGAAGGTGAAAAGCCCGTCGTGCTCGGCGACGATCCGGTGCAGCACCGTGATGTGGAGCAGGGGGCTGTGGTAGCCGACGATCTCGCCGACGTGGTACGGGGCGCCGGGCACGATCACCGCCAGGTCCCCGGTGTGGAACCGGGGCAGCATGCTCACCCCGTGCGTGGTGACCAGGTCGACCGCGTGGGTGGCCAGGGCGACGATGACGACGAGGCCGGCCGCGGTGACCAGGCCGGCGCCGATGCCTCGCAGCCGTCGCCTCCCCATCTCCCCCTCCCCGAGTGGGACGGGACGGGCCGCGGCCCGTCCCGTCCGTCGGGTTCGCCGCTTAGTGGACCACGATGTCGGTGGCCGTGATGCCGGCGACGGCCTGCGCCTGACCGGAACCGAGCAGGTTGCTCACGTCACAGACGTAGGTGGTCGAGCCGCTGCTGAACGCGCCGGCCCCGCAGGTCGCCCAGTTGGTTGTGGTGTTCCCCGCACCCTGGCTCCCGGTGCTGAAGCCGACCTCGGCGGTCGAGCCGCTGGTGTCCCCGGAGGCCGCGAAGGTCACGGTGTCCACGTAGACGCGGGTGGCGTCGAGCGTGTAGTTGATCGAGGTCACCGTGGCACCCTGGACGTTCTCCTGGCCGTAGGCCACGGTGGTGTTCGTGTTGCTGAACGACAGGCCGTTGGTGAACGCCGCCGCGCCGGCGAGCACCAGCGCTCCGGCCCCGACCGCGGCCATGAGAGTCCTCTTGTTCCGTCGCACGACTACTCCTCTCGTCCTTGAGATGGCCCGCAGGCCTGGTGCGACGGGAATCCCGCCCCACCTCCTTGTGTGCCCTTCCTTCTTCGACAACATGTGGAAAAACCTGAAGGCCGAGGGCGCCGACGACCGCGGTGGTGGACGAAGAGGCCCGCCGGGCCCGGACGCGAAGACCCCCACCGATCTGGTGGGGGTCTTCGGACACTGGGGATGTCTGGAGTGTGGGGTTTGGGACAGGAACTGTCCGACAATTGCATCGGCGCGTGATTGGTCACCTTAAGCACTTTCATCACAACAGAAACACAACCACCTCCTTCCCCTCGCCGACCCGAGGTTGTGGCCCGGGTCGCGGGAGCCGGGCTAGGAACACGGGGTGCAGCCGGCCGAGCTCAAGGTGACCCGGTACGCCGCCGAGCGCTCGGTGGCAACCATCACGCTCTGCCGGCCGGAGCGCCTCAACGCCTGGACCGGCCGGATGCACACGGAGTACCGGGCACTGCTCCAGCGGGCCACGGACGACCCGAGCGTGCGGGTGGTGGTGGTCACGGGGGCCGGCCGGGGCTTCTGCGCCGGGGCGGACGCTACGGCGCTGGAGGGCCACGTGGCCCGCGGCGGGTACGACCCCGGGACGGGGCCCGACCTGGCCAACCCCGGCTACGGCGTGCGTCCCGAGTTCGACGCCGAGTTCGCCTACCACTTCGGCCTGCGCAAGCCGGTCATCGCCGCCGTCAACGGCCCGGCGGCGGGCGTCGGCTTCGCTCTGGCCTGTTACTGCGACCTCCGCTTCGCCGCCGCCGGGGCCAAGCTCACCACCGCCCACGGCAAACTCGGGCTGCCGGCCGAGTTCGGGCTCTCGTGGCTCCTGCCGCGGCTGATCGGGCTGACGCGGGCCGCGGACCTGCTCCTGTCGAGCCGGATCTTCCTCGCGGAGGAGGCCGAGGCGATGGGGCTCGTGAACAAGGTGGTGCCCGGCGAGGACCTCCTCGACGTCACCTATGCGTACGCTCGGCAGCTGTGCGACGAGGTCTCTCCCGCGTCCCTGGCGGCGACGAAGCTCCAGATGTACGCGGACCTGCATCGGGACGCGGCCGACGCCGTGCGCGACGCCGGCGAGCGCCTCGAGGCCATGATGCGGGCACCCGACTTCCGGGAGGGTGTGGCCGCCATGCATGACAAGCGCCTGCCGCGCTTCGGGCCCCTGCCAGGACCAGGGCCCGCCTCGGACGGGTCGCCGGAGGGGGGGACATGACCGCCGATCGACCGGGCATCCATCTGTCGGCGCGCCTCACCGATCCCTCGCTCTACACCACCGACCCCCACCCGCTCTACGCCCGGCTGCGCCGGGAGGCGCCCGTCGCCTGGAACGACGAGTTGGGCTTCTGGGCGGTCAGCCGGCACGCCGACGTCTGCGCGGTCGAGAGCGACCCTCACACCTTCTGCGCCGGCCGGGGGATCCTCACCGACGAGATCGGCACCAGCTACGAGACTCCGCCGACGATGATGCACAGCGACCCTCCGGCGCACACGCGCTACCGGCGTCTCGTGCAACCGGGATTCAAGCCCAGTGTCGTGCGCGGGCTCGAACCGGTGGTACGTGCCCGGGTCGACGTGCTCGTCGGGCGCCTCGTGGCCGATGCCGCCCTCGACGTCATGGCCGAGCTGGCCGTCCCGCTGCCCCTGCAGGTCATCGGCGAGATCCTCGGGCTTCCCGACGACGACTGGGAACGTGCCTATGCGTGGTCCGAGGCCGTAATCCCCGGCGCACGGCCCGACTGGCCCGAGGACCGGCGCAATGCGCTCCTGGCCGAGATGGTCGACTATCTGGTCGAGGCCTGCAAGCGCCGGCGCGCCGAGCCCCGCGACGACATGCTCAGCGCGCTGGGCGCCGCGGAGATCGGGGGAGACCAGCTCTCCGACGCGGCACTGGCCATGTTCCTCGTGCAGCTGCTCGTGGCCGGCAACGAGACGACCCGCAACCTCGTCGGCGCCGGCCTCGTCGCGCTGGCGGACCACCCCGGCGAGTGGGGCCGACTGCGGGCCGATCCGTCCCTGGTGCCGAACGCCGTCGAGGAACTGCTGCGCTGGACGACCCCGGTGATCTCGTTCATGCGCACCACCACCCGGGACTGCGAGGTCGCGGGTGTCCCGGTCGCCGAGGGCGAGCCCGTCCTCATGCTCTTCGCCTCGGCCGACCGGGACGAGGCCGTCTTCGGGCCCAGCGCGGCGACCCTGGACGTCGGCCGCGCGCCAAACCCCCACATCGCCTTCGGCTTCGGCAACCACTTCTGCCTGGGCGCGGCCCTGGCCCGTCTGGAGGCCCGCGTCGTCCTCGAGGCTCTGCTCGGACGCTTCGCGGGGATCGAGCGGGCCGGCGACGTGGAGCGCTCACCCTCGTCCGTCATCGCCGGCGTGCGGCGAGCCGACCTGCGCTTCATGGCGGGCTGAGCCGAGGGCTCTTCTCCTCGCCCTCCTCTGTCCCCGCCCCGTTGAACTGTCGTCGCGCTCATGCGTTCCGGACGAATTGCGATCTCAATTCGCGATCGCGAGCGTTCGCTGCCTTTTGCAAATTCGCGACGCAATTGGCCGGCCGACGAACATCCACGGTCGAGGCCGGTGACCGATCCGACGACGCGGTGCGCGAACGGTGCGACGATCAGTGGTCGGCTGTCGCCTCGACGAGGAGCTCGGCGAAGCGTTCCCGGGCGGCTCGACGACGGGTGGGCACGTGCTCGGTCGGAACGTCCGTCGGCGTGTAGCGCTTGAGCACCTGCCGGGCCACCGTCACCTTGTGCACCTCGTCGGGCCCGTCGTAGATGCGCGCCGCGCGCGCGGCGCGGTACATGTGCTCGAGCGGGAGGTCCGTCGAGAACCCCATGGAGCCGTAGGCCTGGATCGCCCGGTCGATGACGTTGTAGAGCACGCCCGCGCCGTAGTACTTGATCATGGCGATCTCCACGCGAGCCGCGGCGGGGCCTTGCCGGTCCATCTTCCACGCCGCGTGCAGGGTCAGGAGCCGGGCGGCCGACATCTCGGCCATCGAGTCGGCCACCCATCCCTGGACGAACTGCTTGTCGGCCAACACCGATCCGTGCAGGAACCGAGACACGGCGCGCTCGCAGAGCATGTCGAAGGCGCGCTGGGACTGGCCCAGCCAGCGCATGCAGTGGTGGATCCGACCGGGGCCGAGGCGCATCTGTGCCAACCGGAAGCCGTCGCCCTCCCGGCCCACGAGATGGCCCACGGGAACCCGGACGTCGCGGTAGACGATCTCGGTGTGCCCGCCGAAGCGCCCGGTGTGGGCCACGGGATGCTCCATGGTGGGCACGTCGCGCACGATCTCCACGCCCGCTGCATCGGCGGGGACGATGATCATCGAACAGCCGGCATAGGGGTGGACGTCGGCGTTGGTGACGCACATCACGATCAGGAAGTCCGCCACCGAGCCGTTGGTGGTGAACCACTTGTGCCCGTTGACCACCCATTCGTCGCCGTCACGCACCGCCGAGGTCGAGATCAGGGTCGGGTCGGCCCCCGCCCCCGGCTCGGTCATGGAGAACCCGCTGCGAAGCTTCCCCTGGAGCAGAGGCTCGAGCCACTCGATGCGCTGGTCGTCACGTCCGGTCTGCTCGATACCGACCGCCAGCAGCTCGGCGTTGCCCGAGTCGGGGGCGTTGTTCCCGAACACCACCGGCGCCAGCCAGCACCGGCCGAGCACCTCGTGCAGGAGCCCGAGGCGCACCTGCCCGAAGCCCATGCCGCCGAGCTCCGGGGGCAGGTGGGCGGCCCACAGGCCCTGGCGCTTGACCTCCTCCTGCAGGGGCCCGATGGCCGGGCCCAGGGCCTCGGGTTCGACGTCGAGCACCTCCAACGGGAGGATCTCCTCGTCGACGAAGGTGCGGGCCCATGCCAGCTTCGCCTCGTACTCCGGCTCGGTCTCGAAGTCCCAGGCCATGTCGATTGCCTCCTCGGTCGGAGCGCCCGCTACCGTAACCGGGATGCCCGGACGTGCTCCTCGGACCTCCACGCGTACCACGGTGACGCTCGGTGCACGGGTCGAGCCGTGCCCGGTGCACCTCGGCCCCGTACCGGATGAGGAGGAGGCGCGCCGGCGCATCGTCCAGGCCGGCCGCGCCTTGCTCGACGAGCGCCGTGCGCTCCACGACGACGAGCTCGTCGGCCTGGCCACGGTGCCCGACGACTCGGTCGTGGCGCTCGCCGCGCTGGCGCACGAGGTCCGGCTCGCCTGGTGCGGCCCGACCGTGGAGGTCGAGGGCATCCTGTCGGCGAAGACGGGGGGCTGTCCCGAGGACTGCCACTTCTGCGCGCAGTCCTCGGCCTTCGACACCCCCGTGAAGGCCACGCCGTTCCTCGACACCGACGAGGTCCTGCGGGCGGCCGAGGAGACCGCGGCGATCGGCGCCAGTGAGTTCTGCATCGTGTTGGCCGTGCGGGGCCCCGACGAGCGCACACTGCGGCGCATCCTCGAGCTCGTGCCGCTCGTGCGCGAGCACAGCGGGCTCAACGTCGCCGTGTCCGCGGGCATCCTCACCGAGGATCAGGCGGCGCGTCTGGCCGCCGGCGGCGTGCACCGGTACAACCACAACGTCGAGACCGCCCGTTCCTTCTTCCCGCGGGTGGTCACCACCCACACGTGGGAGGAGCGGGCGGCGACGTGCGCGCTGGTGCGGGCGCACGGGATGGAGCTGTGCTGTGGCGCCCTGCTCGGCATGGGCGAGAGCGATGCGCAGCGCGTCGAGCTGCTCCTGCAGCTGCGGGACCTGGACCCCACCGAAGTGCCCCTCAACTTCCTCAACCCGCGACCGGGCACACCGCTCGGCGACCGTCCCGTCGTGGGGGCCTGGGAGGCCATCCGCTGGATCGCGCTGTTCCGCCTGGCGCTCCCCGCCACGATCCTGCGCTACGCGGGCGGGCGGGAGATCACGCTCCGGGACCTGCAGGCGATGGGCCTCACGTCCGGCATCAACGCGCTGATCGTCGGGAACTACCTCACCACCCTCGGCCGGGACCCCTCCGAGGACCTGCGGATGCTCGAGGACCTGCGGATGCCGGTGGGGGCGCTCTCCGGCGTCCTCTGAGGTGCCCGAGCACGCACCGACCCCCGCCGCGTCGCACTGCACCGCGTGCGGCCGGCCGAGCAGCCAGTGCCCGGGCTGCGGTCGTGCCCTCGACCCCCCGCGCCACTGCCCGGCCTGCGGCCGGCGCATGGCGGTGGTCGTCACCCCGGGCGGGTTCCGGGCACGATGCCGGGACCACGGCGAGCTCGACGTGCCCGGCGGGCCGGATCGACCCTGAGAGGTCCGACGGGACCACCGGGACTACTGGTTGGTGGTGATCGCCGCCCGCTGCTGCTCGGTGAAGGTGTAGGTCAGCGTCGTGCTCAGGCCCTGGATGGTCGGCGAGGGCGCCACCCCGTTCGTCGAGGTCTCGGTGCCGATCAGGGTCAGGCTCACCTGGAGGTGGGCGACCTGACCGGTCGTGGCGGCCAGGCTCGGGATGTTGGACAGGGCCACGGCCGTGCCGGACGTGTTCATGGCACTGACCATGGTCTGGGACAGGATGTTGGTCGTCGACCCGCTGCACGTCCCGCCGGCGCTCCACGCCACCGAGCACTGGGTGATCGTCACGGCGAGGCCTTCGCCGCTCGCCGTGCCGTCGGTGAGCGGGTTGCTCGGGCTGCCGGCGACCCACAGCGTCATCCCGGCCGCCGACGCCAGCGTCCCCGTGTTGTCGAGGTCCACGGCCACGTTGTCCACGTCCCCAGGGGCCATCTTGCCCGAGAAGTTGGAGAACCCGACCGAGTTCGTGTCCGCGCTGAGCGTCAGGTCCAGCGTGCCGCTGGAGACCTGCTCGGTGCCCGTGGCCTTGGCCGAAAGGCCCGCGTAGACGGCGGACGCGGTGAAAAGGGCGACGGCGAGGGCGAAGGTCGCGGCCAACAATGTCCGACCACGACGTTCCTTCTTCTTCTGGTGCTGGCCACGGCCCATGGCACCGAGCCCCTTTCCCCGTCAATTGGCATCGGCCGGGTCTGCGGACGGCTTGAGCAACGGTTGTTGAATCTCACGGATCGTGGCCCCCAGCAGGCGGGACCGGCCGCTGGGCGGCGAACCGCTCCGGCCCTCGGTGGCGTGTCCCTGGCAGGCCGGGCGGTGCTCAGGGCGCCGCCGAGCGGGCCCCGGGACCTCCCAGCAGGTCCCGGGCCAGGGCGGCCAAACCGTCGGGCGTGGCCGGCGTCACCACCAGGCCGTCCCGGTCCCCGAGCCACTCCAGGTTGCGCCGGTGCAGGTCGTCCGACGGGTCGAAGCGGTTCAACACCACGACCGGGGGCGGGCCGGTGTCGGCGCCCGGCCCGGCCGCCAGCGCGCCGGCGCACAGCCGCACGGCGTTGACGGTGCCCAGCCCGGCATCGGCGACAAGGAGGACCCGGTCGGGACGCAGGGCCCGGACTAGCGACACCGCGTCGGCGTCGTCGGCCAGCGGCGAACGGAGACCGCCCGCCGTCTCGACGAGGCCGACGTCGACACCTGCCGGCCAGGACAGCTCGGCCACCAGGGCCGCCAGGGTCGGGGGGTCGAGCCCGAGGACGGCGGCGGCCATGGGCGGGGCCATGGGCACCGGATACCAGCGATGCGGCGGGCACACGACGTCGGCGGCCTCACCGCTGCTCGCGCCCAGGACCTCCGCGTCGGTGGCGCCCTCGTCGGAGCGGAAGGACTGGGCGGGCTTGCGCACGGCCACCGTCGCACCCCGTCGGCGCCATTCCCCAACGAGGTGGGCGCTCACCCAGGTCTTGCCCACCTCGGTGCCCGTCCCCACGATCACGACGAGGCACGTCGGACGCGCCCGCCCCGCCACCTGCGTCGACCCGTCGGGACGGTCCACGGGGCCGGCTCAGGCCACAGGAGCGGCCCCGGGCACCGAGGCGCCACGGAGCGCGCCCAGCGCCGCGACCAGCATGGCGACGTGGGCCGCGCTGTGTGCGGCGGACAGGGTGACCCGCAGGCGCGCGGTGCCCCGCGGCACGGTGGGCGGACGGATGGCCGGCACCCACAGGCCTTGGGCCAACAACGCCTCGGAGGCCGCCACCGCCGCCGCCTCCTCCCCTAGGACCACGGGGACGATGGGGCTCGGATGGCCCGGAGCGACGCGCTCGACGTGATTGGCCAGGCGGGCGCGGAGGCGCTCCCCCTCCGGCGAGCGCACCAGGCGCACCGCTGCCAGCGCGGCCGCGGCGTCGGGCGGGGTCGGCGCCGTGGTGAAGATATAGGAGCGGGCCCTGTTCACCAACAGCTCGATGAAGCGTGCCGGGCCGGCGACGAAGCCGCCGAGCGCGCCGAGGGCCTTCGACAGGGTGCCCACGCGGAGCGCGTCGACCCCCCGGAGCCACGGCGCAGGGTCGGGCCCGAGCACGGCATGGGCTTCGTCGAGCACCAGCAGCGCGCCATGGCGACGGCAGCGCTCGGCGATGGCCTCGACCGGCGCGACGTCGCCGTCCATGGAGAACACGAGGTCGGTGACGACGATGGCAGGCCCCTTCGCATCACGGAGCAGGACGTCGAGGTGGTCGGCGTCGGCGTGGCGGTACACGGCGATCTCGGCATTCGCCAGCCGCGCCCCGTCGACGATCGACGCGTGGTTGAGCTCGTCCGAGCAGATCCGCACGCCGACGTCGCCGAAGGTGGTGAGCACGCCCAGATTCGCCGTATAGCCGGTGGGAAAGACGACCGCCCGCTCGGAAGCCTTGTACTCGGCGAGCTCGTCCTCGAGCTCGTGGTGCACCGGGCGTGAGCCGGTGACCAGGCGCGAGGCACCGCTCCCGTTCCCCCACCGGTCGAGCGCCTCGTGCGCGGCCACGACGACCGCCGGGTGCGCGGAGAGGCCCAGGTAGTCGTTGGAGGCGAAGGCGACGACGCGGCGGCCTTCCTCGGTGAGCGTCCCCTCCGGCCCGCGCGCGTCGAAGGGTCGCGGGCGGCGCCACTGCCCTGCCGCCTCGACCTGCGCGCAGCGGGCGTCGACGAGCGCGGGCCACAGGCTCGGGCCCGAGGCGGCGCTCAGGATCCCGCCTCCGCGACGCCGGCCATGCCGGCCGCGGATGCCATGCCGGCCGCGGATGCCATGCCGGCCGCGGACGCCATGCCGGCCGCGGACGCCATGCCCGCCGAGTCGGCTTCGCCGACCTCGTCGAGCGACGCGCGCAACACGGTCACGGTCCGCTCGATCTCCGGGCCGGTCACGGTGAGCGGCGGCACGAGGACGATCACGTCGCCGAGGGGCCGCAGGAGCACGCCGCGGGCCACGGCGGCAGCGGACACCCGCCGGCCCCACCGGGCGTCCGGCGAGGGCGACGCCAACTCGACACCGGCCATCAACCCGCGTTGGCGCACGGCGCGGACCGCGGGATGCCCGTCGAAGTTCGCGTGCAACAGACGCGCCAGCTGCTCTGCCCGCTCGTTGACGTTGGTCAGGACGTCCCACCGGTCGATGAGCCGCAGGTGCTCGAGCGCGACGGCCGCCGCCAGCGCGTTCCCGCCGTAGGAGTGGCCGTGGTAGAAGGTGCGCGGCCCGAGGTCCTCGCCCAGGAACGCCTCGTAGACATGGCCCGCGGCCACCGTCGCCGACATCGGCAGGTATCCCCCGGTCAGCCCCTTGCCCAGGCACAGCAGGTCGGGCCGCAGGTCGCACCATTCCGATGCGAAGAGCTTGCCCGTGCGGCCGAAGCCGGTGGCGACCTCGTCCGCGACGAGCAGCACACCGTGCGCCCGGCATGCCGCGCCCAGGGCCGAGAGGTTGGCCGGCTCGGCCGTCAGCATCCCCGAGGCACCCTGCACGAGCGGCTCGACCACCACCGCGGCAAGCTCCCGCTCGTGGCGACCGAGCACCTGCAGGGCACCGGCGAGCCAGTCCGGGTCGTCGTATCCAGGCGCCCGCACCACGTCGAAGCGCAATGGCGCGAACAGGTCGGTGCCGAAGCCCCCGTCGCCGAGCGACAGCGAGCCGACGGTGTCGCCGTGGTAGGCGTTGCCCAGGACGAGGAAGCGGTGCCGGCCGTCGACCCCGAGGTTCTTCCAGTACTGGAAGGCGATCTTGAGTGCCTGCTCCACCGCCGTGGCACCGTCGGAGGCATAGAGCATGTGGGGGCGGTCGACCGGGACCACCGCGGCGAGCGCCTCGGAGAGCTCCACCACCACGCGGTTGCCGTTGCCCAGAAGGGTCGAGTGCGCGATCCGATCCAGCTGGTCCCGCACGGCGTCGTCGAGCTCGGGGATCCGGTGCCCCAGGGTGGTGACCCACAGCGACGAGATGGCGTCGAGGTAGCGGCGCCCGTCCACGTCGATGAGCTCGCGGCCCTCGGCGCGCTCCACCACGATCGGCGAGTTCGCCGCGTACGAGGCCATCTGGGTGAAGCCGTGCCACACCACGGCGGCGTCCCGCTTCACCCAGTCGTTGCTGGTCTCCTGCTCCCCGCTCACCCACCCGAGTCTTGACCACGGAGCAACCGGGGTCCAACCGCCGGGCGGGCGGGCCCACGACCCGGGCATGCGAGAATCGGGGCATGGACCGCATCGGCGTCGTCGACACCATGTTCGCCCGCTACGACATGGGCGGGGAGGCCGTCGACGAGCTGGCCTGCTGCCCGGGCCACGGCGAGCGCTTCGAGGTCGTCCGGCGAACTGTGCCCGGCTTCAAGGACCTCGGTGTGGAGGCCAAGAAGCTCATCGAGGAAGAGGGGTGCCGGATCGTGGTCGCCCTCGGCATGCCGGGCAAGGCGGCCATCGACCAGGTCTGCGCGCACGAGGCCTCGCAGGGGATCATGCTGGCCCAGCTCCTGACCAACACCCACGTCCTCGAGGTCTTCGTCCACGAGAACGAGGAGGACGACCCCGAGCGCCTGGCGGCGGTGTGCGTGGACCGCGCCCGCAAGCATGCACGCAACGCCTACTGGATGCTCTACGAGCCGGAGCAGCTGACACGGCGCGCGGGCCAGGGGGTGCGCCAGGGCTACGGCGACGCCGGGCCAGTCGTCCCCGGCGGTCGCGTCTCGACAGGCGCGCCCTAGCCGAGCCCCAACCCCGCGTCGGCAGACCGCTCGAGCCCGGGCCGCTCGAGCCCAAGACGCTCACGTCCGAGGTGGCCCTCGAGACGCAGGCGAGGCTCGGCCACGCCGGGACCTCGCCGGCGCGACGGCCCGTGGTCCGGGTGTAGCGGCTCCAACGACGACACCACGTGGTCCGCTGCCTCCTCCAGCCACGGCAACGGCGCGCCGGCGGGCAGCCTGGCGCACGAGGCCCGCACGACGTCGCGGCGGGTGGCCGTGGGGCGGGCGGCGGCGAGGTCCCGCGTCACGCGGTCGCGCAGCAGGTCCAGGTCGGGGGACACCGGCGCGCGCCTCGGGACCCGGTCGAGCACCGCCTGGAGGCGGCGGGGACCGAGGCCGACCCCCTCGGCTCGCCGGTGCCACCATTCGAGCAGGTCGTCGACCTGCTGTGCCGGGTCCTTGGCCGCCCTCGTCCGGTGCGCGGCGATGGCCGTCGCCCGGGGCCCGGCGCGCCGGCCGAGCCCGAGGTGTGCGGCCTGGACCGGCGCGCCCCGGCCAGGCCCTGGCGGGGCGAGCCCCCTGGCGGCGAGGTGCGCCCCGATCTGGGCGCTTCGCGTCGAGAACTCGCGGCGCGCCTCGGGTCCGATCCCGGCGATGTCCGCCCGGCCGCGGTCGAGCCTGCCCCACGCCACGCCGAGGCGGGTCGTCAGCTCGTAGCGGAGCTGCGCGTGGTACACCGCCGCCGTGGCGCCCGCGTGCGCGTAGACCCCACGCCCGTCGAGCGCCCGCCAGACGCCGTCGGGCCCGCGCCCCAGGTTGGCCGCCACGACGTGGGTGTGCAGGTGCGGGTCGAGGGCGCGGCTCGTGCGGTGCACGAAGCCGGCCACGGCCGTCCCCTCGGCCCCCTCGGTCACCCTCGGCCCACCCGGTCCCATGCGTCGTCGCACCCCGAGGGCGTGGCGCTCCGCGTACTGCAGGGCCGCTTCGACGGCGGCCTCGTGCCCCTCGGCCACCGACGCCCGCACCGGGCCGGGACCGAGGGCGTGCAGCACGCTGACCGACTTCGGAGCGCAGAAGGTGAGGTCGAACGCGGCCACCCGCACCCGGTGGTGCGCGGTGCCGAGCACCCGGCCGTCCACCGGGTGCCGGCCGCGGAGCAGGGCGTCGAGGGAGGCTTCTTCCACCTCGCCGGTCAGGCCCAGCACCGCGCCGCCGCTGCCGAGCCATCGACCGGGCGGCTCCGCCCCGGTCCCCGTGCCTCCCGCCACCTCCAGGTAGTAGGCGTGGCCGCCCGTTGCCACCTTGCCCAGCCGCAGCACCCTCGCCCTCGCCTCCTTCTGCCGGGAGCCGAGAGCAAAACGTAGTGCTTCATGTTGTTCCGTGCTATCTCATGTTTCCTGATATCGGCGCAGGGTGGCTGCGGCCAGCTCCCGGCCCGCCTGGGCCAGCTCCGGGGGCCGTACCGCCAGGGCGTGGGGGCCGAGCTGCACGAGGACGCCGGCGAACCACTGGGGGTTGACGACGGCCAGCCGCACGACCAGGCCCCCGCCGGGCCGCTCCTCGGTCCCGAGGACCGGGAACGCCTCGGCGATCCACGCCCCCGCCTCGTCCACCTCCACCACCGCCTCCAGGGCGTCGGCTCCGGGGACGAAGGGACCGGCGGGTGCGGTCCCCCCGCCGGCGTCGCCGGGTTCCCGCGCCGTGCTCTCGGCCGGCGCCTGCGCCGGGCGGCCCGTCCTGCGGACGTCGAGGACACGGTCGACACGGAACCGGCGCATGCCGCCGGCACGGTGGCAGTAGCCGTCGAGGTACCAGGCGCCGTCCAGGAACGTCAGGGCGACGGGGTCGACCACCCTGGTGGTCGGCTCGTCCCGGCCGAGGCCGAGGTACTCGACCTCGAGCTGGGCCCCGGCGGCCAGCGCCTCGCGCACGGCGGCCAGGTGGCGCGGCTCGTCGAGGTCGACCTGCAGGCGGCCGTGCCCGCCGAGCACGGTCTCGAGCTTGCCCAGGGCGCTGGCCAGCGCGCCGTCGGCGTCGGCGCCCGGCACCGCCAGGATGGCGCGGGCGGAGGCAGCGAGGGCGAAGCCCTCCGCCGCGCTGCACCGGCGCGGCCTCGCCAGCTCGGGCCCGAGATGCGCCACGACCTCGTCCTCGTCGACGATCACCTCCATGAGCTGATCGGGCGTGTACGGCGGCAGGCCGCAGCAGGCGGCCAGCTCGAGGTCGGCGATGAGCTCGTCGGGCGTGATGCCGAAGCGCGCCGCGAGCTCCGCCACGGGTGCCCGCTCGCGCCTCGCCAACCAGCCGAGGACGGCGAGCAGCCGGCGCAGCCGCTGCCCGGCACCGAGCACGGCGGTGCTCACGGCGCCGCCCCGATCCCCCCGGGCGACGCGCCCGGCGCCGCCAGGGTCGCCTCGAGCCAGGATCGCACCTCGGCGCGCACCGCGGGTGGGCCGAGGACCTCGGCGTGCGCGCCCAGGCCCAGCACCCACGAGACCAGGGCACGGACGTTGGTGGCCTCCAGGCGCAGGACCACGGCCCCGTCGGGCCGGCGCTCGACGACGTCCGACTCGTCGACGTCGCGGGCGACGACCAGGCGCGCCATGGGCCCGTCCACGAGCACGTCCACGGCGACCGGCTCGGCGTCTCCGAAGCGCCACGGGTCGTCGGGCAACGCGCCCTCGACGTCGAACCCCTCGGGCAGGCGCGTCGAGCCCGGCGCCCCGGCACGGGGCAGGCCGTCGATGCGGTCGACGCGAAAGACCCGGGGTGCGTCGCGGTCGCGGTCGTACGCCACCAGGTACCAGCGCCCGTTGCGGAACACGAGGCGCGCCGGGTCCACGTTGCGGGTCTCGCCTCGGTACTGCATCGTCACCGTGGCGCGCGTGCGCAGTGCGTCGTAGAGCACCGGGAGCCCGGCCAACGCGGGCACGTCCGCGATCGGCTGCACGGCGGGCGCGGCGGGCAGGCCCAGGCGCCACAGCGCGTCGCGGCCACTAGGATCGCCCAGGTGGACCCCGGCCACGGCCAGGTTGAGGGCCGCCTGCTCGTCGGCGCTGAGGTCGAGATCGGGCAGGTAGTAGTCCTCGGGGCGGATCCGGTACCCGATCTGCTCGGGCCCGTCGATCTTCTCGGTGGTGATCTCCACACCTTCGGCGCGCAAGGTGCGCTTGTCGCGCTCGAAGGCCTGTCGACGCGCCTCGGGTCGCTCGGGGTACCCGGGGACCTCCTCGGCGATCTGCCGCAGCGACCGGGCCGGCCCTTCGCGCAGCAGCACCAGGACCAGGTCCGTGAGCCGCTCGAGCCGGTCCACCCGCTCCATCGGCGTCAGCGTAGGCGCCACACGTGAAGGCGAACCCCTGGGCCTTCCACCTCCATCCGGCCGCCCTGGCCGCCGTGGGCGCCCTCGGCGCGATCTACGCCTGGGCCGTGCGCCACGTGGCCGCCACCGCCGGTGCGGGCGCGCTCCCCACCCCCCGCCAGCGCTGGTGGCTCGCCGGCGCGTCGGGCACGCTCCTCGTGGCGCTCGAGTGGCCCGTCGCCGACCTGGCCGCCCACTGGTCGCTCACGGCCCTGCTCGTCCAACGGCTCCTGCTCACCCTGGCGGTGGCACCGATGCTCCTGCTGTCGCTGCCCACGCCGCTGGTGGCCTGGCTGACCAGGCCCGCACCCGTCGACCGCACCGTCGAGCTGGCGACCCGCCCGGTCGCCGCCATCGCCGTGTTCACCGTGGTGGTGGTGGGGACGCTCTTCACGCCGGCGGTGGCGGCCCAGGCGGCCGACCCCTGGGTCAGGGCCGCCACCGACGTCCTGTTGATCGTGGCCGGCATGGTGCTGTGGGCGCCCGTGCTCGAGCACCTTCCCGGTGTGCGCCACCCTGCCGCCATCGGGCTGGCCGCGTACCTCTTCGTCCAGTCGATCGTGCCCAGCTTCCCCTCCGTGATCTTCGTCTTCTCCCACCATCCGCTCTATCCGTCGTTCGCCGATGCGCATCGCGCCATCGGGCTCTCGGCGCTCAACGACCAGCAGCTGGCGGGTGTGGTGGCCAAGCTGGCCACCCTGCCGGTGCTCTGGACGGTGGCGTGGGTCTCCCTGACTCGGGCCGAGCACGGCCGGGGCGAGGGCGGCGACGAGGACACGCGCACGCTCACGTGGGCCGAGGTGGAACGCCATCTCGAGCGCGCCGAGCGCGCCGAGCGCCGGCACGACCGTCATCCACCGGGCCGCCATCGCACCCCGCAACGACCCCCCGAGGGCTGAGACCCGGCGGCCGACGGCCCGGGGCCGAGGCCCGAGAGCCGAGGCCCGAGAGCCGAGGCCGGTGCGCTCAGACGGAGTGCCGGAAACGGAAGGGGATGCGGTCGAGCACCACCGTGGCCAGCAGGTCGTTCTCGGGCGTCGAGACGATCACCACGGCATAGCGTCCCGTCCCCGTCGCCGGTCGGCCGAGGGGCTTGTCGACCTGGGCGGTGGTGAAGCTGCCCTGGTAGGCGAAGGCGCACACGCTGCCGAGGGGTGCGCCGGCGCGCACCGTGAGGACGTCGCGCAGGCGCGGGTAGCTCGCCAGGGTGCTGGCGTCGACCAGACGGACGCCCTGGAAGCTGCCGCGCTCGTGGACGGCGTCGGCGGCGATGGGCAGCGCCTGGAAACAGGGGCTCGCGTTCGTGCCCAGCGCGTTGCGGGCAGACGTGCAGGCGCCCGCGCCCACGCCCGCCACCAGCGCGCCGACCGCCCAAAGCGCCACGAGCCCCCGCCACTTCCTCATGCCGTCACCTCCGCCACACCTTCCTCCACCGGGACCACGGCGCGGGCTCGCCGGCCCGACCAGGCCATCGCCGCCCAGGTCCCCCAGCCGATCGGCAGCTCGAGCCAGAAGCTGAGGATCCGGTACAGCAGCACGGCGGCGATGGCCGCCGGCTCCGATCCGCCGAAGTAGCTGAGGGCGATGGTGATGCTCCCCTCGACCACGCCCAGCCCGCCCGGGGTGATGGGCAGGTTCGCCGCCAGCTGACCGGCCCCGTAGGCCAGCAGCAGGCCGCGCCAGGGGACGGGGGCGCCGACGGCCAGGAAGGCGCAGGCCAGGCACGCGCAGTCCGCCACCCAGCTGGCCAGGCCCCAGCCCAGCACGGCCAGGGCGGCACCCGGCTTCAGCCCGACCACCGTGAGCCGCCCCACCACGTGGTCGACGCTGGCACCGATCTCGCCTCGGGGCCGGCCCGTGACCCGGCGGCTGACCCCGATGCCCTGGCGCAGCACCCAGATCAGCGCGTCGCGCTGGACGAAGAGCACGCCGACCGCCAGCGTGACGCCGAGGACCGCCAAGGTGACCCCGGTGAGGTCGTAGCTGTGGCCCGCGGAGCCCGCAACGACGACGCCGAGCGCCGCGAGCAGCGCCAGGCTGACCGAGGCGGCGACGAGGACCGCCACCAGGGTCCACCCCGCAAGGGTGTCGTCCGCCCCCCGGCGGCGGTATTGGCGAAAGGCGTAGACCGAGGCGAGGAGCGGTCCCGCCGGGATCGAATTGGAGATGGCGGTGGCGGCCAGCGTGACCCCCGTCATCTGCGTCCGCGTCACGCGCAGCGATCCCGCGGCCAGGCAGTCGCGCTGGACGAGGGCGAACGCCAGCAGCGAGGCGGCCTCGGCCACGACGGCCAGCGCCACCCACCCGCCGTCGATGTCGTCGAGATAGTGCGTCACCCCGGCCAGCTCGTTGCGCCTGCCGGCAAGTGCCCACAGGGCCAGCGCCGCCAGGCCCAGGCCGCCGAGGAACTGGATCCAGGGCCAGGCGCGTCGCAGCCAGCGGGGCGTCGTGATGGGCATGGTCACGTCGATGGTCCCATACGCGGGCCCCGCCACCGCGGCGCGTGGCGGCCGCCCGGGCCGCCGTACCATGGCCGCCGTGCATCCCCGCCTCGCCCTCGGCGACGGCCACGACCCTGCACCCGGGGCGTACGCCGTTGCGGTGCGCGCCCACGTGCCCCGGACCGTGCGTGCCGGCGTGGAGCACCTGTCGGGGCGGGCGGTGGTCACCGCACGATCGGTCTCCGGCCACCACCGCGGCGCACTGGCGGGGGACGACGGCGAGACCATCGCCGCCGCCGCGCAGATGGCGCTGGCCCAGCGACTGCCCCTGGTGATGGTGCTCGCCTCCTCGGGGTCCGACATCGGCGACGGCCTGCACGCGCTCCACGGCTGGGGCCGGGCGGCACGGGCCGTCGCCGCATGCTCCGGCGTGGTGCCCGTCCTCGGCGCCGTCGTCGGCCCGGCGGTGTCGGGACCCGCGCTGCTGCTCGGGCTGGCCGACGTCACCGTGATGACGCCCGACGCGTTCGCCTTCGTCTCGGGGCCCGACGCCGTGGCCGAGTTCACCGGGGTCCGCCTCGGCATCGAGCACCTCGGGGGCACCCGGGTCCACGCCACCGCCAGCGGCCTGTGCGCGTTGGCCGCAACCGATGCCGCACATGCCATGGAGCTGCTCGGCGCCGTCCTCGCGCACCTGCCCGACCACGCCGACGACGCGCCGGTGGCGATCGCCACCGCCGACGACCCCCGGCGCGCCACCCCGGAGCTGCGCGACGCGCTCCCGGGCTCTCCCAATGCCTCCTACGACATGCGCGACGTCGTGGGGGCCGTGGTCGACCAGGGGGAGCTGGTCGAGTTGCGCGCCGGGTGGGCGCCGCAGCTCGTCACGGGCCTGGCCACACTGGCGGGCATGCCCGTCGGGATCGTGGCCAACCAGCCGCGCTCGCTGGCGGGCACGCTCGACATCGCCGCGTCGCAGAAGGCCGCACGCTTCGTCCGCTTCTGCGACGCGTTCAACGTGCCCCTGCTGACGCTGGTGGACACCCCCGGGTTCCTCCCCGGCAAGGACCTCGAATGGCGGGGGATGATCCGCCACGGCGCCGAGCTCGCCTTCGCCTACGCCGAGGCGACCGTGCCCCGTGTCTGCCTGGTGTTGCGCAAGGCGTTCGGCGGCGCCTACATCGTCATGGACTCCAAGGGCATCGGCAACGACGTGTGCCTGGCCTGGCCGTCCGCCGAGATCGCCGTCATGGGGGCGACAGGAGCCGTCCAGATCCTCCACCGCGGGACCGAGGCCGACGCCCGGAGCGCCCTCGAGGACGACTACGCCGAGGCGCTGCTCACGCCGTGGACGGCCGCCGAACGCGGCTACGTGGACGCGGTCGTCGACCCGGCCGACACCCGGGTCGTCCTGGCCCGCACGTTCACGCTGCTCCAGAGCCGGCGCGAGCAGCTGGTGGACCGCAAGCACGACGCCGGTCCGATGTAGCCCCGTGCCGGTCGCACCGGGCACGGCGAACTCGATCGGGCACCCTGCGCCTCACGCGCCAGTGGCCCCCGCCGGAGCGAGGGCCACTGCACCACTCTGCCCATCCTCGCCCCGAACCGCGAGGTGAGCACCTCAACGCTCGGTCAGTTCACCGGGGCATTCGAGTACGAGGTGCCCCAGTTCCACGCAGAGCCGAACGTGGTCGGGGTCGTGGCGTTGCACGACGCCTGGTTCCCAGGCGACTTGGCGTAGTACACGCCCGCCTGGCTGGCGGCAACACCGTTCTCCTCCTGCAGGCCGGCACCGGTCCCGCCCGTGAACTGCACGGTGCCGGGGGAGGCGTCGGCCCCGAAGCTGGTGCTGGTCGGCGCGGCCTCGAGGTCGACGACGTACCAGCAGGTGGCCTGGTTCTTGCTGAAGGCGGCCAGGATCACCCCATTACCGTCGTCGGGGCCGGAGATGTCGACGGGGTACTCGCTCATGCAGTTGCCGCCCGCGTTCGCCGCGCACGCTGCGGACTGCTGCCACGAGAACTCCGGTGCCGAGCTCGTCAGGGTGGCCGAGGGCAGCGCCGTCGTGTTGTAGCTCTGGCTGTTCTGGTACAGCGCCTTGACCTCGGTGAGGCCGTTGGTGAGGTTCGACTGCGCGGCGCGGTCGTTGGCCGAGCCCGTCACCCCGAGGAACGTCGGGATGGCGATCGCCAGC
>DASPTT010000103.1:0-27059 GCA_035623275.1 Acidimicrobiales bacterium
GGCCAGGATCCCGAGCTCGGGTTCGCCATCCGCGCCGTGGACCACCGTGTAGGTCTCCACCGTCGCCTCGCCCTCGGAGTCACCGGCCGGCGCGCACTGCGGCAGGGCGTCGACCTCGGCCTGCGGCGAGTCGCGGCGGAACCCGCCGCGGGGCGGCTCGGTCGCCCAGATGCCGACTGCGTGCTTGGTCAGGTACCAGCCCAAGCCGGTCACCAGGCCGGCGGCGCCCGGATCGGCGCGCAGGCGCTCCACGAGCGTGGCGATCGAGTGGGTCACGTAGTTGTTGCCCGGCCCGCCGGCGAATCCGAGCCCGCCCGTGAGCGTGAGCGGGCGGGCCGGGTCGTCGAGGGGGAGCCCGAACGCCGCGGCGGCGATCTCCACGGCGCAGGGGAAGCACGAGTACAGGTCGACGTACGCGATGTCGTCGACGGCCATGTCCGCCAGCGCCAGCGCGCGCGCACCGGCGATCCGGATCGCCGGTGACGACCGGAGGTCGGCCCGGTGGGTGAGGAACCAGTGGTCGTTGGCGTCGGTCCCCGACACCGGGAAGACGAAGCGGTCGCGAGGGACGCCGGCGTCGAGGGCGGCGCCGGCCGAGCACATGATGAACGCCGCTCCCTGGTCGACGCGGTCGTTGGCGTTCATGCGCTTCGTATAGGGGAAGGCGACCATGCGGTTGTCGTCGGCGACGGTCCCGATCTCCTCCGGCGCGTACGCCTGGCGGCGCCAGGCGTACGGGTTGGTGGCGGCGACGGCCGAGAACCGTGACCAGAAGCCGGAGACGAACGCCTGGTGCTCGGCGATGGAGCGACCGGCCGCGTGGCGCAGCGCGTTCTCGAAGAGCGGGTAGACGCGCAGCGGCCGGTCGAGCCCACGGTCCAGCTCGACCTCGGTGACGGGTGCCCGATCCACGCCGAAGACAGCGGGTGCCTGCGCGGGGTCGGGTTGGGTCGACCACGGCAGCACCGGGCGCTCGGAATCGCGTCGGGCGGCGATGCGGGTGGCGATGCACTCCGCCCCGGCGACCAGCGCCACGTCGAGGTCTCCGGCCGCGATCGACGCCGCGGTGGCGTTGGCCAGGCTCTGGGGGCCGTTGCCGCCGATGGCGCTCACCATCGACTCGGCAGGATCGATGCCGAGCTGCGCGGCGACGAGCGCGCCGGGGTCGGTGTAGCGCCAGCTGAGGGGCACGAGGACGCGGATGCTCTGTGCCCGCTCGAGGAGCCGCCGGCCGGCGCCCGACGCGCCTACGTCGTCGGCCGCGGCGGCCAGCGCGTCGGCCATCAAGGTGACGGGCTCGTCGCGGACCGTGAGGTCCTCACCGGGGATCAGCGGGCAGGTCACCTGGCCGACGCCCACCACCACGGGGGTGCGCGGGTCGATGCCGCCGGTCACCGTCATGGGGCGGGAGCGTACCGGCCGGGCGCAGGGGGGCCCCGGGGCGGCCAGGCGACACACCCTCGGTATGCTTCGGCGATGCGGATCGCGGTGGGCCGGGCGGCCCAGATCGCCGCTCCGGTCGCCGGGCGTGCCACGATGCCCGCGCCGGCCCGGCACATGGAGGACGTTTCGCGATGACCGACGACCAGAGTGCGCCCACCGTCCACGCCTCGCCCTTCGAGGCGTGGCTCGACAGCGACCCCGAGCTGGCCGCGCTGGTCGACGCCGAGGCCCGCCGGCAGACGACGACGCTCCAGCTGATCGCCTCCGAGAATTTCACCTCGCCCGCGGTGCTGGCGGCCACGGGCTCGGTGCTCACCAACAAGTACGCCGAGGGGTACCCGGGCCGCCGCTACTACGGCGGCAACGCGGTGATCGACGAGGTCGAGGACCTGGCCCGCGCCCGGGCCACCGCGCTCTTCGGTGCCGAGCACGCCAACGTCCAGCCGCACGCCGGCGCCTCGGCAAACCTCGCCGTGTACCAGGCGCTGCTGGAACCGGGCGACACCATCCTGGCCATGCGCCTCGACCAAGGCGGCCACCTCACGCATGGGTCGCCCGCCAGCATCACCTCCAAGATCTGGCGGTTCGTCTCCTACGGGGTCACGCCGGCGTCGGCGGACCCCGAGCGCCCCGGCGAGGTGATCGACTTCGACCAGGTGGCCGACGTGGCCAAGCGGGAGCGCCCGAAGCTGATCGTGGCCGGCGCCACCGCCTACCCTCGCCAGATCGCCGCCGAGCCGTTCCGCGAGATCGCCGACGCGGTGGGCGCGCAGCTCATGTTCGACGTGGCCCACCCCGCCGGGCTGATTGCCGGCGGCGTGCATCCGAGCCCGGTGGGCATCGCCGACGTCGTGACGTTCACCACCCACAAGACGCTGCGCGGGCCCCGAGGCGGCGCCATCCTGTGCCGGGCCGAGCTGGCCAAGGCGATCGACTCCTCGGTCTTCCCCGGCCTCCAGGGCGGGCCCCTCGAGCATGTCGTCGCGGCCAAGGCCGTGGCCTTCCGGGAGGCGGCGCAGCCCGCGTTCCGCGCCTACGCGGCCCAGGTGGTGGCCAACGCGTCCGCCCTGGCCGCGGCCCTGGCCGCGGAGGGCTTCCGTCTCGTCTCGGGCGGGACCGAGAACCACCTCATCCTGCTCGACCTGCGCAGCTTCGACGAGGAGCTCACCGGCAAGGAGGCGCAGGAGGTCCTCGACCGCGCCGGCATCACGCTCAACCGCAACACGATCCCCGACGACCCCCGCTCGGCCTTCGTGACCTCGGGGCTCCGGCTCGGCACCGCGGCGCAGACGACGGCGGGCATGGGGCCCGACGACATGGCGCGGATCGCCGCGCTCATCGGCACCGCGCTGCGCTCGCGCCACGACGACGCGGCACAGGCGGCGGTGCGCGCCCAGGTCCTCGAGCTGTGCGCGGGGTTCCCCCCCTACCCGACGCTGATCGCCGGCGCCTCCAGTGGGCCCGCCGTCGGCACATCCGGCCCGGGCGGCGCCGGCGGAGGGCGCTGAGCCCATGCCCCCGTTGGGGGCGTACGCCCTGGTGGCCGCGATCGCGGCACTCGGCACCTACCTCGCCATGTTCCCGGTGCGGCGCCTCGCCGAGCGCATCGGGTTCGTCGCCGAGCCCGACGAGCGCCGCGTCCATCAGCGGGTCACCCCCTACGGCGGCGGGGTGGCCATGTTCGTCGCCTTCCTCGTGGCCATGATCGTCGCGTCGCAGCTCCCGGGGCTCCAGGGGGTGTTCCAGGGCTCGTCCGAGCCACTGGGCCTCGTGCTCGGCGCCGCCGTCATCTTCGCGGTGGGGCTCATCGACGACTTCCGCGACATGTCCGCACCCGCCAAGATGGCCGGCCAGGTCCTGGCGGCGACGGTGCTCGTGTACTTCGGGCTCACCATGTTCCAGTTCAAGATCCCGACTGTCGGGTTCGTCGTGCTCGGGCCCGACGTCCTGCCCCTGCTCACCGCGCTGTGGGTGATCGTGATCACCAACGCCGTGAACCTCATCGACGGCCTCGACGGCCTCGCCGCGGGCATCGTCGCCATCGCCTCGGGTGCGCTGGCCGTCTACAGCCTCCGCCTGGTCGATCTCGGCGTCCTGCCCGCCGACAACCTCGGCCCGCTCATCGCGGTGATCGCCTTCGGGGTGTGCGTGGGTTTCCTGCCCCACAACTTCCATCCCGCGCGCGCCTTCATGGGCGACGCAGGGGCGCTCTTCGTGGGCCTGCTCATGGCCGCGGCCACCATGGTCATCGGCGGCCGCACCCCCGAGGTCAGCGGCCAGACGTACTTCTTCTTCGCGCCGCTGTTCCTCCCCATCGTCATCCTCGGCGTGCCCATCGCCGACATGGCCTTCGCCGTCGTGCGTCGCACGGCGAGGGGGACCGGGTTCCACACGCCCGACAAGGACCACGTGCACCATCGGCTCATGCGGCTCGGCCACGGTCACCGGCGAACGGTGCTCATCCTGTGGGCGTGGACGGCGGTGCTGTCGGCCTTCGTCCTCGTCCCCCTCTTCGGTGGCCGGGGCAACGGGATCATCCCCCTCGGCGCCGTCGCCCTCGGCCTCGCGCTCTACACGCTGTTCCATCCGGGATTGCGCAAGGACACCGCGAGCGACGCCCCCGAGGCGCCGGGGCCTACTCCCGGCGCCTCGGTGCCCGCGGACCACGCCACCGCCGTCGAGGTCGGTGCCGGCGCCCCGGTCGCCGGCGCCCCGCTGCGCACCCACGCCGGGCCCCCGGACGCCCTCCCGGCGGCCCCGGACGGTCGGGCCCCGGACGCGAACGGGGAGGCGCCGCGACCGGACGCCTCGGTCCCTGCCCCGACGCCGGTGGCGGCCGGCGATCCGGGTGGCGAGGCGTCCTGAGGGCGTGCCCCCGTCGGGCCATGGGCGGGGCCGCATCGGGGCGTGGGGGCGGGGCGCGGGTGCCCGTGCTCGTTTTGCCGCATCCGAGGGGCGAATGCGAAGATTGCCGACGTGCCGAACTCCCTCCTCGTCGACGCCCGCGGGCGGATGGCGGTCCCCACCGTCCCGTCCCTGGGCCCCGCCGAGTGACCCCGGGCTGTCCTGGAGATGTGCCGCACCGACTCGACCCTTGACGCGCGCTGGGTGAAGGGACGTGGAGGAGAAGCCGTCCCCGGGTTTGTTCGACCTGCTGACCATGGGCCTGGGGGTCGCCCTGGCCATCGGCGCGGGCCTGGTCCTCGGGTTGCTCGTCGACTCGTGGCTCCACACCGGTCCGGCACTCACGTTCGTCGGCTTAGCCGTGGGCGTGGGCTTGGGCATCACCTTCGTGGTGGTGCAGGCCCGCAAGTACCTCTGACCGCCCGGCCCGCCGGGGCCGGCCTCGCCACGGAGCCTTTGCCATGGTGAACGTCTTCTCGCACTTCTCGCTGCCCCAGATCTCGACGGTGGCTCGCCGTACGGCCCTCGCCGCGGTCGTCGTCGGTGCCGTCGCGCTGGGCGTGCTGTCGCTCCTCGGCTACGCCATGGCCGGCCTCGGTGTGTGCATCGGGCTTGCCCTGGCCCTCGGCAACTTCCGCCTCATCGCCGCCTCCACCGTCAAGGCCAGCGCGTCGGCGCGCGCCGACAAGCGGCGGCCGCTGGTCATGAACACCCTGGGCCGTCTCGGCGTCATCAGCGTGGTCGCGCTGGGTCTGGTGTTCCTCCAGCGCCAACTGGGCTTCGGCGCGCTGCTCGGGCTGGCCTGCTTCCAATTCATACTCCTCGGCAACGTCGTCGTGGCCATGCTGCGCGACCCGGCCGTCGGCGCCGGGCCCGAGCAGGTCGGGGAGGGCGGGTGAGCGCCGTTCTCGCCGCACCGCATCTGCTGGCCGCCGACATCAGCGTCGGCGAGCACGTGCAGCGCACGTTCCTCGGCCTGACCTTCAACGTGGACACCATCTGGTACACGGGGGTCGCGATGGTCCTCGTGCTCGGGTTCGGGATGCTCCTCCGAGCGAGGGTCACGAGCGGCGTCCCGGGCAAGGGCCAGCTCCTGTGGGAGATGGTGGTGGGGGCCGTGCGGACGCAGGTCGAGGGCTCCATCGGCGAGCGTGGCGTCGCGGTCGTGCCCCTGGCGGTGGCGCTGTTCTTCTTCATCCTCTTCGCCAACTGGCTGTCCGTGCTGGGCATCGGGTCCAAGTACGAGCCGGTCGCACCGCCCACCGCCGACATCAACCTGACCTTGGCGCTCGCCATCGTGGTCATCGTCCCGGTGCACTGGGCGTCGGTGCGCGCCCGCGGTGCGGGCGGCTACGCCAAGCACTACTTCAAGCCCTACCCGGTGCTTTTCCCCGTGAACGCCATCGAGGAGGTGGCCAAGCCCATCACCCTGGCGTTGCGGCTCTTCGGCAACCTGCTCTCGGGTGGGCTCATGCTCGCGCTCATCGCCGCACTCGGCGCCTGGACGATCGCCCATGTCCCGGTCGGCAACATCGCGGACCTCATCGTCACCCCGGTGTGGAAGCTCTTCGACCTGCTCATCGGGGCGATCCAGGCCTTCATCTTCGCCCTGCTCACCATCCTCTACTTCGACACCGCGATGAGCGATGGGCACTGACCCGGCGGCGCGGACGCCGATCGATCCCGCAGCAAGCGACACGAAAAAGGAGCATCACTGATGTCAGATCCCGCGTTGGACAACGCGATCAAGCTGGCCGGCGCCATGGTCGGCGGTGGGCTGCTCATGGGCGGCGGTGCCGTCGGGGCGGCCGTGGGCGACGGCCTCGCCGGTAGCCAGACGATCGCCGGCGTGGCCCGGCAGCCGGAGTCGCAGGGTCGGCTGTTCACGATCATGTTCCTGACGGTGGGTCTGGTGGAGGCCATGTACTTCATCAACCTCGCCTTCACCGCGCTCTTCGTATTCTCCCTCTACAAGAAGTGATCCCCCCGTCGACCGCTGCGGGTTCCACGAGCCCGTCGCCGGCGACGTCGTACTGAGCGAGGCCACTCGGAAATGATCGCCACCAGTAACTTCCTGATCCCCAACGCGACGCTGATCGTCGAGATCATCGCCTTCCTGATCGTGCTGTTCGTCCTGCGCAGGTACGTGCTGCCGCCGGTCAACAAGGCGCTCCAGGACCGCCAGGAGAACATCCGGACCGCGCTTGAGCAGGCCGAGGCGGCGCGGGCCGAGGCGGACGAGACCCGCGCCCAGCGCCAGGTGATCGTCGACGAGGCGCGTCAACAGGCGCGCGAGATCCTGGCCCAGGCCAACACCACTGCCGAGCGCGTGCGGAGCGAATCCGCCGACCGTGCCCAGCAGGAGTACGAGCGTCTGGTGGGCAGCGCCCAGGCCGAGATCGCACTGGCCCGCCAACGCGCCGTGGACGAGGTGAGCGGTCAGGTCGCGGCCCTCGTCGTTTCCGTGGCGCAGCAGGTGATCGGGCGCGAGGTCGACGCCGAGCGCCACCGGGCGCTGATCGACGAAGCCGTCGCCGCGCTCCGGTCGTCGCCCGCAGCGTCGCCGGCCGGCTCCGAGGCGTAGGCGGGCGGGGGAGAGGCAGGGACACGTGCATCCCGCGCTGCGCGGCTACTGCGCCGCCGTTCTCGAATCGGCCCGTGAGGCCGGGACGCTCGACCAGGTAGCCGACGAGCTCCGCCAGGTCGAGGAGTTCGTGGCGCGCACGGGCACCTTGGAGGCGGCGTTGACCGACGCCGCCGTGCCGGCCCCGGCCCGGCGCGCGCTGATCGCCGAGCTCTTCGGCACCCGGCTGCGACCCGAGACGACGCGGCTCGTGATCCGGGCGTCGGCTGACGAACGACCCGACGAGTTCCCCATCGGCCTGCACGACCTGACCGAGCAGGCGCACCTGGTGGCGAGCGCGGTGCCCGAGGAGGACGTCGAGGCCGAGGAGCCGGTGTTGGGGCGCACGCCGGCTCGGCAGTGGGCGGCGGGCTACGCGGCCGCCGTCTTCGAGTCCCTGGGATCGGTGGCCGAGCTCGAGGACGTCGAGGACGAGCTGTTCCGTTTCGCCCGGATCGTGGAGTCGAGCCCCGAGCTGCGCAGCACCCTGTCCGATCCCAGCCGCCCCGCCGCGGATCGCAAGGCCCTCGTGGCCGCCCTCCTGTCGGGCAGGTCGCAGGCGGCGACCTTGCGCCTGGCACAGGCCGCGCTCCAAGGGCGCGTCCGCGACGTGGTGCACATGCTCGACTGGCTGGTTGAGCGCGCCGCCGAGGCCCGGGGCTGGCGAGTGGCCCGGGTCCGCGCCGCGCGCGACGTGGACGAGGCCGAGCGCCGCCAGCTCGACGAAGCGCTCGAGCGCGTGACGGGCACGCCGGTCGAGCTCCAGGTGACCGTGGAGCCGGAGTTGCTCGGCGGCATCGTCGTGCAGGTCGGCGACCTGCTCGTGGACGCGAGCGCGAGACACCGTCTCGAACAACTGCAAGAGCACCTCCTCGGACTCGAGGGGGCGACGCGAGGAGCTGGAACCTAGATGGCTGAGCTGACCATCAACGCCGACGAGATCGCCGCTGCGCTGCGCCGGCACGTCACGGAGTACACGCCCGAGGTGACCACCGAGCAGGTCGGGCGGATCGTCGAGGTCGGAGACGGGATCGCCCGGATCTCGGGCCTGCCGGGCGCGGCGGTCAACGAGCTGCTCGAGTTCGAGGACGGCACCGTCGGCCTGGCCCTGAACCTCGACGAGGACACCATCGGCGCGGTCATCCTCGGGAGCGACACCAACCTCCAGGAAGAGCAGCTGGTGCGGGCCACCGGCCGGATCCTCTCCGTGCCGGTCGGCGACGGGTTGCTCGGGCGCGTCGTGAACCCCTTGGGCGAGCCCATCGACGGCAAGGGCTCGATCGCCAGCGACCAGACCCGGCGCCTCGAGGTCCAGGCGCCCGGCATCATCGCCCGTCAGCCGGTCAAGGAGCCGCTGCAGACCGGCATCAAGGCCATCGACTCGATGACGCCGATCGGCCGGGGCCAGCGCGAGCTCATCATCGGCGACCGCAAGACCGGCAAGACGACGGTGGCGATCGACACGATCATCAACCAGAAGGGCCAGGGCGTGAAGTGCATCTACGTCGCCATCGGCCAGAAGGGGTCCTCGATCGCCCAGACGGTGGCCACCCTGGCCAGCCACGGGGCCATGGAGTACACCGTGGTCGTTGCGGCCGCCGCGTCGGAGCCCGCCCCCTTCAAGTACCTGGCCCCCTACGCGGGCTGCGCCATGGGCCAGCACTGGATGGAGAACGGCGAGCACGCCCTGATCGTCTACGACGACCTCTCCAAGCAGGCCGAGGCCTACCGGCAGCTGTCCCTGCTGCTGCGCCGTCCGCCGGGGCGCGAGGCGTACCCCGGGGACGTCTTCTACCTCCACAGCCGGCTCCTCGAGCGTGCCGCCAAGCTGTCCGACGAGCGGGGCGGCGGGTCGCTCACCGCCCTGCCGATCATCGAGACCAAGGGCGGCGACGTCGCCGCGTACATCCCCACCAACGTGATCTCGATCACCGACGGCCAGATCTACCTCGAGTCCGAGCTCTTCTACTCGGGCATCCGCCCGGCCATGAACGTCGGCATCTCGGTGAGCCGGGTGGGTGGCTCGGCCCAGATCAAGGCCATGCGCTCGGTGGCCGGCACGCTCAAGATCGACCTGGCCCAGTTCCGCGAGCTCGAGGCCTTCGCCACCTTCGGCTCCGAGCTCGACAAGGTGTCCCAGGCCCAGCTCGACCGCGGCTACCGGCTCACGGAGCTGCTCAAGCAGGGCCAGAACGCGCCCATGCCGGTCGAGGAGCAGGTGGTGGTGATCTTCGCCGGCTCGAGCGGCCTCGTCGACGACGTCCCCGTCGCGCAGGTGCGCCGGTTCGAGTCGGAGATGCTCGCCTTCCTGCGCGCCAACCACCCCGAGATGCTCGAGCACATCCGCTCGACGGGGACCATGCCCGAGGAGGCCGACCTGACCAAGGCCCTCAAGGCGTTCCACGACGGCTTCGCCGTGATCGAGGGCGACTGAGCCGATGGCCGGAGGCCAGGAGCGGGTCCTTCGACGCCGGATCAAGAGCGTCCAGGCGACGAAGAAGATCACGCGCGCCATGGAGTTGATCGCCTCGAGCCAGATCGTGCGGGCCCAGAACCGCATCCGCGCCGGGGCGCCCTACCAGCGCGGCATCGCCCGCGTCCTCGCCGAGGCGGCGGCCGACGCGGGGGACACCGCCGGCCGGGTGCTCGGGGTGCCCGAATCGCCCCAGCGCGTCCTGGTCGTGGCGCTCGTGGCGGACCGGGGCCTGTGCGGTGGCTACAACGCGAACGTGCTGCGGACGGTCGAGCGCCTGGTGCGCGCCGGGCGCGCCGAGGGCCGGGAGTACCGGATCGTGGCCGCGGGAAAGAAGGCCCAGTCCTACCTCCGGTTCCGGGGCCTCGAGGTGACCGAGGCCTTCACCGGCTTCTCGGACCGGCCGACGTTCGAGGACGCCCGCCGCGTCGCCGCCGCGGTCACGCCCCGGTTCGCCGCCGAGGACGTCGACCAGGTGATGATCGTCTCCACCCGCTTCGTCTCGGCCGGGACCCAGGTCGTCGAGACCCGCCAGCTCCTCCCCCTGCCCGAGCCCACCGACGGTGTGCCCCATCCCCACTTCGAGACCGAGAGCGTCACCGGTGACCACGGGGCGCAGGGGGTCGCCGCGCGCGAGGGCTACACCGAGTTCGAGCCCGACGCCACCGAGCTGCTGGTCGAGCTGGTCCCGTGCTATGTCGAGGCGGCGCTCTTCGGCGCCCTCCTCGAGGCCGCGGCCAGCGAGCACACGGCCCGCCAGCGGGCCATGGCCGCCGCCACCGACAACGCCGAGGAGCTGGTCAAGACCCTCACGCGGATCATGAACCGCGCCCGCCAGGACGCCATCACCACCGAGATCATGGAGATCGTCGGCGGTGCAGAGTCGTTGCGCCAGGCGGCCAAGGCACAGGACTGAGAAACAGGAGCCCACGCATGACCACCACCGCCACCGAGCCCACCACCACCGACGGCGCCCTGCCCGACGGCCGCGTCGTCGCCATCGCCGGCCCCGTCGTCGACGCCGAGTTCCCACCGCACGCCCTGCCCGAGATCAACACCGCCGTCCTCATGGACCTGGTCCTCGACGGCCAGACGGTGACGGTGACCGCCGAGGTGGCCCAGCAGATCGGCGAGGGACGGGTGCGCTGCATCTGCCTCAAGCCCACCGACGGGCTGCAGCGGGGGACCCCGGTGCGCAACACCGGCCGCGGGCTGACCGTCCCCGTCGGCGACGCCACCCTGGGCCACGTGTTCAACGTGCTCGGCGAGCCCCTCGACACGGCCGACATCGGGCCGGTCGAGGACCGCTGGGAGATCCACCGCGAGGCGCCCGCCTTCGAGAGCCTGGAGCCCAAGGCGCAGATGTTCGAGACGGGCATCAAGGTCATCGACCTGCTCGAGCCCTACGTCCAGGGCGGCAAGATCGGCCTCTTCGGCGGCGCGGGCGTGGGCAAGACCGTGCTCATCATGGAGATGATCAACCGGGTGGCCACCCAGCACGGCGGCGTCTCGGTGTTCGCCGGGGTCGGCGAGCGCACCCGCGAGGGCACGGACCTGCTCATCGAGATGCAGGAGTCCGGGGTCATCGAGAAGGCAGCCCTGTGCTACGGCCAGATGGACGAGCCGCCCGGGGTGCGCCTGCGCGTGGCGCTCGCCGCGCTCACCATGGCCGAGTACTTCCGCGACGTGAAGAACCAGGACGTGCTCCTGTTCGTCGACAACATCTTCCGATTCGTCCAGGCCGGCTCCGAGGTGTCCACCCTGCTCGGCCGCATGCCCTCCGCCGTGGGCTACCAGCCCACCCTGGCCGACGAGATGGGCGAGCTCCAGGAGCGGATCACCTCGACCCGGGGCCGTTCCATCACCTCGTTGCAGGCCGTCTACGTCCCCGCCGACGACTACACCGACCCGGCCCCCTTCACGACGTTCACCCACCTGGACGCCACCACGGAGCTGTCGCGCCAGATCGCGTCGCTCGGCATCTACCCCGCGGTGGACCCGCTGGCGTCGACCTCGAACATCCTCTCCCCCGAAGTCGTGGGCGAGCGTCACTACAACGTGGCCCGCCGGGTCCAGGAGGTGCTCCAGCGGTACAAGGAGCTCCAGGACATCATCGCCATCCTCGGGCTCGACGAGCTCTCGGAGGAGGACCGAGTGACGGTGGCCCGGGCCCGCAAGATCCAGCGGTTCCTGTCGCAGCCGTTCTTCGTCGGCGAGGTCTTCACCGGCATCCCCGGGATCTACGTGTCCGTGTCCGAGACGGTGGAGTCCTTCGAGGCCCTCGTCAACGGCGACCTCGACGACGTCCCCGAGCAGGCGTTCCTGAACGTGGGCGGGGTCGACTCGGTGCACGAGAAGGCGGCCAAGCTCCAGGCCGAGGCGGAGTAGCGGCCCGTGGCCAGCTTCCCGGCCAGCATCGTCACGCCCGAGCGCGTGCTCCTCGAGGCCGAGGAGGTCGAGGCGGTGGTCCTGCGGACCGATTCCGGCGACGCCACCTTCCTCGCCAACCACGCCGACCTCGTGGGCGCGGTCGTCCCCGGCGCGTGCCGGCTCCAGCGCGAGGACGGCAGCGAGGAGCGCTTCGCCGTCCACGGCGGTTTCGTCCAGGTGGGGGGCAACCGCGTGACGGTGCTCGCCCCCATCGCCGAGCGTGCGGACGAGATCGATGTCGATCGCGCCCAGCGTGCGCTGGAGGCCGCCGAGCAGCGGCTGGCCGAGGCCGGGGCGAAGGGGGGCGGGGCCCCGGGGGCCGAGGAGGAGGAGCCCGACCCCGAGCGCGCCGACGCCGAGGCCGCCGCCCAGCGGGCGCGGGTGCGCCTCGAGGTGGCGGGCGCGGGCCAATGAGCGAGCGCAGCGAGGTCCTCGTCGACGCCGGGACGATGGTAGGGGAGGCCCAGGCGCTGCGCCTGCCCACCCCCAACCAGGTATGGCACTGGGCCATGACCCTCACCGAGGAGGTCCGCCGGGCCCCCGACACCCTGCGCGGGGCGCGTGAGGTCATCATGGAGCTGGCCCGCCTCCCGCAGCAGATCGACGACCTGATCGTCGCCCTCGACCGCACGGTCGAGAACATCGACCGGTCGCTCAACGAGGTGTCGGGGGCCATCGTCGGCGGCATGAACGACCGCATCGGCCATGTCGACGACATGGTCTCGGACCTGCGCAACACGCTGACGTCGCTGATCGGCGCCATCCCGGTGGCCCGACGCGCCCTGCAGAGCTCGCGTGCCGACATCGAGATCGAGGCGCCCTGACCCCCTGACCGACGCCCAGTCCCGACCCATGGGCGAGTGCCAGCTCGACCTCGACACCGACGACGGGGGCCTTGATTCCCGCCGACGTTGGGCAGACAATGGCGTGGGAGCCAGCGTCGCCTCCCACCGGCTGGAGCGGGGAGGGGCGATGCGAAACGGTGCGCAACGCGTCACTGCACGGCACCTCGTCACGGACTCGACGGTCTTCACCGTCGGTGGCGTGCTGACGTTGGTGGCCACGGTCTTGACGCTCGTGATCACGACGGTGCTGCGCTTCACGGCGTTCCAGGTCGTCACGGTGTCCTTCCTCGTGTTCACGGCGTCGACCCTGGTGGTGCTCATGGTCGAGGTGCGACGGCGATCCGATCGGATCCACAACGTCATGGACATCTGCGACCGGCTGGCCACGTCAGGTCAGGCGATGGCGGGCTTCAAGAGCGTGGGTCTTCGTCTCGGCGACGTGCTCGACAACTACGCAGGCCAGCCCGAGATCGCCATTGCCTGGCAAACGGCGATGCATCGGTGCAGCGACACCTTGGAACAGCTGGCACAGGGCCATCTGGTCACGCGAACGAGCGACCAGACGTACAAGCTCGCCTTCTTGCACCGAGGACTGCCGTTGCGTGCCACCAGCCTGCTCAGGGCCAACCTCGACTTCTGGCGTTCCTCGGACGGACAGGAGTACTGGAGCGAGCAGCTCCGAGCGCTGCGCGAGGGCCTCACGATCCAGCGCGTCTTCATCTGCGACGGGGACTCGGCGGCCGTGCGTGACCTGGTCCAGCGCCACGCCGATGCCGGGGTCGAGACCTATGTCGTCGAGGAGAGCCAGCTGGCACCCGACGATCGCGTGGACATCACCCTGTGGGGAGACGAAGCGGTCTTCTACAAGCAGTTCCAGCAGCGGCCCCAGGGGAGGGGCCAGTGGTACGACCGGTTCTCGTTCCGCAGCCGGGACGTGGACGAGACGAATCGGCAGTACGAGCGGATCGTGAAGCTCGCGGCGCGCGTGCCGCCGCGACGCGACCACCGATGCGCGACCGGCGGCGGTCCCGAGGCGGGTTCGGCGCTCAGCGTGAGCGCACGATGAGTCCCTCGGCGCGTCCGTGCCTCACCCGAGGCAGAACTCGTTGCCCTCGGGATCGAGCATCACCGTCCAGCTCGTCCCGTTGCCCTGTCGGTGCTCGACTCTGGTCGCACCCAGGGATTCGAGGCGCGTGATCTCGGCTTCCGGATCCTTCGAGGCCAGGTCCACGTGCATGCGGTTCTTGACGACCTTGGGCTCCGGGACTCGGAAGAACAGGATGCCCCGCACTCCTCGCTTGTCCGGAGCCTGAAGGGCCACGAAATCGTCCCGTTCGATCACGGGTCGGTAGCCCGTGACGGCCGACCAGAAGGTCGAGAGCCGCCTGGGGTCCTCGCAGTCGAACGTCACGTTGAGGATGAACGACGACCCGTTCGATCCCGACCGCTCCTGTGGGAGCGACGGGGCACCGACGAAGCGCCGCACGCGACCGGCCATGCGCCTTACTCTGGCACAGGGATTCCCGGCACCCGGGACGTGCCCGGTGCCGGGGCCACTCGGTGGGCGATCCCCCCGGGGGCCTAGGGCACCGCCGGCACGCCGCCGATCTGTCCCGCCAACTGCTGGGTGCACCATGCCTGCTGGGCTTGGGTCGGGGGATCGCCGTAGGTCGATGCCCTCCCTTCTGCGCACAGCTTGATCTGGTTCTCCGCCGGGGACTGGCTGAGGATCGAGCCCGACGACCGACCGCCGGCCGCGGTGCCGCCGGCGAAGGGGTTCAAGCTCGTCATCAAGAGGATCGCGACCACGACGAGCGCACCCGCGATCGCGATGAGGCTCATGCCGGTGGTGAGCCCGCTCGCATCTCGTCGCCACCGCATATGGTCCTCCAACCGGCCGGGCCGGGATCGTCACGTGCGGGTCACCGTGATCGCCATGACCTGCCCGATGCCGGAGTGATCGACGTCTGAGCCCGGTCCCGATGAGGGGGACGTCCGGATGTTGTGCGCGACTTGTGGTGGGCAGCCGGCGCCCGTGCCCCGGCGAGTTCTGATAGACGACGTCCCGTGGAGTATCTTGCGGAACGCCTCGCCGGGATCCCCGGCGTCGTCGCCGTCACCCTCGGCGGTTCACGGGCAACCGGTCGCGCCCGTGAGGACTCGGACTGGGATTTCGGCCTCTACTACCGAGATGCCCTCGACCCCGACGACATCGCCGCACTCGGTTGGCCAGGCCGGGTCTTCGCACCCGGCGACTGGGGGCCCGTCGTCAACGGCGGGGCGTGGCTGGAGGTCGACGGCGTCGAGGTGGATCTGATCTATCGCCGGCTGGACGAGGTCGTCTTCTGGACCACCGAGGCAGAGGCGGGCCGATTCGAGATCCAGCGCGAGGTCGGCTACGTGGCCGGCCTGGCCACGTATGTCGTTGCCGGCGAGCTCGCCCTGGGCAGGGTGCTCTTCGGCGAGCTTCCACGGCCGTCGTTCCCCGAGCGCCTGGTCGGGACCGCACCTCCCGTGTGGTTCGACCTGGCCGCCGGGGCCCTGCACTTCGCCGACGTCTACGCCTCGAGAGGCGATCGCGTCGGCTGCCTGGCGAACCTCGGTCAGGCCGCACTGGCGACCGCCCAGGGCCGGCTGGTCGCCGCCGCCGAATGGGCGCTCAACGAGAAGGGCATCCTCGAGCGGGCCGGCTTGGCCTCGCTGCAAGAGACACTGCGGGGGACCGACAGGCATCTCTCCGACGTCGCAGGCGAGGTGCGCCGTGCACTGGACCTGCCCGGCACCCGGTGGAGCAGCGGGTAGCCCGACCACGACCGGGCCCCGGCGGGTCAGTCGAACTCGATCTGGCTGAACTCGCGCAGCTTGTCGAGTGGGTGCCGGGCGCTCACGAGACGCACGGTCCCCGAGCGCGACCGCATCACCAGGGACTGGGTGGTGGCGCCGAAGTCGTGGTAGCGGACCCCCTGGAGCAGCTCCCCGTCGGTGATGCCGGTCGCCGCGAAGAAGCAGTTGTCCCCGCGCACGAGGTCCTCGGTGAGCAGGACGGCGTCGAGGTCGTAGCCGGCGGCGACGGCGGTCTGGCGCTCGGCGTCGTCGCGGGGCCAGAGCTTGCCCTGGAGCTCGCCGCCCATGGACTTGAGCGCGGCGGCCGCGATGACGCCTTCAGGGGTGCCGCCGACGCCGAGGAGGAGGTCGGTGCCCGTGTCCGGCCACGCCGTGGAGATGGCCCCGGCCACGTCGCCGTCCATGATCAGGCGGATCCGGGCTCCGCTGGCGCGCACCTCGTCGATGAGCGCGCTGTGGCGGGGCCGGTCGAGGATGACCACGGTCAGGTCCCGCACCGACTTGCCCAGTGCCTTGGCGACGGCCTCGAGGTTGTCCGTGGGCGACCGGCGGATGTCGACGGACCCGGCCGCCTTGGGCCCGACGGCCAGCTTCTCCATGTACACGCACGGCCCCGGGTTGAACATCGTGCCCCGCTCCGACACGGCGATGACCGCCAGCGCGCCGCCCCGGCCCAGCGACGTCGGCGTGGTCCCGTCGATGGGGTCGACGGCGATGTCGCACAGGGGCGGGGTGCCGTCGCCGATGTGCTCCCCGTTGTAGAGCATGGGGGCGCGGTCCTTCTCCCCCTCGCCGATCACCACGACGCCGTCCATGGACACGGTGGAGAGCACCACGCGCATGGCGTGCACGGCCGCGCCGTCCGCGCCCTCCTTGTCGCCGCGACCCATCCACCGTCCCGCGGCCATCGCCGCGGCCTCGGTCACGCGCACGAGCTCCATGGCCAGGTTGCGGTCGGGCGCCTGTCGGGCGGGCGTCACGTTCCTGACGATAACCGACGCCGATCGGGCCAGCAGGGGGGCCCGGCGTCGGGGCCGGTAGGCTGGCCCGGTGGTGCCCAGCGTGCGCAGCGTGAGCTCCCCCCACGACGAGGTCCGGGGTCGCGGGGGCGGGGATCCCGTTGCCTGAGGGCGCGCCTGCCGACGACGCTGCCGACCGGTTCGTCGTCCGCCCGGGCAGGCCGCTGGAGGGGACGGTGCGCGCCGGCGGGGCCAAGAACTCGGCGCTCAAGCTCATGGCCGCCTCGCTCCTGGCCGAGGGCCGCCACGTGCTCGCCGGGGTGCCGCGCATCGTGGACGTGGACATCATGTCGGAGGTCCTCGTCGCCATCGGCGCGCGGGTGCAGCGGCTCGAGGCGCGCGGCGACGGCCCCGGCGACCTGGTCATCGACACGCCGGCCGAGCTCGTCCCCGAGGCGCCCTACGAGCTCGTGGAGCGGATGCGGGCGTCGGTGGTGGTGCTCGGCCCGCTCCTCGCCCGCACGGGCCGGGCCCGGGTGTCGCTGCCCGGGGGCGACGACTTCGGCAACCGCCCCATCGACATCCACCTGCTGGGGCTCGGCCAGCTGGGGGCGGCCTTCACCACGGAGCACGGCTACGTGGTCGGCCGGGTCCCGCAGGCGGGGCACGGGGGGCGGCTGGTGGGGAACCGGGTGGTCTTCGAGTACCCGAGCCACACCGCCACCGACAACGTGCTCATGGCCGCGGTCCTGGCCAAGGGCACCACGGTCATCGAGAACGCGGCGCGTGAGCCCGAAGTGGCCGACCTGGCCCGGTACCTGACGGCCATGGGGGCGCGCATCACCGGTGCGGGGACGTCGCGCATCGTCGTCGAAGGGGTCGACGCCCTTGCCCCCGCCCAGCACCGCGTCATCCCCGATCGTGTGGTCGCGGCCACGTTCATGGCCGCGGTCGGGCTCGCCGGGGGGGACGTCGTGATCGAGGACGCCCGGCCCGACCACATGGACATGCTGCTGCACAAGCTGGGGGCCATGGGCATCGAGATCGCCCAGGCGCCCGAGGGCCTGCGCGTCGTCGCGCACGGCCGGCCCCACAGCGTCGACGTGGCCACGCTGCCCTACCCGGGGGTGGCCACCGACTACAAGCCCTTCGTGGTGACCCTCCTCAGCATCGCCGACGGGGTGGGCATCGTGTCGGAGAACCTCTTCCAGGGGCGCTTCCGCTACGTCGACGAGCTGCGCCGCATGGGCGCGGACATCCGCACCGAGGGCCATCACGCAGTGGTGCGCGGCGTGCCCCGGCTCTCCGGGGCGCCCGTGCGCGCGCCGGACCTGCGGGCGGGCGCCGCGCTCGTGCTCGCCGGCCTGGTGGCCGACGGCGAGACGGTGGTGGCCGGCATCCACCATGTCGAGCGCGGCTACGAGGACCTCGACGGCAAGCTGCGCGCGCTGGGCGCCGACGTCGTTCGGGCCTGAGCCATGAGCCCGTCGTCGCCCATGTCCGCGCCGGATGCCCACGGCTCCGACGTCCGGCGCTCCGACGCCGACGCGCCCGCGCCCCGTGCCCGCCTCGACCGGCGAGCCGACCCGGCGACGCTGTTCGCGGCGGCCGAGTCCGGCGACCGCGTGGCCTTGGCCCGGCTGCTGTCGGTCGTCGAGCGCGGCGGCGCGCCGGGGCGCGCCGTGGCCCACACCGCGTACCGCCGCGGCGCGGAGGCGGCGACCGTCGGCATCACCGGCGCGCCCGGGGCGGGCAAGTCGACCCTCGTCGACCGGCTCATCACCGCGGCGCGCGCCGAAGGGTCGGAGCTCGGCGTCCTGGCCATCGACCCCACGTCGCCGTTCTCCGGTGGGGCCATCCTCGGCGACCGCGTGCGCATGCAGGACCACGCCCTCGACGACGGCGTCTACATCCGCTCCATGGCCACACGGGGCCATCTCGGGGGTCTCGCCCTGGCCGTGCCCGAGGCCGTCCGGGTGCTGGCGGCCGTGGGCCTGCCCCTGGTGCTCGTCGAGACCGTCGGGGTCGGCCAGGTGGAGGTCGAGGTGGCCGCGGCCACCGACACCACCGTGGTGGTGCTCAACCCCCGCTGGGGCGACGCCGTCCAGGCCAACAAGGCGGGGCTGCTCGAGATCGCCGACGTGTTCGCCATCAACAAGGCCGACCTGCCCGGCGCCGCCGAAACGCGGCGCGACCTCGAGCAGATGCTCGACCTGTCCGCCGACACCGGATGGCGGCCCCCCATCGTGGAGACCGTCGCGGCCACCGGCGCGGGGGTCGAGGCGCTGTGGTCGGAGGTGCACCGCCATCAGGACCACCTCGCCGCGGGCGGGGGCCTGGTCCAGCGGCGCGCCGCGCGACTCGAGCGCGAGCTGCGCGAGGTCCTTGCCGCGCGCATCGAGGACGAGATCCGTCGCCTGACGGGCGCCGGGGCGTTCTCGGTGCTGGCGCACGAGGTCGTCGAGCATCGCCTCGACCCCTACGAGGCCGCCGATCGGCTGATCGACGAAGTGGGCCGGACGGGGCGATAGCCGCACCGTCCGTGGCGTGCCCGAGCGCGTGCGCCCGAAGGGTCGGGTACGGTTCGCGCATGGCCGACGCGGGGGCACCGTTGGCGCCGAGGTCCGAGCGCCGGCGCCAGGGCCGGCTGCCCGGCGGACTGCGCCTGCCCGGTATCCGGCCCGGTGCGCTGCCCGTGGCCGGGGATCGCGAGTGGTACCGGCGCGCCGTCTTCTACGAGGTCCTGATCCGGGGCTTCTTCGACGGCAACGACGACGGCATGGGGGACCTCGCCGGCCTCCGGGCCAAGCTCGACTACATCGAGTGGCTGGGGGTGGACTGCCTCTGGCTCCTGCCCTTCTATCCGTCGCCGCTTCGCGACGGCGGCTACGACATCAGCGACTTCTTCACGGTGCACCCCGACCTCGGCACCCTCGACGACCTGGGCGCGTTCCTCGACGACGCGCACCGCCGCAACATCAGGGTCATCGCTGACCTGGTCATGAACCACACGAGCGACCAGCACCCGTGGTTCGTCGAGTCACGCGCCTCTCGGGACAACCCCAAGGCCGACTGGTACGTCTGGAACGAGGACGACACCCGCTGGCCGGAGGCGCGCATCGTGTTCGTCGACGTCGAGTCGTCCAACTGGACCTACGAGCCCGCCCGCCAGCAGTACTACTGGCACCGCTTCTACTCCCATCAGCCCGACCTCAACTACGAGAACCCCGAGGTGGTGGACTCCATGCTCGGGATCGTCCGCTTCTGGCTCGACATCGGCCTCGACGGGTTCCGGCTCGACGCGGTGCCATACCTCTTCCAGCAGGACGGCACCTCGGGCGAGAACCTGCCCGAGACCCACGCCATGTTGCGCCGGGTCCGCAAGGAGGTCGACGCCGCCTACCCGGACCGGGTGCTGCTGGCCGAGGCGAACCAGTGGCCGGCCGACCTCGTCGACTACTTCGGGGACGGCGACGAGTGCCACATGTGCTTCCACTTCCCGCTCATGCCCCGGCTGTTCATGGCCGTGCGCCGCGAGCAGCGCTTCCCGGTCACCGAGATCCTGGCCCAGACGCCCGAGATCCCCGCCGGCTGCCAATGGGCGATCTTCCTGCGGAACCATGACGAGCTCACCCTCGAGAAGGTCACCGAGGAGGAGCGCGACTACATGGTCACCGAGTACGTCAAGGACCCGCGCATGCGCCGGCACATGGGCATCGGCCGGCGGCTGGCGCCGCTGCTCGACAACGACCGCCGCCTGGCCGAGCTCCTCCAAGCACTGCTGTTCTCGCTGCCCGGGAGCCCCGTCCTCTACTACGGGGACGAGATCCTCATGGGGGACAACGTCTACCTGGGCGACCGTGACTCGGTGCGCACGCCCATGCAGTGGAGCCCCGACCGCAACGGCGGGTTCAGCCGGGGCGACTTCGCCCAGCTGTACCTGCCCCCGCTCATGGACCCCGTCTACGGGTACGAGGCCGTCAACGTCGAGGCCCAGCGGCGCAACCCCAGCTCGTTCCTGCAGTGGATCCGCTCGATGCTCCAGGTGCGCAAGCAGTTCCCCGTGTTCGGGACCGGCACCTTCGAGGTGGTGGCCTGCGCCAACCCGTCGATCCTGGCCTACGTCCGCAGCCCCGTTCCCCCGCCGGCCCCCGAGGCCGAGGGCGGCCGGGGACGCCGGGGCCGGGCGGCGGCCGCCGAGGCGCCACCCCAGCCGGGCAACCCGGTGCTGTGCGTCCACAACCTGAGCCGCTTCGCCCAGCCCGCGGCGCTGGACCTCTCCCGTTGGCCGGATCGCACCCCCGTGGAGCTCCTGGGGCGGATACGGTTCCCTGCCGTGGGGGTCGGCACCTACGGGGTGACGCTCGGGCCGCACGGCTTCTACTGGTTCGAGCTGCTGTCGCAGCAGGCCGAGCCCGGTGACCTGGTCACCCGGGGGCTCGGGTGACGGCGCGCGAGGAGGCCCTCGGCGCCGTCGTCGGCGCCTACGCCACCCGGCGCACCGGCTGGGACACCGACCCGGCCGCTCCGGTGCGCGTCATCGACGCACAGGTCCTGGTGCGCGGCCGGCCGGGCGTCGTCGACGTGGTGGCCGACGTGGGCGGGCGCGTCGTGCACGTGCCGATCGGGCTGCGCGCCCCGGGGGACGAGGCGCGGTTCCTGGCCGAGGTGGAGGACCCGGTGCTCGGCCTCTTCGAGGACGACGAGGGCCTGGCCGTCGCCTTCGACGCCCTGCACGACGCCGAGGTCGCCGGCAGCCTGATGCACGCCGTGTGGCCCGAGGGCCCGCCGCCGGCGTTGGTGCGGCTCGTGCACCTCGACGACGCGTCGACGACGGTGGCCGCCGACGACAACGTGGCGTTCACGGTGTTCAACGACGCCGGGACCGCCGGGCGGCCCGGGGTGGCCACGCTGGTCGCGTTGGACGACGTCGGGTTCAACCACCTCCCCGCGCCGCTCTCGCTGTGGCGGCGCGCCGGGCGGGACCTCGGCATCGTCCAGGAGTACCTGGCCGGGGCGTCCGACGGCTGGGCGCTGGCGCTGACGTCGGTGCGTGACCTCTACGCGTCCGGCGGTGCGCCCGAGGACGCCGGCGGCGACTTCGGGACCGAGGCGCACCGCATCGGCACCATGGCGGCCCGCCTGCACCTCGCACTCGACCGGGCGTTCGGGCGCGAGCGCGACGACCCGGCGCGCAACGCCGACGACGTGGAGGCGGTGGTGGCGCGGCGAGCGCCGGAGCTCCTGGCCCGCACCGGCGTGGGCGAGCTCCTCGGCAAGGTCCGGGCCCTCGAGGTCCCGCTGCACGCCATCCGGACGCACGGCGACTTCCATCTCGGCGTCGTCTGCCGCACGGAGCAGGGCTGGTACATCTCGGAGTTCCCGTCGTCGCCGCCGGTGACCACCGCCGGCACCATGGAGAGCCGCGACGGTTCGGGGGCGGTCCTGCGCTCGCCGCTGGCCGACGTGGCGGACATGCTCTGGTCCTTCGGGCGCGTCGCCACGGTGGCGGCCGAGGAGCGTGACCCCTCGGGCCGCGAGGGCCTGCGCGAGCTGGCCGACGCGTGGGAGCGCCGGAACCGGCGCGCGTTCTTCGCCGGGTACCTGGGCGTGCCCGGGATCAGCGGGCTGGTGCCGCCCGGGCACGACGCGGTGCAGCTGCTGTCGACCTGCTTCGAGCTCGAGCGCACGGCCATGGCCCGCAGCCACCTCCGCCATCCGGACTGACGGCCCCGCCGCCGCCCGCCGACCCTCCCCGCGGTCGCCCTCCGACCCTGCCGGTGCCGCCTCCCTAGGATGGGGCGATGCGCATCGGGATCCTCAACGGCGGTGGAGACTGCCCGGGGCTCAACGCCGTCACGCGCGCCGTGGTGCTCACCAGCCGGCTGCGCCACGGCGACGACGTCATCGGGTACCTCGACGGGTGGAAGGGTGTGCTCGAGGGGGCGCACGTGCCCCTCGGCGTGGAACGGTGCCGCGACATCCTGACCATCGGCGGCACCATCCTCGGCACGTCGCGCACGAACCCCTACAAGCTCGAGGGCGGCCCCGAGCGTGCTCTCACCAACCTGCGGGCCAACGGGGTGGACGCCCTCGTCGCGGTGGGCGGCGAGGACACCCTCGGGGTGGCCAGCAAGCTGTCCAAGGCCGGGGCCGACATCGTGGGCGTGCCCAAGACCATCGACAACGACCTGGCCGCCACCGAGGTGACCTTCGGCTTCGACACCGCCGTGCAGATCGCCACCGAGGCGATCGACCGACTCCACACCACGGCCGAGTCGCACCACCGGGTCATCGTGTGCGAGGTCATGGGGCGCCACGCCGGGTGGATCGCCACCCACGCCGGCATCGCCGGTGGGGCGGCGGAGATCCTCGTCCCCGAGGTGCCCTTCGCGCTCGACGAGGTCTGCGAGCGCCTCCGGCGCCGCCACGAGCGCGGGCAGTTCTCCTCGATCGTGGTGGTCTCCGAGGGTGCCGTCCCGGCGCCGGGCCCCGACGCCGATGCCTGGGCCAAGGCCACGGCCGGTGCCGCCACCGACGCCTTCGGGCACGTGCGCCTGGGGGGCATCGGGGCGTGGTTGGCCGACGAGATCGAGCGGCGCACGGGCTTCGAGTCGCGTCCGACGATCCTGGGCCACATCCAGCGCGGCGGGACCCCCACCGCCTACGACCGGGTGCTCGCCACCCGATTCGGGGTGGCCGCGGTGGAGGCGGTCCACGACGGTGCCTTCGGGACGATGGTCGCCCTGCGTGCCGGGAAGATCGTGCGCGTGCCGATCGAGGAGGCCGTGTCGCAGTCCAAGACCGTCGACCTGGACCTGCTCGAAGGGGTCGCCGGCGTGTTCAGCGGCTGAGGCCCTCAGACGGGCACCGAGATCAACAGCTCCTCCGCGGCCTGCTCGGGGGCCACGATGTTGATCAGCACGCCCGTGCCCATCTCGAAGCCGGCCTGCGTCGTCAGCTTGGGCCAGATGTGCACGTGCCAGTGGTAGGGCTCCGACGCCCGGTAGGGCGCAGAGTGGAACACCACGTTGTAGGCGACGTCGCCGAGGCGGTCGCGCAGGAGCCCGAGCACGTTGCGCAGGGCGCGGCCCACCGCCACCAGGTCCGCCGGCGTCGCCCGGTGCAGGTGCGGGCCGTGGGCTCGGGGGATGACGAGCATCTCGAAGGGCGTGCCGCTCCAGAACGGGCAGATCACCTGGACTCGGTCGTCGGCGTAGACCACGCGGTGCTTGGCGTCCTCCTCGGCGTCGATCGTCGTGCACAGGAGGCAGCGCCCGGCGAAGCGGGCGAACCCGGCCTGCTCCTCGGCCAGCTCGCGGGGGACGAAGGAGATGCCGAGCAGCTGCCCGTGGGGGTGCTCGATGGACGCGCCCGCCTCGCGGCCCGAGTTGACGATGGCCTGGCTGTAGCGCAGGCCCGGGACCGCCGAGTGCTCCTCGACGCGATCCCGGATGGCCGCCATGACCAGGCCCGCCTGGTCGTCGGAGAGGCGGTCCCACCCGTCTTGGTGCGAGGGTGAGAGCACGAGCACCTCGTGGATGCCCCCGGCGGTGGCCTGGGTGAACACGGGGCCCCGGTGCTCCACCACGAAGGGGTCGTCGCCCTCGAACGCAGGGTAGAGGTTGGGGACGACGCGCACCGCCCAGGTGCCGCTCGCCCCGTAGGTCTCGAGCGCCGGGGGCAGGGCTTCCTCGTTCCCGGGGCAGAAGGGACACGGCTTGGAGGTGTCGGCCTGGACCGGGGCCTTCGTCTCGGAAAAGCCGAATGCCGCCGGGCGCACGGCCCGTTCGACACTGACCACCACCCACCGCCCGGTGAGGGGGTCCAACCGGAGCTGGTTCATGATCGGCTCCCGAACGCTCTTCTACCCGCCACGGTATCGGGCGCCTCCGGCGCCCATTTGGTTACCGGTCGGTAACCTAGTCGACACCGGCGGACGTTTCGCACCGCCGTCGGCGCCACGGTATCGCCGCCCGACCCATCGTCCGTGTCGGGCGCGCCCGGCGCGCTCGCCGTCGACCACCGGACGGCGGTTGGCGGGCCGGTGCACGCGGCGACGACCATGGAGCGGTGCCGGTCGCCTCCTCCGCCGCGTCGGCCGTCCACCAGGTGCCCACCGGCGCGCTGTACACGCTGCTCCTGCTGGCGCACGTCGTGTGCGCGGTGGTCGGCTACGGCGCCGTCGTCGTCACCGGGTACTACGCGGGCGCGGCGGCCAGAGGGCCCTCGGGCCCGCGCGCCGATGCCGTGTACCGCTACTTCCGACCGGGCGTGAACTGGCCGGCGCGCGCGCTCTACGGCGTGCCCGTCTTCGGCTTCGCCCTCCTCGCTGCGAGCCGCGGCGCCTTCGGCTCGAGCGACGCCTTCGTCGTCGCCGGCCTGCTGCTGTGGGGCGTGTCCCTGATCGTCGCCGAGGCGTTGGTATGGCCCGCCGAGCGCCGGATCCAGGACGCGCTGTCCCGGGAGCGGCCCGGGGGGGAGCTGGACGGCGGCCTCGCCCGCGACTGCCGCACGGTGGTCACCGGCTCCGTCGTGCTCGCCGTGGCCTTCGTGGTGGCCAGCGTGCTGATGGTGGGCAAGCCCTAGGCGCCGGGCCGGTCCGGGGGCGGCCGGGCGGCGAGGTTGTCGACGCGTAGCCTGGTGCGGTGGACGCGTACCTCGACCACGCGGCGACCACGCCGCTGCGCCCCGAGGCCCTGGCCGCCATGCTCCCCTGGCTCGGGGAGCGCTTCGGAAACCCCTCCGGCGCCCACCGTGTCGCGCGCGAGGCGCGCCGGGCGGTCGACGAGGCGCGCGAGGCGATCGCTGCCGTGCTCGGGGCCCGTCCGGGGGAGGTCGTCTTCACGGCCAACGGCACGGAGGCGGCGAACCTCGCCGTGCTCGGCGTGGCGCGCCGGCGTCCCGGTGCGGTGGTGTGCAGCGCCGTCGAGCACCACGCGGTCCTGCGCTCGTGCGCCGCGGTCGGGGGCACGACCGTCGCCGTCGGGGGCGACGGGGTGCTGGACCTCGACGAGCTCGTCTTGCAGCTGCACCCCGGCGTGTCCCTGGTCGCGGTGATGGCGGCGAACAACGAGACCGGCGCGTTCCAGCCCCTGGAGGAGGTCGAGGCGCTCGTGCGGACGCGGGCGCCTAATGCGGCCGTCTTCTCCGACGCAGTCGCGGCCGTGCCCGCCGCGGACCCCGCCCGCCTCATGGCCGGGGTGGACCTCCTGTCCCTGTCGGCGCACAAGTTCGGCGGGCCCAAGGGGGCCGGCGTGCTGGTCGTCCGATCGGGCACCGCGTTGGCCCCGCTCCTCCACGGCGGGAGCCAGGAGCGGGACCGGCGGCCAGGGACCCATGACGTGGCCGGCATCGTGGGGATGGCCGCCGCCCTCGTCGCCGCAGCCGCCCGCCGCGTCGAGGAGTGCGAGCGGGTGGGGGCGCTGCGCGACCGGCTGGCCGACGGGCTGCTCGCCGCGGTCCCCGACACGACGGAGCACGGCCCTTCCCGGCGCCCGGGCCGGGCGGGGGACCCCGACGCCGGGTCGCGTCGGCTGCCGGGCATCGTCAACCTGGGGTTCGCCGGTGTCGACGACGAGGAGCTCCTGGTGCTCCTCGACGACGAGGGCGTGCAGGCCTCGGCCGGTGCGGCCTGCGCCAGCGGCGCGGCCGAGCCCAGCCACGTGCTGCGCGCCATGGGCCTGTCCCCTGCGCAGGCACGAAGTGCGGTGCGCTTCTCGCTCGGGCACGCCACCACGGAGGCGGAGGTCGGGCACGCCCTGGCCGTCGTGCCCAAGGCGGTGGAGCGGCTCCGCGCCTAGGACCGGCGCCGGGGCGTCAGTCGTCGTGCCCGTGCGAGTGCCCGTGCGGTTGACCGCCCCAACCGCCCCAGCCGCCGTGTGCGACGTGGGCGTCGGGAGCGGACGAGTGCACGTAGGCGACCGGGCCGGGCATGCCCTGCCCCGCGCCCTCGAGCGCCGTGGCCGGAGCGGGAGCGACCGCCAGGCCCGGCGCGGTGCCGGGCGCCGGTGTGGTCGGCTGGCCGGCGACGGCGTCAGGGCCTGGACCGGAGCCGCCACGCCCGGCGGAGTCGGCGGCCTCGTCGGTGGTGTGGCCGCCGTGGAAGTCGTGGTGGACGGACGCCACTGCCGCGGTCAGCCCGGTCTCCCCCGGGGGGCCGAGCCCGCCCCCAGGGGTGAGCGTCGCCGTGAGGGCGCCGACCGTGCCCGGGACGAGGGTCGTCACCGAGCCGATGGCGCTGCTGGCGCGGAGCCCCGCGCTCGGAGAGCCGCCCGCCGGGGCTGCCGGGGCTGCCGGGGCTGCCGGGGCTGCCGGGGCTGCCGGGGCCGGGCCGGCCGGGGCCGGGCCGGCCGGGCCCGGAGGCGTCGGGGCGGCCGCGCCGTTCGTCGAGTCGTGCCCGGTGCCGTGCGACCCGGCGCTCGCGCCGGTGCCGGCGCCCGTGGAGGAAGCGCCTTGGCCTTCGCCGCCGAGGGGAGGGGCTGCCCCGATTCGGACCGAGGGTGCCACCGTGTCGACCACCGAGGCCACCCCGTAGG
>DASPTT010000104.1:0-30552 GCA_035623275.1 Acidimicrobiales bacterium
GTGGACGGCGGCCTGCTGATGTGCGCCACCTTGCAGCCACTCGAGAGCGGCGAAGACGCGCGCCGGCTCGTCGCCGCTGCCACGCGGGCCGCGCAGTTGGTCGGCACCTGAGCGCAGCCGCTGCTGGCCGCGTCGCGCCTCTGGGATCCGAACTGCCGAGACGAGGTCGGGGCCCATGGGACCGTCGGGGCAGGTCGGAGGGCCCGGACCCGACCGGGATCACGCGGACTCGTCGTCACTGGTGAGTTGGCCCTGTGCCGGCTGATGCCGAAGTAGTGACGTCTGCGCCGGCGGCCCATTGACCGGCCGGCATTTCGGGCTGATACTCGGGGCTGCTCGGTTCGTCGGCGACGGGCTCGGGTGGGATCTGCCGAGGACGGAGGCGGGCCATGTCCGACGAATTCGGCCGTTCGAGCGCCGAGGGCGAGTCGGCGCCGCTGGGCATCTCCCGAAGCACCGCCGCACGTCCAGACGACCATCCGTGCCTACGCGGCAGCCTTCAACGCACGAGATCCGGAGGCCGCTCTTCCCGAGGTCGACGAAGAAAAGACCTGTTCGACGAGGGGAGACGTCCAAGTCAGGTTGGCCCGCCTAGACCTGGCCAGACAAACCAACTGAGAACCGGCGATTCATCGCACTGGCGACCCGGCTGCCAGAGCCTGGCGACACCCCTCAAGGTCCCTGTGTGTCCTGCCGGGGGTGGGGCGCGACAAAGTCGCAGCTCAGAGAGCTAGTGACGGTGAGCCGGCCTGTAGGCGGGATCCTGCTACCCACGCTCGCCAGATGATGTTGACAGCTGTGCAGGGCTGTCACCTGCGCAGTTGCTCTTGACCTCGGCCGAGGCGAAGCAGATTCGCTGCACGAAGTAGTCCCGAAGTAGTCCCGGGCTATCTCGGGTTCTCCCGCATCCAGCGGGCCATCTCCTCATCGGTGATCCGCACGAGGCGGCCGATTCTCCGGGCCTTGAGGTTCCCACGCTCGATCTCCTTGCGGATCGTCCACGGGGACACATCGGCAAGCACGGCCGCCTCAGGCACTGTCAGGAAACGTGGGAGCCGAGGGGCTCTCGGGGCGTACAACACCCTCACCTCCGTGCGACCCCATGGGGGCCGGATCGGTGGTGAGGGCACTCTGCCGGTGGTCATTTCTTGAGCGAACGACCCTCAGCCCCCAGCCGGTATAGGTGGCAGTGAGGCTGAGGATAGACGGACGAGGCGTTTCTGGGGAGGCGAGGGAGCGGACCGTGAGGATGCAGGGACTCGCTCGTAGTTCGGGAGCCATCGTTGCTGACGGCCGAAGGTGTTGCGCAACCACACGGTGATCAGGATGTTCGTGTTTTCGGGGACCATTCCCCCACGTAGGGCCTTTTCTCTGCTTCCCTGAAAAAGCACACCGCTATGCCAGCGGTAGCCAGCAGCAGAAGGAGGAGGGCGCTATGTCCATGACCGCCACCGAAAGGTCCCTCCGAGGACGGATCGGTGCCCACGCCCTGCATTCGAAGTACGACGGGGCTGAGTTGACGCACCGCCATGAGTGGCGGGGCCTCGGTGGCGATCTGGTCCTTCGACCCTTTCCCGGTGCGTCGCCCGAGCGGAGACTCGATCCGAGAGCGGATCCGTCCGCTCTCGTCGAGGTGTCGGTGCCCCGGTGGGATCAGCCCTTCGATGTCCCGCCGACCGGAGACCAAGGAGGGGAAGACGATGGCCGAGAGCGTGTACAAGATCATCGAACTCGTCGGCACCAGCGAGGAGTCCTGGGAGAAGGCTGCCTCCGCAGCAGTGAGCCAAGCGTCTCAATCACTTCGAGACCTCCGCATCGCCGAGGTGACCGAGCTTGACCTCCAGATCGACGACGGGAAGGTCAAGGCCTACCGGGCCAAGGTCAAGGTGTCCTTCAAGTTCGAGGGCGACTGACCTCGGGCCGCAGTGATCGACGGGATGTGGGCCGAGTAGCGACGCAAGTCAAGGTGGCCGATCAACCTGCCAACGACGGTGGGGTAGTGCGAGAGCGCCTCGGCCCTTGGTCGTGGCGAAGACCGGGATGGCGTTGCCGGAGGGCTCGTTGGTGACCACGTAGGTGAACGGATCGTCGGGATCCTGTTCGATGAAGATTCGGACGAGGGCACGCCCTCGATGACCCCTAGTCACGGCCGCCCGTGGCGGATCAACCTGTCAGACTGCTTGGAGATCCATGATGTTCTCATGGCGATTCCCTGTAGGGGTGTGCGCTCCTCCTACGCCAACTTCCGGCCCTAAGAATTGCAGCGGCCGTCGTCAACCGGGGAGGTGGCTGAGATGCAGATGAAGCTGTGGGATGTCGAGATGGAGGCCGCCCGGGAGGCGATCAAGGCCGAAGCCAAAGAGTTCGTCAGCCGCTTCCCCGATGGCGATCCGGGCACCGGCTCTCCTCAGGCCCGGGCCGAGGCGATGCGCCAGGCCGAGTCGGCCCTGGTCCTGCGCTCGGAGAAGGCGGTGGACCGTGTCGTCCATAGCCCGAGCGGTCCGCTGCGGCTCCGGGAGTTTCGGCCCCAGCATGCCGACGCCGACGGGGCCATGTTGCACATCCACGGCGGCGGGTGGATGACAGGGGAGCCAGCCCTCACCGATCTGTTGCACGAGCCGCTGAGCGACCACCTGCACCTGGCCATCGTGAGCGTCGACTACCGCCTGGCTCCCGAGCACCCGTATCCGGCCGGTCCCGACGACTGCGAGGCGGCGGCACTGTGGTTGATCGAGCAGGCCGCCAATGAGTACGGGACTGACCGCCTCCTCATCGGTGGAGAGTCCGCCGGAGCGCACCTGTCGGCGCTTACCTTGCTCCGACTGCGGGACCGCCACGCCGTCGCCGACCGGTTCTGCGGGGCGAACCTGGTGTTTGGTGCCTACGACCTCAGCACCACGCCGAGCGCTGCCGGGGTTGGGCTGACGCCGGGGACCGATCTTCTGGATCCCGAGAAGATGGCCTTCATGGCCGGGCAGTTCCTTCCGGGGCTCACCACCGAGCAGTGCCGTTCACCAGACATCTCGCCGCTCTACGCCGACCTGCGAGGCCTGCCACCGGCCCTCTTCACCGTCGGGACAGCCGACCACCTCGTCGACGATTCCTTGTTCTTCGCTCAGCGCTGGCTGCTTGCTGGCAACTCGGCAGAGCTACTCGTCTACCCCGACGCCCCCCACGGGTGCATCGGGTTGCCGACGGTGCTGGGGCACTGGTGGCCGAGACTCGAAGCGTTCTTGACCCGCTGCCTGCAAGGGACGGTGGCGGGGTAGGGAGAGGGAGTTCGACGACCGGGCTGGACGGCTGCAGGGCGACTAGTGGTCGAGGTGGTGTCGGCGGCGGCGGCGTTCGAGTCCCGCCGGATCGGGGAGAGGGTCAAGGCCACCCATGCGCAGCGGCGGGCCCAGGGCAAGCGGGCCGGACAGCCCCCGGTGCTCCCCAACTGGGTGCGGCGGCGGATTGCTAGGGCACGGGCCAGCGGGCGGTCCCTCTCGGCCATCGCCGACGAGTTGAACGCCAAGCACGTCCCTACGGCCCGAGGCGGGCGCTGGTACCCGTCGACCGTCGCCCATGTCGTCAAGTCGGTGGCGATCGACGAGGGGCTGGCCTTGCGATGAACACGGGCGAGCAGTGCTCAGGCAGGTCCGAGCCGGTTCCGAGCACCTACCGGGCGTCTGCACCGTTGCGTAGGTAGCCGTTGGCCACGACTGGCCACGTGACCACCGAGGCGGGGGCCCGCCGGGCCAGGGGTTGAGGACCCAACGGCGTACCGTGGAGATCGATCTTGGTGTCGGCAGAGGGTGGCGGGAGTCGATGCCGACGTGTTTTCCCAAGCGAGATAGCAGCGGACGCCCAATGCGATGACCAATGACACGGCGACGAGAACGGTCCACCATTCCATCCACTGCAAGGCGACCAATGAGGCGACCACGGCCAACCAGGCGTGGAGCCGCCTCGTCACCGGACCCTCATCGCAACCAGCCTGCGAGGTAACCGATGTGCCCATCGTGGCCTCCTGTTGCGCATGGTGCGATCCCGTCGGGGGCACCTCCAGGGTCAAAGGTCCCAGTGGAGCGTGTCCGAGTTCCATGCCTTCTGGCCCCGGGGTTGCCGTCCTGCGAGCGTCGAAACGGTGAGGTTGAGGGTGCGAGGCGAGGCGGGGTTCAAGCGATGGTCGAGGGAGCGGCCTCGACGACTCGGGCTACCATCGTCGCCGCCATGCCCATCATCGACGACGAGACGAGCTACGTCCGACGGCTGGAGTTGGCGGCCGACCCGGAGACGTCCTCGTGGCAGCTTGCCGCCCTCGCCGATGACCCCGATCCCGAGGTTCGTTCTGCCGTGGCCGTCAACCCGTCGGCGTCGAGGCTCAACGTGTTGCGCCTCCAGCGTGACCCGGATCCCGCTGTGCGTGCGGCCGTGACGGAGCGCCTCGGCATCGGGGCATAGTCCGGCCAATAAACCAAGCCACTCGTTTGCTCCGGAGCTACGGCTCAGAGCAACGGGGGATCAAGTTTGCCTGTGGACACCACCCGAGGATTCGGAGATGCTGCCCGAGCGCCGATAGTCCCGGCATGGCCCGGGGGCGTACATCGCACGGGAACTTCGTCCGAACGCCGGAGGTCCCGACCCTGAGCGTCCTGACCGCCTCGGTGGTCCCCAACCTCGCTGCACCCTTTGCCTTCGAGGTCGTCCTCGAGGTCGACGGGCATCCACTTCAGGAACTCCTTCGAGGGGTGGACGAGCCCGAAGCCTGGGTCGGCCCGCCTTTCGAGATCATCAAGTCGCCCTCACGACACCTCATCGGCGGTGGGAACGAATGGGGCGGTGACGGGTTCCCCGAGGGCAAAGTAGCGCTGCTGGCCTGTTCGTGCGGCGACCCGCAGTGTGGTGCCCTCCTGGCCACGATCACGGTGATGGCCGACGTGGTGACCTGGTCGGACATCGAGTGCTTCGGGCGGCCCAAGGCTGATTTGTCGGCAATCCCGGGGTTCAGCTTCCGGAGCATGGACTACTTCGCCAAACTCGGGGACCTCAGCCTGCCCGAAGCGGCCACGGGTGGAATCCATGCCCGTCACCGCCTTGGTGCCCACCAAGAAGGTCACCCGATTCGGCCCTGACGCCGGGCGTGCGTTGCCGCCCTCCGGCCTGTCCCTCATGACCCCTGCTGTCCCTCCCGACCCACGAAGGTCGCCCGCCCCAAGTACTGCACGGCGTCGTTACCCTGCTTCCGAATATGACAGGCACCACTGCGTGAGATGGGAGCAGATAAATGAGAGTCGTCACCGACAGTGTCTGCCTGGCCACTTGTTCGGTGGGCCGCACAACGTCGTGTGACCTGGAAGAAGACGATTTGAAGCGATCTCTCTCGTTTCGCATCGAACGTCGGATTCGCCTTTGCTCGAACACGCACATAGCGTTCTCCGTGGATCATGTCGCACACCCGGCTCTCATCCAGGGTGGAGTTGGCCGCACGGGTGCACCGCCGATCAGCCATCTCGGTTGCCCTGCTCGTAACTCTCCTCTCCATCGTCCCCGTAGCGATTGTTTTGGCCCGGCCCGCTGGTGCGGACCAGATCGGTGACCTCAAGGCCCAGGCGGCGGCCATCTCACAGAGGCTTCTCCAGGACCGGTTGGAGATCGACGCCTACCAGCAGCAGTACTCGATCATTTCCCAAAGGGTGACGGCCGACGCCCTGGGCGTCGCCGCCCTTGACCAAGAGGTGAGCCAAGACCAGCAACGGATCGCCCTATCGATGCAGAGGGTGCGGGAGCAGGCGATCCGGTCGTACATGACGGCCGATACCGAGGCGTCGAGCACCGTTGATGCGCTCTTTGCTGGAAACGTCGAAACGGAGCAGATCGCCCAGGAGTACACCGGCATCGCCACTGGGAACATCGAGACGGCGCTGGACCAACTTCGTGCTGACCAACGCACGCTCCAGGGCGACCGGGCAACCCTGCAGGCACAGCAGAGTCGGGACCAGGGGGATGAGGAAGGGCAGGCCACCGCCTTGGGCCAAGCCGAGGACACGGCCCGCCAGCTTGCGTCTCTACAGAGCCAGGTCACCGGGCAACTGGCCACGGCCGTGGCCGAGCAAGCTGCAGCCCAGGCCGCCAAGGCGAAGGCGGCCGTCGTCGCTGCCCAGAAGCCCGTCCCCGAGCGCTCCGTGTCGACCACCTCCGGTGCACCGACCTCCGGTGCACCGACGCCACCACCATCATCAGGCTCGGACCCCGCCCTCAACCCCTTCCTCCAGTGCGTCGTGCAGGCCGAGTCGGGCGGCAACTACCAGGCGGTGTCGCCGGATGGGATGTACATGGGGGCCTTCCAGTTCACCCAGGCAACCTGGAACCTGGCGGCGCAGGCGGCCGGTCGCCCGGACTTGGTGGGCGTACCCCCGAACCTCGCTTCCAAGGCCGATCAGGACACCGTGGCCGTGGCCCTCTACGCCCTCGATGGCCAACAGCCGTGGCTTGGAGACCGCTGCAGTTCGTAGGCATCACGCCTTGGAACGTTACGAAGCGGCAACGGCGTCGACCTCGAATCCAAGGGTCGTCTCCCTGGACGGGTAGCAGATCGGGCAGGTCGTGGGACCGATCTGGTGACGGCGGAGGTCTGGCCAGCCGGGCGGCGACTATGACGCTGAGGTCATGGCCAGGCGCTCCAAGGTGTTCGCCTACATCCAGAAGCCCGGCCCGCCCGGTGAGCTACGCCGGATCGTGGCCGCAGCCCTCGCCGCCGGAAGCTGAGGCACTCGTTCGGATGGGGGAACACCTCGGGCACTCGGGGCCGAGGCTCTCGGCACACGGGATGAACCACACGTGCCGGAGTGTCCTCGGTTCGACCGATGCGTCACAACCCGGCTCCGTGCAGGTGAGGGTTCCATCCCGATGAACGACGATGGTGCCGGTGCACGTCCCGAGCGAGTCCGCCATACCCCGATCGTCGTCCGGGGCGGATGGCTTGCGCAGGGCCGAAGGTCCGCAGCCATGGGGGACCGGTTCCTCGTCGGGGTTGAGGAGTCGCATCGCATCCTCGGCGAACCGTGGTCCTCCTGGACACAGCAGAGGGGATCGGCGGCTCGCACCCCGGGGGGCGAGAGCTGCACCTGCCATCGGCGACGCCCCGATCCTGGACCTTCGACCCTGTTCCTCGTGCGCCCCCCGAGCGGAGACTCGATCCGAGAGCGGCAGGTCCGCTCCTGGTGGACAACAAGGAAGGGGAGATCATGACCGCCGCCCAACAACGCAACGTCCGTCTCATCGAGACCATCGACCGTGCTGAACAGAGCGCCCTCGAAGCGCTACGCAAGTTCCTCGACACCATCGACGACGCCGTTCCTCACCTCAGCGAAGACAAGCCCCGCCGCAGGGCCCTCGACTCGCTGTTCGAGATGATCGAGCAGCTTGTTGCCACGGCGACGGGACTGGCGAAGAGCCTCGTCGAACTCACACAAGAGGCGAGTGAGGCCGGACGGAAGGCTGCGGCTCCCAGGAAGAAGGCGGCAAGACCGGCCAAGGTTGCGAAGGCGACCAAGGCGTCCAAGGCGACCCGCCCAGTGAAGAAGGCGGGAGTGACGAAGAAGACGGCGACGAAGGCCAACGCCTCGACCCGCTGAGGAGACTCGGAGCCGCTATGGCAGCCGACGCCGGGTCTTACGCATCGCAACAACCAGTTCCTCCATGGCCCCCAGCAAGGCCGAGGAATCGGGTTCGCCTCCGACGCCCATGACCGCTCGGTAGGCGACAAGTTCCTCGGCGACCCGGACCGCCTTGGTGCTGACGATGACCGACGGGAGATCCGATGTCTTGGGATCCCTCGACATACGGGACAGCGCCCGCAGACCCTCGGACGGGGCGGCGTTGGCGTAGCAGTCGTCCTCGCAGACCCGCTGGTACCAGGCCACCAAGCCGTTGAGCCCCCGGAGCAGGCGCTCTGCGGGGGCGAACAGCGGCAAGGCGCACACCGACCGGCGACAGCGACCGAGCGACGCCATGGCGATCCGCAGGGTTCCGTCGAGCGGCGACGGGCAATCGCCCCCCGGGGGACCGACGGGAGTTCGGAGGAGATCGTTCATGGACGCCCCCTTCCCCCTCAGGTCGGTGCTGACCTACCACGAGCGTGCGCCACCGCCTATGGGGATGACAGGGCCAAAGGCCCATTGGCCACCGGCTTGGGCAGAGCTTCGGTGGGTCAGGAGGGCGGGGCGGGTGTTCGGAGTGAGAGTCGGCGTCAATGCGAGAGCGGGGGATAGACAGGACGACGCCTCTTGCGACGTGGATGGCCAGGACATCAACGACCACTACGGCCATGCCATCGGCGACGCCGTGCTCGTGACCACCGCCCGCCTTGAAAGGCTCGTCCGGCCGTCGGCCACGGTGGCCCGTCGGCTTTCGGCGCTCTCGGGGCCAGGCTACGTACCGTTCGCCATCTGGCAGGCAGCATTGGCCAGCGGTCCCGGCTACGACCAGGACTCTGGTTCATCGTGGCCTGCCACGATTCGCCGACCAGACACAGACTCCGGCACGATTCGCACGAGGTGGGTGCGGGCCCCGGGGGCCCATGGTCGCAGGGGAAGCTGGGCGGCCCGTTGGAGGTCGGTAGGTTCGGTCAGCACGTGGGCTACCCCTACTGTGAGCACGCTCCACCCGGTGTGGTACAGCCGGTCGATTCGGTCGATCTCGAAGGCGACCACGGCGTTCCGTGCAGCGGCGGCCAGTTTGGTGCCTTCACCAGTGCGAAAATAGATGTGGCCATCGGCAAAGCGATAGTTCACCGGGAACACCGCCGGAACCGCCCCCACGGTGACCGCCACCCGCCCGATGGTCTCTTGGGCCAGGAGCCGGAGGCATTCGGCTTCGCCAACGACTTCGAATCCCGCCTCAGCCGGGTCATCCATTCTACGATCCTTGCCGAGATCGACTACCAGCGTGCGTGAAAGGCACCCACTCCTCCCAGACACACCGTCTTGCCGAGACGACACCCCGGACACGTCTGGGGGTCAACGCCACTCGCCCGACCGTGCTCCAGGTACCAGCACAAGACGCAGTCATCGCAGAAGAAGTTCGTCTGCTCACCAGCTCTCACCGGCATTAGGTTCTTGTTACCGCACGTCGGACACCGGTCCAATCCGTCCTCTGTGTTCATCGTCTCCCCCCTCTCCTGCATCGTCCCGGCATGAGATCCCTGGGCGTCTGGTAGCAAGTGCCGCTATCCGTCGGACCAGAACTCGTCGAACTGGTAGGTGTCGGCGTGGTACACGGTGACCTCGGTGATCTTCTGGTGGTGGATCTCGAAGTCGACCGCTGCGATCACGTCCAGCGCCATCTCGCCCCGTGTTGCGGTCTCCCGGAGGAAGACCACCGCCCGCTCGGGTTCACTGAGCACATCGAGGATCTCCACCCGGAAGGTTCCGTTGCTGCGGGCCTTGAGCTGCCCCAAGAACCCCAGGACCGCCTCCGGCCCCCTGTAGTCCCCGGCCAGGGCGCTGCGCCCGGGCTCATGCCACACGACGTCTGGTCCCATGACGACGTTGAGCAGATCGAGATCGCCCGACTCGAAGTCCTCGAAGGCCCGACGAACCACGGCTGCATAGGCATCCTCGGCCATCGCCATCACCTCCCCCCGGGTTCCGTCTTCAACGACGAGCGCCCCAATACGAGTTCGCCCGCCTCCGCCCTTCTCGGGCAAAGACGGGCGGACCATCATCAAGCTGTCCAGCGACTCCGGATGTGGCCGAGGCCGTCAGGCGGACACTCAGCGCAGACGTAGGCGCTTCGACCCTGTGCGGACGGGGAACACCCCCGACTTCTCGCACCGATACCGCTGAGGAACGTCCCGGTGTTCACCGGACGCCTGCGGGCGAGCCGGTCACCCGGCGTCACTGGGGGTTTGATCCGTCACCAAGGGCAAACCTCCCCTCTCGGGGACCCTCCTGCGAAGATCCCGCCGACGCTTCGAGCCTGCGCCCGCACCTCTAGTCGTGCCAGGGACCAAGGTCCCACGTGGCCCCGGTGGGACTCGAAGGCCGTGCCATCGCCCCGGTGCTCGGCCAGCGCCGCCGATGCCGTCGTCCGGAGCCGGATGGGGTCGATGGGCTTGCACAGATGGCCGAACGCCTCCGCCGTACTCACTAACCAGAGCGAAGTTACCGCTGGGTACCACTTTCCTCTCATCGAGGCGCACACTGATCCCCGGGAAGCTCGGTCCGGACGAGCACCCGCTGAGCGGAGGCCATCCCGGATGGGGGCCGTCGGATCCGCCGCCGATGGGCCGGGGTTGGCCTCCGCCGCTACGTGGCCGCCACGAAGTTGCGCTCAGCCCACCCGGCCTGGCTGTGGACGGCGTCGGTAGCCTTGCAGCTCGTAGAGGAGCGCCTGCTCGTCGCTCCCGAGTCGCTGCGCCGCCCGCCCCGGCCGCTGCCCCTGGCTCCGTTCGGCGAGAAGGCTCAAGTTGTGGCTGGCGGCTTCCAGTTGCCCTCGCAACTCGTCCCGCTCGTCGGCGTTGGCCTTCGCCTCGGCCTTGGCCCGAGCGAGTTCCCGCTCCAGCTCGTCGATCCGTCCTTCGAGCTGCTGGATGCGCCGCCGTGCCCATCCGACGGCCTCGGCTGGCTCCTGAGAGCTGGCGAGCACCTGGGCGGTGCGGGCGAGGAGGGCGACAGCCAACTCGTCGTAGTCGATGGCTGCGTCATCCGACTGTGCTGCTGCTGCTGCTGTGGCACCACCTGCGGCGACGATCTTGAAGGTCTTCTTCCCCCGGATCTCCCGCATCAGTTCTCCGTCCTTCTCCATCGCCGAAACGAGCTGACTGAACCCGGCATCACTTCGGTCGTAGCCGACGGCCTCCTTGAGAAGGGCTGTGGCCCGGCCCGAGGCGTCTGTGACGGGTCCGTTTGTGGTCAGGTAGTCGATGATGGTCTGGCGGACAGCGTTGACACGTGGCAAGGCGCAGTACTCCTGAAGGAGGCAACGGGGCTTAGACATGATCCTACCTGCTGCTTCTCAAACGCCGAACCTCGGGGACGTGCCATCAGCGAGACGGCTACGCATGCCCAGACGGAAGACGGTGCAGTACGGCTGTGCCTCGCTTTAGCGAGGCGCAGGCGTTGGGGGGTCTGGGGGTATCCCCCCAGAGAACCGGCGAAGATACCCATGAACACTCGGTAAGCAAACGATCGAACGGCCTCGCCGGGTTCGATCGACTGCTGAGTGCGGACGAAGTTCCCTGTTAGACCTTCTCAGTCGCTTTGGCAATAGCACGAAGGATCTGAACGTGTTTCTCCGTGTCAAGGAGCATCAAATCCACGATCAACTCCCACAGAGTGGTGTCCTTGAAAGGGCGCAGGCGCTTCCGTAGTCGCTTCAACTCGATGCGGTCCTGCTCCTCAGCGTCGATCAGGCGCTTCGTGTGTGCGGCCAAGTCCCGGTTCCCGGCATCTTTGTGCGTCAAGTCCGGCACGGCAGGGTCGGGGCTGTGTTCACTCATGCCCCAGGCGATGGCATTGGCCATCTCCACGAGGAGGCGGTGGTGTCGACGCTCGTCGTCGAGGATGAGGAGCACGAGGTAGCGGGTTTCGGGTGCTTCCGCATCCAGTGCAAAGCGTTCGTAGTGATGGAGCATCGCTCCTTCCTCACTACCGTGTCGAGCGAGAAGCTCCACCAGTTCCCGGGTATCCGCACTGGCCCCGGTCTCTTCCAGACCTGCGATAGCCGATTCAAAGGTGCTCTCCATGCAGGCATTATTGGCGACCAGTTCTATGTTGGACAAGGCGGTCGGCGGCATCCACTGGGCGTGTGTATCGAATACAAGGGCAGTGTTAGGGCTGGGGTCACCTTCGTCGACAGTGGTTCAGGCACAGCGACCTTGGGCGGTACTCCGGCCATCGGTTCGGCGGGGACCTACCCACTGACGATCACCGCCTCGAACGGGGTGGGAACCCCGGCGATGCAGTCCTTCACGTTGACGGTTCGAAGTTAGAACGCCAGCGGTCCTGCATCGCCACGAGCGCCTCGGCCAGCGCCTCGATCTCCTCGTCGGTCATGTCGGCCACGTCGAGGACGAACCCGTCCCGCTCGGGCGGGGGTGTCGGCGTCTCGCTCACGGCGTCCCCCGCCGGTAAGGGTTCGGCCCAGGGTCCTCGATCCCCTTCAGCTCCATCAGCCAGTCCCACATGTCGGCGTCCAGTTCCTGCTGCGACTTGGACGGGTCGGGGCGGATGTAGTGCTTCTCGGGTGGGCGGCGCTCGGCGTCGTTAGGCATGGGGTACCTCCTCATCGAACGTGGCGTTCGCACCGATGCCCGGAGGCCGGTTGCGGCTGGGTCAGCGGGCCACGCCCCTCGCCAGCTCTGGATGACGTGTCCACAGTATCGGCGACCTCTCGGTGTCAGGCTGTGGACATGGGAGGCGGTTACCTCGAACCCGGTGACGAGCGGGTCCAGGCCGCCTTCGAGGCCGTCGTGGCGTGGCTCGATTCGATGTCCTGTGCGGACTGCGACGCCCGTGGCACCCGACAGGTTGTCCGTTGGTGGCTTCAGGAGCACGGGCACGAGTTGGTGTCCGTGGTCCTCGAAGGCCCGTCGGAGGTCCAGGACAAGGCTGCCCAGGTGGCCGCTCCGGCCCCTGACGCTCAGTACCTCGGGGTCGAGGGTGACAAGCGGCTCGTTGGCGGGATGGATGGATGCCGGGGAGGGTGGGTCCTCGTCACCACCCCCGTCTACGGCATGGGCGACACCTCCATCGAGGTGGTGCCCAGCATCGACGCTGTCGTTGAGCGCCTGGAGAAGGGGGAGTTGACGGCGGTCGCCATCGACATCCCCATCAGCCTCCCAGCGAGCGGACCGAGGCGGTGCGACACCGACGCCCGGAAGATGATCGGGCCTCGGCGCAACTCGGTCTTCCCGGCCCCTTTTCGTGGGCTGCTCGGGTCCGCAACCTATGAGGAGGCGGCGAGCCGGTCCCGCTCGATCTCGGGGAAGAGCCTGTCCCGGCAGGCGTTCGCCGTCCTCCCGAAGATCGAAGAAGTGGATGCACTGATGACCCCAGAGCGCCAACGGGTGCTGATCGAGGTGCACCCGGAGGTCAGCTTCACCGCCCTCCGGGGTCGCCCGATGGAGCACCACAAGAGCACGTCGGAGGGGAGGGGAGAACGGCTCGCTGCGCTACGGACGGTGTTCCACGACGTGGACGATGTGACGAGCGTGCGGCTGCCTCGAACCAACCCGGACGACATCCTCGATGCGCTGGTAGCGGCTTGGAGCGCCCGGCGGTGGATGACGGGAACCTACAAGCGTCTCGGAGGTGATCTCGACGAGCGGGGACTGCGGATGGAGATGATCGCCTGACGCTCCCAGGCTTGGCTACTCCTCGTCGAGCGGCCGGAGCATCCTTTCGACCCACTCCGTGATCTGCGCCTCCAGTTCCTCGTCCGGCAGGCTGAGGTCCGGCCGGAAGGCACCACCCCAGGTCATGCCGTGCGCCACGAAGTCTTCATGGCCGTAGGGGCAGATCATCCTCGGATTGGGGATCTGCCCGTACCGGTCATGGGGCTGGTCGAGTGGCAGGATCCCGAGTGCACCGCACCGTGGGCAGTGACGTGGGCTGAGACGGGCACCGTCGGCCGAGGCCATGATGGCCACCTCCTCATCGCCTGGCATTGCCACCGTGCCCTGAGGGTCGGTTGGTGAGCGTCCTCGGGCCAGGTCCCTCGGCTCGTCTGGATGAAGGAACCCCAAGACTATCCGGAGTCCGTTGCCCTAGAGTCGGCTCGACGACTTTTGTTGGGCGAGGAGGTCGGCCGTGTCCGAGGTCGGTGAGCGGGTCCGTGTCCAGTCGACGAAGGTTGGCCAGGCAGACCGTGACGGCGTGGTGACTGGAGTTGCAGGGCGACTGTTGACCGTGAAGTGGGCCACCGGCGAAGAGTCGACATTCGTGCCCGGCCCTGGGTCGATGCGGGTCATTGGCAAGGTGCGGAAGGCGTCGGGGAAGAAAACGACGGCACCAGCGAAGACGGCGAGGTCAGCGCCGAAGAAGGATGCCAAGAAGTCGGGTCGCCAGGCTGACCGCTGACCGTTCGAAGGACGAACGAGCGCCTATTCCTCAGCCAACGAGCGGCTGCGCTCCGGAGCCCAGCTTGGTGCCGAGGGGTGTCCGTGTCCCAGTGTCCCCAGGTGGGTGCGCTCTGTTATCCAGGCGCTGAACTTCGACACCTTCGTCTCGGACCAGCCACACGAGCAGGTGACGACCCAGAGGTCACGGCGGTGACGCACCTTAGTCTTGTGCTTCGGTGGTCTCGGCTGGATTGCCACGGCGTACTCATGATGGCATACCAGATGCCGCATGACTTCCTGATTACTGGCTCGGATGAAGGTCCACGATGAGAAGGGGAGTGCTCCGTGTCCGATGAAGAGATCGTGTGGACCTGCTCGGTCTGTGACAAGCCCGTGGCAGACGCCGACGGCTATATCGCCGTGGGGATGGACGAGGCAAGCAGGGCAGAGAGGGAGCGAGAAGAGTGGGAGGACGCCAGCCCCAGCGGCACGGCCATGTTAGAACTGCTCACCTACCCGACGGCTCATTGGCGGGTGTTCCACTCCGGCTGTGATCCGAAGAACGAACGAGGCCCGTACCGGATCGACGTCGACCAGATCCGCTCGGCCTGGGCCGTCTTGGCCTGTACGGCGCACCTGATGGGGGAGTCCTGGGCGGCTGCGACCGACTGGCGGGAGGTGATCGGAGAGCTTGCAGCGGACCACGGTGGCACCATCGCCTAAGCCAGGCAGTTCAGCGTGTTCGCACCGCCGAACCGTCACCAGGGGCATTCTTCTTGATCTTGTCCTCGTAGTAACGGACTTGGCTCTCGTCTCGGTCGAGGAAGGCCATGGCCACCTGGCGGAGGGTGGCCGTGCCGCCGGTATCGACGAGCGTGCGGATGAGGAGGGGTTGGTAAATGTGGCGCATCTGCATCTGGTGCTCGATGAAGTCGACCAGTTCCTCGAAGGTCAGCATCCTCGTCCTTCATTCGCTTGCTGATTTATGAACCTCTGGTCACCGTTGGTGATCACTGGAGTCATGATCTGCGGGAATCATGTCGGCTACCTCCCAGGTGACGTTGTCCAGTAGATCGATGAGCAGGCCCACCTCAAACAAGAGACCGTCTAGCTTCTCCTCGATGTGGCGATCTGGAGACCGCAGGTAATCGTTGTTCTCCCGCAACTTGTGATCCTCGTCCTCCTCGATGCAAGGCTGCCACAGGGGCCGTTTCGGTGGCTCCAGAAAGCAGGTGGCTATTCAATGGCTCACCCCGCCGCCCGGAAGATCTGGTACCGCTCGTCGAGGAACTCGGCGTTGGGCCGGTCGGCCTCCCGACGGGGGACTATCGACAGCCTGCTGCCGTGGAGTTCCTGTAGCCCGTAACGCAGCATCGGCCCGTCAATCTCATCGAGGATGTCCCGCCTGACCTCGACGATCAAGTCTGGGCGCACGCCGACGACGTTGCGGTCGAAGGCGGCATGGTGGAGCTTGCACAAGGCGAGACCGTTGGACGTCACGGGCTCCCCCTCGGGGTGAGTGTCCGGGAGGATATGGGCCGCGTCGAGCAGCTCTGGGTGCCGAAGTCGGCACATCGTGCAGGATTCCCGGTAGGCCCGGAGCACACGGTGACGGAAGGCCAGTTGGTGAAGCCGCTGACGGGCGAGGCGGGTCACGTATGCCCGCCGGGCTTCGTCGGTTACGTCTCCAGTTGGTTCCACGTCAACGGCCAAGGGGTCGTCCACGGCGACGGTGAAGGTCAGGGAAGCGGGGTCGTCCCCAACAATGAACACGGGCCATTGAGCGAGGTACTGCCCTTTGGCGATCCCGTGGAGGTACACGAGCGGCGCTCGCTCTGCCATGGCGGCTCGAAGGCCGACGTTGTCACGGTGGTGCGGGTCGGTGCCTCGATAGCGGTACCGGAGGAACCCATCAGGTCCCAGCTCGTCCTCATAGGGGCGGTCGTGGCCAGCAACGACGGGGGCGGTCGTGATGCTGAGGGGGAGGTCCACCACGGCGGGCTTGAAGATGCCTTGGGGGCCTTGGAGCGGCACCCGGTGATCCTGGAAGAGAAAGCCCTCCCGGAGCGGTCCGGCGGGCAGGACTTCTCCCTGCCGGTCGACCAGGTCCCGAAGGAAGGTGAAGGCGGCCAGACGGACGAGTCGGTCCTGGTCCCCGCTGGCCACGGGCCAGATTCTTCTCCTTTCGCTAACTGCCTGCCATGCTCTCGGCGTGACCGAGTCCGACGACCTAGCTGTCCTTGCAACTGGCCCCGCCTACCGGTTCGCCGACTGGCCCAATCCCGACGTCCCGAACTGCCATCGTGGTTGCGGTAACCAAGCGACGGAGTAGGAGAGCCCAGTGCCCGGTGACATCGTGTCAAGTATGGGAGACCCTGCTGCCTGGGCGGGCGACCTGATCTCGCTCGCTTCGTTGGCCATGAGCATTCGTGCTGGTCGCCGGGATCGGGCAGCCGATTTTTCTCGAAGCCTTGAGAAGGACACCGGTTACACGGGTGAGCAGATAGGTGAAATCCTTCAGCGAGTTGACGAACTCGCTGAACTCGTGGCCACTGCGCTCGACGCTGCCGCACGGTCGGTCGACCAACGGAAACGTCGGGTTCTTGCCCGGGCTGCCGCAATAGGCATATTGGGCGATGAATCGGTGCGGGTCGATGATCGAATCCTTTTTGTGAGGACACTCGAAGAACTCGATGTGGTCCACATGCAGCTCCTGAATCTGATTAGCCAAGACCCTGGGGATTACCCGAATGCTGGACGGCACTGGACGCACGAGGCGATCGGCAAAGCGTGGCCTGGGGTAGCCGAGAGCGTTGACCCATTGGTTGCCACCCTGAGCAGCTCGGGGCTAATCGTGGACAGTTTGCTCGGTACCCTTGATTACCCGGGACCAGGTTGGCGGCCCACCCCGTATGGAGCAAGGTTTGCGGCCTTTGTTGCCGCCGCCGATCCAACTATTGGTCCGGGTGGATAGGACGGTCTGACTTGTGCGAAGCCGTGGCGAACGAGCAAGAGGTGTGACCCCGGAAGTCGGTGATCGAGTCCAAGTCCTGTCCACCAGGCTGGGCCAGTCCGACCGTGATGGCGTCGTGACCGGCGTCGTCGGCCACCTCCTGCGCATCCAGTGGTCCACGGGCGAGGAGTCGAGCTTCATGCCCAGCCCAGGGTCGGTCAGGGTGGTGGGCAAGGCTCGGGTGGCGAGCCGTTCGGCGCACTGAGCGTGAGTGGACCTCAGCGGAGCAAAAACCCGACTGCGACGAATGCCAGCGAAAAGACGGGCAGTGCCACCTTCAACCAGCGCCGCATCGCCTTCCTCCAACCGCTCCGGCTCATTGAAGGTGCAAGGACGAGCGGCGGTGGCATTCCCAGCAGACCCCGGATGGTGGAGGTTCCGTCGACTGACGACGCCATGAGCGTTGGGATCAACGGTGGCGGAAAGCCGAGCAGCCCGATGATCACAGGACCGAGGGTGGATTCGGCGAGCAGGGCCGGTGCCGTGACGGGGGGTGAGTCCTCGACCTGGACACGCACCTCAGGGGATGGGCACGACGCTCCTGGGAAGAGGGCGGTCTGCTGTTCCGAGTCCCGAGATGGACGAGGTTCGCTGATCAGCGAGTGCTCGTCGACGAACGGCACCACCGGCAAATCGGGTTCGGCCTCCTCGTGGTCACTAGGGCGAAGCAGTACCTGGGTCACGATCAAGAAGTCTGATCGGCCAGGCTCGGCAAGGGGTGGATGCGCAAGCACTCCTCAGGTCGAGGGCCACCCGGACACGGCGGAGGCGGGTCTACAACGCCCCCGTCTCCGTCGGTCGCAGCGGACCGGGTAGGGGCCCCGGACGCCACGGCTTCCGCCCACCCTTTGTCCAGGGGCGGCAGCATCGGGCACGGTTGCCCCGGAGCACACGCCACCCCTCCGCCGCTCGTTACCGTCGCCCGGCCGACCGCAATGGCCTTCAGGTCGGCCTGGAGCCCGCCGCCTGAGGATGGACGCTGGATGTTGGCGACCTGGACGACGGGGGAGTCGCTCATCGGGTCGCTCCAGAGGAACCCAGTGTCGAGGCGGAGGTGGATAGTGACGCCGACGTGGGTGGTGACCGCACAGGGCTCGGTCCGGGAGGTGAAGGTGATCTCGGGACTGGCCACGACCCCGCAGATCACGGAGGTCGGGGCAGTTGTGGTGCTGGTAGTCGTGGGCACAGAAGTGGTCGTCGATCCACCACTCCCCGCCGATCCACAAAAGCCCAGGTTGACGGTGAGCCGGCCTGTAGGCGGGATTCTGTCCGCCCCGGAGGGCGGGGTGGCCATCCATCTCAGCGGCCTACCTGGGGACTGCCCCGGTGGGGGCGGGCGGGCCACCCATGTCCCACGTTTCGGCCTTGCTCCTGGTGGGGTTTACCCAGCCGGCCGGGTCACCCCGGCCGCTGGTGCGCTCTTACCGCACCGTTTCACCCTTGCCTGTGCGGGCCGGAGCCCGCCATCGGCGGTCTGCTTTCTGTTGCACTTTCCTGCGGGTCGCCCCGACTGGCCGTTAGCCAGCACCTTGCCCTGCGGAGTCCCGACCTTCCTCGACACGGTGCCCGCCCCCGAGGGCGGGCCCGTGGCGCGGCCACCCGGCCGGCTCACCGTCGCCCTCCAGTGTGCCAGCTGCATCCCGGCTCGCGAGCAGCCCGTCGGTAGGGTTGGGCCGTGGATGCCGCTGCCGCTCGCAGGCCGGGGAGACCCATGCGCACCCGGCCGGCGACGCCCCTCGTCGCCCAGCTGGCCGGGATGGAGCACGTGGAGGCCACGTCCGTGTCCTCGCTGCTCGCCGGCGTCCGCGCCGCCGTGGCCGACGCCTTTCCCCGCGACCTCCCGCTGTGGGTGCGCGGCGAGATCCAGTCGATCGCCGATCACCGCTCCGGGCACTGCTACATCGAGCTGGTCGACCCCGACGTCCCGCGCGATGCCGATTCGCCGGTGCTCAAGGTCAACTGCTGGCGCAGTGTCTGGGGCCCGCTCAAGGCCACGCTCGACAAGCAGGGGATCGCGCTCGAGGAGGGCATGGTGGTGACCCTGCGGGGACGCGTCGAGTTCTACGCGCCGCGCGGCCAGGTGAACTTCATCGCGGCCGAGCTCGACGTGCACGCACTGTTGGGACGCCTCGCGTTGCGGCGTGCGGCGCTGCTGGCCGCCCTGGACGAGGAGGGTCTCCTGACCCGGAACCGGGCGTTGCCCGTGGCTCCTGTGCCCATCCGCGTCGGCCTCGTCGCCAGCCCGGGGACCGAGGGGTATCGGGACTTCCTCGGCCAGCTCCTCGGATCGGGCGTCGGCTTCCACGTCCGCCATGCCTCCACCCACGTCCAAGGGGCGCGCGCCGCCGCCGCGGTGGCCGCCGGGGTGGCGGTGCTCACCGACGCCGGGTGCGACCTGGTGGTGGTGGTGCGCGGCGGGGGGTCGAAGGCCGATCTGGCTGTCTTCGACAGCGAGGTCGTGGCCCGGGCGATCGCCACCGCGCCGTCTCCGGTGTGGACCGGGATCGGCCACACCGGCGACCAGTCGGTGGCCGACATCGTGGCCAACCGGGCCTTCATCACCCCGACCGAGTGCGGGCAGGCCGTCGCCGGGCGGGTCCTGGGTTGGTGGTCGTCGGCCGCGGAGCGTGCCGGCATCGTGGCGGCGCGGGCCACCGTGACGCTGCAGGAGGCGGCGCAACGTGACGTGATCGCCCGTCAGCGCCTGGCCACCGGCGTGCGACGCCAGCTGGAGCGCCACGGCGACCGTCTGGGCGAGCGCGGGTCGCGCCTGGCCGCGCGGGCCCCGCGCTTGCTCGAGGTGGCCGAGCTCTCCGTCACCCGGCGGGCCGCGCTGCTCGGCCCCCGGGCCGTCGGGCTCCTCGAGCGCGAGGCCGACCGGGCCGGTGCATGGCGACGGCTCCTCGCCGCCTACGACGTGACCCGCCAACTCGAGCGCGGCTATACGCTCACCTTCGACGACGGGGGCCGCCTGGTACGGGGCGTGGCGGGCGTCGGGCCCGGCACGGCGCTCGTGACGCGCTTCGCCGACGGCACGGCGCGCTCGGTGGTGGAGCGCACGGCGCGCGCTCCTTCGGCAGGCGCGGCGGACGCGTCCGGCGGGTTCGGAACGGCCCACGGGCACACCGGCGTCCAAGGGGCCGAAGGGCTCGAAGGGGAGGACGGACCATGACGAGCGATGGACCGGCGTCCGCCGGTGTCCCGGTGGGCGAGCTCTCCTACACCGAGGCGAGCCGCGAGCTCGATGCCATCGTCGATTTCTTCGAGCGCCAGGAGGTCGACGTCGACCAGCTCGTGGCCCGCCTCGAGCGCGCCACTGCCATCGTCGACGAGCTCGACCGGCGCATCCGCAGGACACGGGCCCAGGTCGAGGAGCTCGTCCCCCGCCTCGAGGCGCTGTCGCGCGGCGAGCTGGGAGACGACGAGCTCGACGAGGACGAGCTCGACGAGGACGAGGCGTTCGACGCCGAGGCGATCGCCGAGGAGGACCTGGAGCTCGAGTTCGGGCCGGCGGACGAGGGGGACGACGCCTCGGGCGACCAGGCGATGTTCTGATCAGGCAGCGCTCAGGCCCACGGGCAGCTCGACCAGGCCGCGCAGCGTGATGGTGTCCCGGTAGGCCACGTCGTCGGCGCGCAGCTCGATCCCCGTGAAGCGCGTGCACAGGCCCTGGAGCACCACCTGGCCCTCGAGGCGGGCCAGGGCGGCGCCAAGGCAGTAGTGGATCCCGCTGCCGAAGCTCATCGGCGGCCCTTGCTCCCGGGTGACGTCGAGGCGCTGGGGGTCGGCGAAGTGCTCCGGGTCGCGGTTGGCCGCCCCGAGCAGCGTCATGACGCCCTCGCCTGCCCCGACGGACGCCTCGCCCACCTGGGTATCCTCCAGGGCGACGCGCACGTCGAGCTGCACCGGGCTGTCCCAGCGCAGCAGCTCCTCCACCGCCCGGGCCACGCGCTCCCCGTCGCCTGCCGAGGCCGCGGCGCGCACCAGCACCAGCTGGTCGGGATGGCGGAGCAACGCCAGGAGCCCGTTGCCGATGAGGTTCGTCGTGGTCTCGAACCCCGCCGCGAAGAGGAGGATGGCCGTGGCGATGAGCTCGTCCTCCGACAGGCGGTCCGACCCGTCGCGCGCGGCGATGAGCTCCGACAGCAGGTCGCCGGCGGGTCGGCGGCGCCGTTCGGCCACCAGGGACCGGAAGTAGTGCTCCATCTCGGTGCGCGCTGCGAGCGCGGCGCGCATGTCGTCGACGGTTGCCAGCGGCTCCAACGCCATGGTGCTGGCGCGCACGAGCGCCTGGAACGGGGCGCGGTCGGAAGGAGGGACGCCCACCAGCTCGCCGATGACGGCCACCGGCAGGGGGAAGGCGAGAGCGGTCATGACGTCGACATCGGCACCGCCGGCACCGGCCTCGGCCATGGCCTCGAGCAGCTCGTCGCACATGGCCACGACGCCGGCGCGCATGGCCTCCACGGTCGACGGGGTGAACGCCCTTGCCACCAGGCCCCGCAACCTGGTGTGGTCGGGCGGGTTCAAGGTGAGCATGGACTGCCGTGCCCCGAGGAACTCCAGGAAGTCCTCGAGCTCCAGCGCGCCGATGTCCCAGTGGGCCAGGCGAGCGGCGCGGGTCCGGGCGATCGCCTCGGTTGCCTCCTCCTTGCCGAAGGCGGGGACCCGCAGCACCTGCTGGCAGTCCGCGTAGCGGGTGGTGATCCAGGTGCCCATGTCCGAGCGGAAGACCGGGGCCAGCGAGCGCAGGCGCTCGTAGCGGGGGTAGGGGTCGGCCCGACCCTCGGGGGTGGCGAGGAGCTCGAGGAGGACGGCGTCGAGCTCGCGGGCCCGGTCCTCGGTCACCGCGGGCGCAGGGGTCGTCGGACGGGGCGCGCGGTCACTGGATGTTGCGCTCCCGGCCGTGCCAGTACGGGGCCCTCAGCTCGCGCTTGAGGACCTTGCCCGAGGGGTTGCGGGGCAGCACGTCGGCGAAGTCGATCGAGGTCGGGCACTTGTAGTGGGCCAGGCGGTCCCGGCAGAAGGCGATGATCTCCTCGGGCGTCGCCTCGGTGCCCGGGGCCCGGACCACGATGCCCTTGACCGTCTCCCCCCAGCGGTCGTCGGGCACGCCGATCACCGCGGCGTCGGCCACGCCGGCGTGGGCCACCAGGACGTTCTCGACCTCGGCCGGGTACACGTTCTCGCCGCCCGAAACGATCATGTCCTTGATGCGGTCGTGGAGGAAGAGGTAACCCTCCTCGTCGAGGTAGCCGGCGTCCCCGGTGCGCAGCCACCCGTCGGCCATGAGCGTGGCCGCGGTCTCCTCGGGCTTTCCCCAGTAGCCCGCCATGTTGTACCCCGAGCGGGTCCACAGCTCGCCCACGACCCCCGCCGGCGTCTCGGCGCCGGTGTCGGGGTCCACGATCCGCAGCTCCACGCCGGCCAGTGGCTTGCCCGCGGAGCGCAGCAGGTGCCGGCGCGGCCCGCTGGGGTCGTGGTCCTCGGGGTCGAGGCGGGCGATGGCGCCGGTCGTCTCGGTCATCCCGTAGACCTGCGCGAAGCGGCAGCCGAACACGGCCATGCACTTGACGAGGACGTCCTCGGTGACGGGAGAGGCACCGTAGAAGATCGTGGAGAGACTGGAGAGGTCGGTGCGCTCGATGGCCGGCGTCATCAGCAGCACCATCAGGACCGCAGGGACGACGAAGGCGTGGGTGATGCGCTCGGCCTCGACCAGTCGCAGCAACTCGTCGGGGTCGACCTCGCGCAGGATCACCGACGTGCCGCCGCGTGACATGCCGGCCACCGCCCATCCCGACCCGCCGATGTGGAACAGCGGCATGGCGACGAGGCTGACGGTGTGCTCGTCGATGTCGAACGTGTCGATGGCCCCGTCGCCGAAGGCCGTCTCGATGTTGCGGTTGGCCAGCATCACGCCCTTGGGCAGCCCGGTGGTGCCCGACGTGTACAGCTGCAGGGCGACGTCGTCGGGTTCGCCGACGTCGCCGGGGTCGACGGCTGGCTGGTCGGCGAGCCACTCCTCGTAGCCGATGCGCCGGGCCCGATCCGAGGCGCCCCCGGCGTCGGCCCCCGACCCGGCATCGCCGATCACCACGACGTGCTCCACGGAAGGGAGGCCGCTCGCCATGTCGGCCAGGTGCCCGACGTAGTCCGGGTGGACGACGAGCACCTTCGCCCGGGCGTCGTCCACGACGGCCGCCATCTCGGGCGCGGCCAGCCGCCAGTTCACGGCCACGTTCACCGCCCCGAGCAGCGCGCCGCCGAAGAGCACCTCGAAGTACTCCAGGCCGTTGCGGTCGAGGAACGCCACCCGGTCCCCCCGGCCCACGCCCGCCGCCTGCAGCGCCTGCGCCACCGTGCAGGAACGGCTGTAGAAGGCGGACCAGGTCACCGTGCGGCCCTCGAAGCGGAACATGGGGCGGTCCCCGTGCTCGGCGGCGTTCTTGCGCAGCATGGACGACAGCGTCATGCGGTCCATCGACCCCTCCCGGTCCCTCCGGCGCCCCACCCGCCCTCGAGCGGCGCGGCGCCACAATACGCCGGGTGCCCGATGCGGCACGTGGCGATCGCTAGGGTCACGGGAGCGTGAGCGCCGCCATCGAGATCGAGGGACTGGTCAAGGTCTACCCCGGGCCGCCGGCGGTGCGCGCCGTCGACGGGGTCGACCTGCAGGTCCACGAGGGCGAGACCTTCGGGCTGCTCGGTCCCAACGGGGCCGGCAAGACCACCACGGTCGGGGTGTGCACGACGCGGGTCCGGGCCACCGAGGGCGTCGCCCGCGTGGCCGGGATCGACGTCGCCGCCGAGCCGACGCGGGCCAAGGCGCACATGGGGGTGGTCACGCAGTTCAACACGCTGGACCGCTCCCTGACCGTCCGCCAGAACCTCTACTACCACTGCCGGTACTTCGGGATGAGCCGGCGGCGCTCGCACCAGCGCGCCGAGGAGCTGCTCGAGCGGTTCCGACTCGAGGACCGCGCCATCGGCATGACCATCGCCCTGTCCGGGGGCATGGCCCAGCGCCTGCAGGTGGCGCGCGCCGTGGCGCACCGGCCGCGCGTCCTGTTCCTGGACGAGCCCACCGCCGGACTCGACCCCCAGAGCCGCATCGCGCTGTGGGAGGTGGTCGAGGAGCTCAAGGCCGAGGGCGTGACCGTCCTGCTCACGACGCACTACATGGAGGAGGCGGACAACCTTTGCGACCGGGTGGCCGTCGTCGACCACGGCAAGGTGCTCGTGCTCGGCCCACCGGCTGAGCTCAAGCGCAGCCTCGGCGCGGAGACGGTGATCACCCTCCACCTGGCCGACGCGTCGGGCCTCGTGCCCCGGCTGGAGGCGCTGCCGGGGGTGGTGCGCGTCGAGCCGGCGACCGAGGGGCTGCGGGTGCTCGCCTCCAGCGCCGGTGGGCTGGTGCCCCAGGTGGTCGAGGCCGCCCTCCCCCACGGCCTCGCCGACGTGGCGGTGACCGAGCCCACGCTCGAGACCGTGTTCATCTCGCTCACCGGGAGGGAGCTCCGTGACTGACACGACCACCGGCGATCCGCCGGCCGGCGCGGTGCCCGGCCACCCCGGCACCGATCGCGTGCATGCAGGCGCGCGCTGGGCCTTCGTCGGGCTGCTGTCGCGCGACATCGCCGTCCTGTGGCGCAACAAAGGGGAGTTCCTCGGCCGGACCGTGATCCAGCCGCTGCTGTTCGTCTTCGTGTTCACCTACGTCTTCCCCAAGATCGGGCAGACCATCCCGGGCGCGGCCGGGACCAGCTTCGCCACCGTCCTCGTGCCCGGGCTGGTGGCCGTGGCCGCCGTGTTCTCGGGCATCACCGCGGTCGGCCTGCCCTTGTCGGTGGAGTTCGGTGCCACCCGCGAGATCGAGGACCGGGCCATGGCCCCCTGTCCGGTCTCCGTCGTGGCCCTGGAGAAGGTGGCCTACGGCGCCCTGCACGGGCTGGCCTCCGCGCTGGTCGTGTTCCCCCTGGTGCTGGTCGTGCCCGTGACCCCGGTGACGGTGCACGTAGCCAATTGGGCGCTGCTCGTCGTCGTGCTGGTGCTGGCGTGCGGCATCGCCGGCGCGCTCGGCCTCACCCTGGGGACGGTGGTGAAGCCGGAGAAGATCGGGCTCATGTTCGCCATCGTGGTGCTGCCGCTCACCTTCCTCGGCTGCGTGTACTACCCCTGGCAGCAGCTCGCCGCGGTGCGCTGGCTGCAGGTCCTCGTCCTGCTCAACCCGGTGGTCTACGTGTGCGAGGGGATGCGCAACGCCTTGACGCCCTTCGTCCCCCATATGGCGACCTGGGCCTCGCTCGGTGCCATGGTCCTCTTCTTCGCGCTGCTGCTGGGCATCGGCATGGCCCGCTTCTACGCCCGCATCGTCACCTAGAGTCGCCGCGTGGGACGTTTCGCGCTGAGCGCGGTGGGAGTGGACAGACCGGGCATCGTGGCGTCCGTCAGCGGCGTGCTGGTCGAGCTCGGGTGCAACCTCGAGGACTCGACGATGTCGATCCTCCAGGGCCATTTCGCCATGCTCCTGGTGGTCCAGGCGCCCGACGCCGTCACCACCGGCGTCCTCCAGGACGCCGTCGCCCCGGTCGCCGAGCGCTTCGGGCTCGTGGCGGTGGTGCGCGCCTTCGACGAGATCGACGAGCTCGCGCCCGGGCGCCCGGGCGACGCCGGGGCGCCGGGTGGAGGTGCCCAGGTCGAGGGCTGGACCATCGCCGTGCACGGCACCGATCGCATCGGCATCGTCCACGGCGTGGCGACCGCCCTCGAGGCGGTGGGAGGGAACGTGGTCGACCTCACCACCCACCTCGTCGGCGAGCCCGACGCGCCCCTCTACGTGATGACCGTCCGGGCGACCCTGCCCGCCGGCCCGGCGGGCGACGTGGCCGCGGCGCGGGTGCTGCGCGCCGCGGAGGATCTCGGGGTCCACTGCGCCGTCCGCCGCGACGACGCGGACGTTCTCTGATCAGTGGCCGTCCGACCGGTGCTGCGCGTCCCCGACCCGGTGCTGGCCGCGCCGTCCGCGCCCGTGGGGCGCATCGACGACGCCGCCCGCGCCCTCGCCGCCGACCTCGTCGACACCATGCGGGCCTCGCCCGCCTGCGTGGGGATCGCCGCCCCCCAGATCGGCGTGGCCCTGCGGGCCTTCGCCGTCGACGTGAGCGGCCACAGGAAGGCCGTGTCCTGTCACGGCGCATTCGTCCTCTTCGACCCCGAGGTCACCGCGGCAGCGGAACCCGTGGTGGCGCGCGAAGGGTGCATGAGCGTGCCCGATCTCACCGGCGACGTGCCCCGGGCCACGTCGCTCACCGTGGCGGGGACCACGTTGGAGGGCACGCGGGTCACCATGGCGGTCGACGCCTTCGAGGCCCGTGCGGTGCTCCACGAGATCGACCATCTCGACGGGCTGGTCTTCCTCGACCGCGCGCCCGGCCCCCATGCGATCTTCCCCCGGAGGGTCTACCGTTGACCTTCGCCATGGACGACGGTCGCCTGTACTTCCGCCAGCTCCTCGCCGGTCGCGACTTCGCCGCCGGCGACCCGATCGCGCGGCAGATGGTCAATTTCTGCTACGTGATCGGCGACCGTGACGCGGGCGAGGCGTTGGTCGTCGACCCCGCCTACAGCGTGGGCGAGCTGCTCGACCTGCTGGCCGAGGACGGCATGCGATGCGCAGGGGTCCTTGCCACCCACTACCACCCGGACCACGTCGGCGGGGACCTCATGGGGTATCCCATCGAGGGGGTGGCCACGCTGCTCGAGCGCGTCGACGTGCCCGTCCACGTCCAGGCGGCCGAAGCGCCGTGGGTGACCCGCGCCACCGGCGTGGAGGGCTCGAGCCTCGTCACCCATGCCAGCGGGGACGTGGTGACGGTGGGAGGGCGGCGCGTCGAGTTGGTCCACACCCCGGGGCACACCCCGGGGAGCCAGTGCTTCGCCGTGGAGGGCCGCCTCGTCTCGGGGGACACGTTGTTCCTCGACGGGTGCGGGCGCACCGACCTGCCCGGTGGCGACCCCGAGGAGATGTACCGGTCCCTCACCACCCGCCTGGCGCGCTTCGGCGACGACACCGTCCTGTACCCGGGCCACCTGTACTCGCCCGACCCTTCGGCCACGCTGGGCGAGACGCGCCGGCGCAACTACGTGTTCCGCATGCCGACCCCCGATGAGTGGATGTCGGTGTTCGGCAACTCGTGAGCGACCCGGCCGACCCACTCGACCCCGACGCCACCGTCGTCGTGGTCGGCGCGTCGATCGCGGGGCTGCGCGCCGCGGAGACCCTGCGCGCCGAGCACCCCGGGCCCATCGTGGTGGTGGGGGCCGAGCCCCACCTCCCCTACGACCGCCCCCCGCTGTCGAAGCAGTTCCTGGCCGGGGCCTGGGACCGCGACCGCATCGCCCTGCGAAGCCCCGACAAGCTCGCCGGCTTCGGTCTCGACCTGCGCCTGGGGCGGCGTGCCCTGTCGCTGGACGTGGGGGAGCGGGTGCTCGCCCTCGACGACGGCACCGAGGTCGGCTTCGACGCGCTGGTGGTGGCCACCGGCGCGGCCCCCCGGCGGCTGCCGTCCACCGAGGGGATCGAGGGCGTGCACGTGCTGCGCACCCTGGACGACGCCGTCGCCCTGGCCGCCGACCTGGGTGTGCACCCGCTGGCCCCGGCGGGCGCGGGGGCGGGCGAGCGGCCCCCCGCGGAGGCGGTGCGCCTGGTCGTCGTGGGGGCAGGGTTCATCGGCGCCGAGGTGGCGTCCACTGCCCACGGTCTCGGGGCTCGGGTGACCGTGGTGGAGGCGCTCGCCGTGCCCCTCGGGCGTGTGCTCGGCGACGAGATGGGCGCGCAGTGCGCCGCGCTGCACCAGGACCACGGGGTGGTGCTGCGCACCGGGGTGAGCGTCGAGGGCCTGCGCACCGCACCGGCACCGGGCGGGCAACGGGTCACCGGGGTGGTGCTCGCCGACGGGACGGTCCTCGACGCCGACGTGGTGGTTGTGGGCGTGGGCGTGTCGCCGGTGACCGCCTGGACGGAGGGGTCGGGCCTGGTCGTCGACGACGGGATCCTCGTCGACGAGTACCTCTTCGCCGCGGACGGGGTGGCGGTGGCGGGCGACGTGGCCCGCTGGTGCGACCCCGACACCGGGCAGCACCGCCGCATCGAGCACTGGACGAACGCCACGGAGCAGGGCGCCCATGCGGCGCGCAACCTGGTGCGCGGCCGGCACGACGCCATGGCGTACCGGCCCGTGCCCTATTTCTGGTCGGACCAGTACGACGTCAAGATCCAGGTGATCGGCTACCCCGCACCCGGCGACGACGTCGTGGTGGTGGACGGGGCGCTCGACGAGCACCGCTTCGTCGCCCTCTACGGACGTGACGGGATGCTCAGCGCGGCGTTGGGCTTCGGCCGCCCCCGCCAGCTCATGGCCTTCCGGCCCCTGCTCGAGGCGGGCGCGTCCTTCGACGAGGCGCTGGCCCTCATGGCCGGCTAGACCCGCGTCCGCTGGGCCCGGGGCACTCGCAGGGTTGCGCTGAGGCGGAGGACGCGGCGCCGGTCGCCATCGGTCAGCGCCAACGCGCCGTAGGCCTCCCGCTCGACCTCCTGCGCCACCCACGTCCAGTCGCCGGGTGCGCCCCCGGGCCCGGCGGCATCGAGCCTGGACGCGTACTCGCGCAGCGTCTCGTCCTCCCGCCGGGCCCGTCCGGCCCGCCGCCCCGCACGCTCCATGTTGCGAGCGGCCCGGTGCGCGAACCCCCGGGGGCGGCGCCGCAGCGCCCGCACCCCGGCCACCGCCGCGCCCACGCCGACGAGGCCGGCGGCGATCGGCCCGACGCCGAGCGCCCCCAGCACGTGGCCCGTGTCGCGAAGCACCGCGCTCCCCGGCGAGGGGTTGGCGAGGGGAACGCTCGCCGTGGGGTCGAAGCTCTGCCACCCGTACGTGGGGAACCACACCTGGACCCACGCGTGCGCGTCGCGTGCCTGGACGTCGTAGAGGTCGGTCAGCGGGTTGTAGGGCCCGGGAACGTACCCGACCGCCTCGCGGGCGGGGATGCCGATGGAGCGCAGCATCACCGCCAGCGAGGTGGAGATCTGCTCGCAGAACCCGACCCGCTCGGTGAAGAGGAACTGGTCCACCGTGTCGGCGCCGGGGGGCAGCGGGGGGATGTCCGTCGAATAGCGCGTGTGCGAGGCGATCCAGGCGATGAGGGCCTGGACCTTGTCGTACGTGGTCGGCGCCGACGCCGTCACCGCCTGCGCCAGTGCCTGGACCCGGGGGTAGGGATGGGGCAGCTGCAGGACCTCCTGGCGTTGCGCGGCGTCGAGGCCGAGGTCGACGCCCGACGCCGTCCGGAGTTGGTCCGGCGAGGGCGTGGCCGTGGCCGACTCGACGGTGTAGACGGTCCCCCGCCCCAACGCCACCGGCGAGAGGATGGTGCCGTCCGGCTGCACGAAGATGGTCGACGCCGGGAACCACAGCTCGCGGGCCGTGTCCGCGTGGAAGACCAGATTGGGATTGGGCGCCACGACGTAGAAGGTCTGCAGGTCCTCGCCACCGCCAACGGCAGCGCCCTGCGGTGCGGGCAGCAGGAACGGCGACCCGGAGACGATCGGCTCGGGCACCGTCTTGCGCGCCAGCCAGTTGGCGCCGTCCCAGGTGTCGAAGGTCTCGCCGACCCAGTAGCCCGGCCGCTGTGCCCGCACGCGCATGACCAGCGTGTCGCCCGCGTCGCCGCGCACGGCGGTGTCGAGGTGGTCCGCGAACCCGAGGAACCCTCCCACGCGGGTCCGCCCGCTGGGCGTCCCCGGGCGCGCCGGCTCGCCGGGATGGGGGCCGTCGCCGGCCAGGCCGCCGGGGTTGGTCACGCCCACGGCCGCGCCGAGGCTGGCCGGGACGCCGATGTTCCCGCCGACCTGGGGCGCGGGGAGCAGCAGGAAGGCGACGAGGCCCACGGACAGCACCGCGCCCACCGTCGCGCCGGCCCCTCGCCCGACCGGTGCCCCACCGCCGGCGGACCGCCACATGGCGAAGAGGGCGGCGATGCACCACGCGCCCCACGTCACGACGTAGAGCCCGAAGGTCATGTCCGTCGCCTGTGCGCCGGCCACGGCCATCAACCCGGTGGCGCCCGCGAGGGAGAACGCCAGGTCCCGCCGCGCCGGCACGTCGAAGGAATGCGTGACCTGGATCCAGACGAACAAGCCGGCCAGCAGGCCCTCGACGCCGCTGATGTCGCTGAAGGCCTCACCCCGCAGCTCGACGAAGAACCAGCCGAAGGCGACCAGGGCCGCGGCCGCCAGCAACGGCTTGACCGCCGGCACCGGGTGCAGGCGGGTGCGGTGCGAGAAGACCATCCCCGTGGCCAGCAGCGCCAGGGAGAAGACGGCCATCGCCGTGGTCAGCTCGCCCTCGGCCCGGCACGCCAGGATGCCCGTGGCGCCCGCCCCCGTCACCAGGACCCGGAGGCGGACGGAGTGCTCGGGGGGTCCCGGTCGGTT
>DASPTT010000105.1:0-39586 GCA_035623275.1 Acidimicrobiales bacterium
GGAGGCGCGGCGACCGGAGGCGCAGATGACCCGGGTGACGCAGGTGACGCAGGTGTCGCCGCAGCAGGCGAGTCGGCCCCGACGTGGCGGGTGATCTCCGTGCGGAGCTCGGCGACCACCACCGGGCCCACCTGGGCCCCCGGGAGCAGGAAGCGCAGCGCCCGGCCGCGCACTTCCAGGCTCAGGGCCGCGGCAGGCTCACCGGTGGGCAACGACGCGGGCGAGGTGCCCGAGAACCCCGACACCTCGGACCAGGGCACGACACGTTGACTGCCCGGCCGGGGGCCCATGATCGTCAGCCCGCGCTCGTCGACGACGAGGGCCTCGATGCTCACCAGCGCGGGCCCGTCAGGGGTCTCGCCGGCGAGCAGCACGCCCTCGACCCGGACCTGTCGACCGGTTGCCGGAATTGCCGTCATCACACCACCCGTCGCTGGGACCGGGCGCCCGCGCTGGTCACGAGCGCCCGAGCGTTCTGAAGAATTGTCTCGGCACGTGGTCGCCCGAACCTGAAACAAGCCAATTGCTTGCGCGCGGTGAGTGATAACCGGCTGACCTGGACCTTGCCCGCGCCGGGCGCCGCCCAGGTCCAATTGTGCGAACGCTGTGCGGCGCCCCCCAGGGGGCGGCTCAGGGGGCGGCGGACGGCGGGCTGAATCGGAGCAGGCCCATGCCCTCGTAGCCAACCAACGCCTGGCGGGGCGGGACGCCGACCACCACCTGCTGGGCGCGTAGCCCCCCGTCCGCCTGGAGCTGGCCCGCGATCGTCTCGCAGCGCACACCGAGGGTCTGGTAGCCGCCCTGCCACACGTACCAGATGCTGTGGCCGGGGCCCGCCAGTCGCTCGAGGTACGCGGCGAAGGCGACCGGGTCCCCGGCACCGGTCGCCCTGGCGTAGTCGACCCAGTCCACGAAGACGGGCGGGGTCCGACGGGGGAAGGTCACCTCCTGGTAGCGCCCGGCCGGCAGGAGCTGGTGCACCGCCGGGCCCAGCTGGTCGGGGCAGAATGCGACCACGTCACCGGGCCGCGCCGCGGCGTCGAGGGCGGCCGCGACCTGGCCGGCCTGGGTGCGGCTCGTCCAGATGTTGGGCACCGACCCCGCCAGCCCGAAGGCCACCGCCACGGCCAGGACCCCGAGGCGCATCCGGCGGTCGCCGAAGGTGGCGATCCCCATGGCCACGAGCAGGATCAGCGGCACGAGCACCACGGCCGCGTACCGGGCCTGGAAGCCGCTCGAGAAGACGTAGCCCCCGACGATGGCGACCGCGAGGGTCCCGAAGAAGACCACCGCCAGCGGCCGACCCGCCGGCCTGGTGCGCAGGTCGAGGTCGATGTGGAACCGGCCACGTGCCACGCCGAAGAGCCCTAGCCCGGCGATGCCGAAGTACATGAGCGCGAGCCCCCGGCCCTGGGCGGTGGGCCCGCCCCCGAAGGAGCTCACGGCGTCGACCATGGCCACGAAGCTGGCCGGCTCGGACCACGGCGTCCCCGTGTGGGCGAGCTGGTAGGCGAGGGTGGGCACCCAGGGCAGGAAGACGACGCACCCCACCGCGCAGGCCACCAGCGCCCGGCGCGCCCCGCGCCGCCACGCGGCGCGCCCCCAGCGCGCCTCGAAGGCCAGCCAGGCCATGGTCGTCGCCACGAGGTACATCGACCAGTAGTGGCTGTAGAGCAGGCCCGCCACGCATAGCGCCAGCGCCACCAGGTTGCCCGCACGCGGGCGCTCCAGCGCCCGCTGGAGCGCGACGATCCCCATGGCCACGAACAGGATGACGAGCGCGTACATGCGGTTCTCGGTCGCGTAGCGCACGGCGAAGGGCGACGTGGCCAGGAGCACCACGGCCGCGCCGGCCACGGCGCGCCCGCCGAGACGCCGGCCCGCGACCCACGCGAAGGGCAGCGTGAGGCACCCGATCACACCGGACAGGGCGCGCACCGCGGTGTCGCTCGTCCCCACCATGCCCACCCAGAAGTGCAGGAGGACGTAGTAGAGGGGCGGCGCGCCGTCTTGTCGGAGGGCGGCGTCGAGATGCGATAGCGGCAGCCGGGCGATGTCGAGCGTCAGCGCCTCGTCCAGCCACATGTCCGAGCGCGCCCAGAAGCGCAGCGCGACACCGGCCAGCACGAGCGCGCCGGCCACGGCGACGATGGCCGGGCCCACCCAGCGGGGGCCGGTCCAGTCCCGCGGTGCGGCGACCATCGCCTCCCCTCGCTCGCCCGCGGGTGGGGCGGCGGCAGGCGCCGCGGTCGTCATCGGGCGGTCGCGGCCATCGCCGCCACGACGCGGGCGGCCTCGCCGGCGGCCTCGACCACGAGGTCGATCTCCCGGTCGCGGTGCGCGAGGCCGGGGAACATGACCTCGTAGGGACCCGGTGCCAGGGCGACGCCGCGCTCGAGCATGGCGGCGAAGAACGGCGGGTACAGGCCGCGGCCCACCGAGGCGCGCGCCTCCTCGAAGGAGCGGACGGGCGCGTCGGCGAAGAACAGGCCCACGAGCGGGCCGGCCAGGGGGACCTCGACGTCGAGGCCCGCACCGCCGAGCGCGTCGTTCAGCCCGCGGGCCAGGCGCGCCGCGCCCGCCTCGAGCGAGGCGTACTCGTCGGGCCCGAGCGCCTCGAGCACGGCCAGCCCCGCGGCCGTCGCCAGCGGGTTGCCCGACAGGGTGCCCGCCTGGTACACGGGGCCGCCCGGGGCCAGGACGGCCAGCACCTCCGCGCGCCCGCCGAAGGCACCGACGGGCAGCCCGCCCCCGATCACCTTGCCGAAGCACCACAGGTCGGGCGTCACCTCGACGCGCGCCGTGGCGCCGCCGGCGCCGAGCCGGAAGCCGGTGATGACCTCGTCGAAGACGAGGAGCGCGCCGGCGTCGTCGCAGGCGCGGCGCAGCCCGGGGAGGAAGCCGGGCACGGGCTCGACGAGGCCCATGTTGGCGGCGACGGGCTCGACCACGACGCACGCCACGCGCTCGTCGAGCTCGGGCACGACGTTGTAGGGGACCACCGCCGTGTCGGCCACCGCGGCGGCGGGCACCCCGGCCGAGCCGGGCAGCCCCAGCGTGGCCACCCCGCTGCCCCCTCCGGCCAGCAACAGGTCTGCGTGCCCGTGGTAGCAGCCGTCGAACTTCACCACCCGGTCGCGCCCGGTGAAGCCCCGGGCCACCCGGATGGCGCTCATGGTCGCCTCGGTCCCCGAGGAGACGAGACGCACCTGCTCGCAGCCGGGCACCGAGGCCACGATCCGCTCGGCGAGGAGCACCTCGCCCTCGGTCGGCGCGCCGAACGTCGTGCCCCGGCGCACCGACTCGGTGACGGCCTCGGTGACCAACGGGTGCGCGTGCCCGAGGATCACCGCGCCGTAGGACTGCACCAGGTCGAGGTACCGGCGACCTTCGACGTCCCACACGTACGCGCCCTCGCCGCGCACCACCGTGTAGGGGGTGCCGCCCACCGACGAGAAGGAGCGCACCGGCGAGTCCACCCCGCCGGGGATCACCCGCCGGGCCCGCTCGAACCAGGCGGCGTTATCCATGAAGCGACTCGGCCACCTCGCCCGCGCAGTAGGTGAGGATCACGTCCGCGCCGGCTCGCTTGATGGCGACGAGGTGCTCGAGCGCCACCGCGTCGGCGTCGATCCAGCCCCGCTCGCCCGCCGCCTTCACCATGGCGTACTCCCCGCTCACGTGGTACGCCGCCACCGGGACGTCGACGGCGGCGGCCACGTCGGCGATCACGTCGAGGTACGCCAGGGCGGGCTTGACCATGACCACGTCCGCGCCCTCGGCCACGTCGAGGGCCACCTCGGTCAGGGCCTCGCGCCGGTTGCGGGGATCCTGCTGGTAGCCGCGCCGGTCCCCGCCGCCGGCGATTGCCACGTCGACCGCGTCGCGAAAGGGCCCGTAGAGCGCGGAGGCGTACTTGGCGGCATAGGCGAGCACGACGGTGTCGATGCGCCCGGCGTCGTCCAGCGCCCTGCGGATGGCGGCGACCTGCCCGTCCATCATCCCGCTGGGGGCCACCACGTCCGCCCCCGCCGCGGCCTGGGCCAGCGCGGCCTTGGCGTAGCGCTCGAGCGTGGCGTCGTTGTCCACGGTCCCGTCGGCCGCCAGCACGCCGCAGTGGCCGTGGTCGGTGTACTCGTCGAGGCACAGGTCGGCCACGAGGACCAGCTCGTCGCCGAGCGCGCCACGCAGGTCGGCCAGCGCCACCTGGACGATGCCGTCGGGGTCCCACGCCCCCGAGCCCTCGGGGTCCTTCGCCTCGGGGACCCCGAAGAGCACCACGCCGGGGACGCCGAGCGCACTGAGGCGCTTGGCCTCGGCCACCAGCGACGCCCTGGTGTGCTGGAAGTGCCCCGGCAGCGACGCGACGGGCACCGGCTCGTCCACCCCCTGGCGGACGAAGAGGGGGGCCAGGAGGTCGTCCACCGACAGCGAGGTCTCGGCCACGAGCCGCCGGATGGCCGGGGTCCGGCGCAGCCGGCGCATGCGCCGGAGCGGGAAGGCGGCTCGGTCCACGGCGTTCCAGCCTACGCGGGCACGGGGCCCCGGCCCCGGCGCCGTGCCTCGAGCGCGGTCACCAGACCGGCCGCGCTGTGCTCGTCGGCCACCGCGTCCACGGCGAGGCCGGCGTCGGCCGCGGCCTCGGCGGTCACAGGGCCGATGCAGGCGACCACCCCGGGCACGAGGCCGGGGAACCGCTCGACGAAGGCCCGCACGGTCGACGGCGAGGTGAAGGTCACGGTCGACTCGGCCAGCGCGCCGCGCAGGGCCGTGTCCGCCTCGTCCGGCCCGCGCGTCACCGTCTCGTAGGCGGCCACGTGGTCCACCTCCCACCCCTTGGCCCGAAGGCCCGCGGCGAGGGTGGGACGGACGGTCAGCGCCCCCGGGTACAGCACCCGCCCGGGCCCGTCGGGCATGGCCCGCACCAGTCCCTCGGCGCTGGCCTCCGCCGGCACCAGGTCGGGCACGAGATGGCAGGACTCGAAGGCGGCAGCCGTCGCCGGTCCCACGGCGGCCAGCCGCGTGGCACCGAGCTCGCGCCCGTCGCGGACCGCACCCACGAGCCGCTCGACGGCGTTGGCCGACGTGCACACCACCCAGTCGTAGGCGCCGGCGCACACTGCCCCCGCAGCGCGCCGCAGCGCCTCGCCCCCGTCGGGGGGGTCGGCGATGGCGATGAGCGGCAGGTCGCGCACCTGGGCGCCGGCGGCGGCCAAGGCGTCGACAAGGGGGGACGCCTGCGTGGCGGCGCGTGTCACGAACACGGTGTCGCCGCCGAGGGGGCCGCGGCCGAACCAGTCGAGCTCCAGGCCGGCCACCTCCCCCACCACGATGGTCGACGGCGGGCCGAGCTCCACGGCGTCGAGGCCGGCGAGGGTCGTGCGCACGCTGCGTTGCGCGGGCGTCGAGCCCTGGTGCACCACCAGGACGGGCGTGTCGGGGGCGCGACCCCCGGCCATGAGCCGCGCCGCGATCTCGGCCCGGTGCTCCATCCCCATGAGGACGACCACCGTGCCCCCGGCGCGGGCCAGGGCCCCCCAGTCCACGCCCCCGCCCTCGGGGTCGCGCACGTTGCCGGTGACCACCGTGACCGACGTGGCAAGGCCGCGATGGGTGACGGGCACCCCGGCGTAGGCGGGGGCGGCGAACGCGGAGGTCACGCCCGGGACGACTTCGAAGGCCACGCCTGCGTCCCGCAGCGCCATGGCCTCCTCCCCGCCGCGTCCGAAGACGAAGGGGTCGCCGCCCTTGAGGCGCACCACCGTCCGCCCGGCGAGCCCGTGCTCGACGAGCAACGCGTTGATGTCGCGCTGGCGCTGGGCGACGTCCTCGCCGGGGCGCTTGCCCACGTCGACGCGCAGGGCGTCCGCCGGGGCCATGGAGAGCAGCTCGGGGGCGACGAGCCGGTCGAACACCACGACGTCCGCGCGCGCCAGGAGTGCCGCCCCGCGTCGGGTGAGCAGACCCGGGTCGCCCGGGCCAGCGCCTACCAGGTAGACGGTCACGGCGTGTCCCGGTCGGCGGGCGCCCGGTCGACGGGCGCCCAGTCGGCGAGCGACCGCCCCCCGGACTCGTCCAGCAGCACGCGGGCCAGCTCCCGGCCCAGCGCGTCGGGATCGCGGCCGGCAGCACGCCGGCGCAGCAGGACGCGGCCGTCACGCCCCGCCAGCATGGCGTCGAGGACGAGCTCGTCGTCGGCACCGGGCACGGCCAGCGCCCCCACCGGGATCGAGCACCCGCCGCCGAGCGCACCGAGAAAGGCCCGCTCGGCCCGCACGGCCCGATGGACCGCGTCGTCGTCGACGACGGCCAGCGCGCCAAGGACCCGCTCGTCGCCGGCCCGGCACTCCACGGCCAAGGCACCCTGCGCCACCTGTGGGAGCAAGGTGCCGGGGTCGAGCACCTCGGCCGCCCGCCGGGTCAAGCCGAGGCGCACCAACGCGGCGTAGGCGACCACCCCGGCCCCCACCGCCTCCGCCTCGTCGAGGCGGCGGGCCATGTTGCCCCGCAGCTCGCAGAAGCTCAGGTCCGGACGGAGCCAGGCCAGCTGGGCGCGCCGGCGCACGGACCCGGTGGCGACGACCGCCCCGGTGGCAAGGGCGTCGAGGGTCGAGCCCACCATGGCGTCACGCGGATCCGCGCGCTCGGGCACGCAGGCGAGCACCAGCCCTTCGGGGGTGGCCGCGGGAAGGTCCTTCGCCGAGTGCACGGCCAGATCGGCGCGCCCGTCGAGCACGGCCGCCTGCACCTCCTTGACGAACACCCCTTGGCCGCCGATGGACGACAGGGGCACGTCGGTGCGGCGGTCGCCGGCGGTCGACACGACCACCGTCTCGCACCGGGGGGCGACACCGGCCGCGGCCAGCAACTCGGCCACCCGTGCCGCCTGCCACCGGGCGAGCGGGGACCCCCGGGTCGCCAGGCGAAGCGGCGGGCCCTGGGACACGGGCCCGGTCAGAGGTCGAACAGGGCGCGCACGGCCTCGACCAGGCGCTCGCCGCGTGCAGTGCCGGCCGCGTCCTTGAGCGCCACGGTCGGCTGGTGCATCACCTTGGCCAGCACGTCGCGCACCACCGCGTCGACCTCGTGCCACTGGTCTTCGTCGAGACCGACCAGGCGCGACCGGTGCCGCTCGAGCTCGGCCACCCGGACCTCGTCGAGCCGTCCGCGGAGGGCCGCCACCACCGGGGCCGCCCCCCGGGCGCGGTCCTCGGCCCGGAACCGCTCGACCTCCTGGCGCACGATGGCCTCGACGGCGACAGCCTCGGCACGCCGCTCCTCCAGGGCGCGCTCCGCATGCGCGCCCAGGTCGTCCATGTCGAGGAGCTCGAGCCCGGCGATGCCGGCCACGGCGGGATCGACGTTGCGGGGCACACCGAGGTCGACGATCACGAGCTGCGCGCGTCCGGCCTCGGCGCGCTCCGCCGCCACACGCTCGAGCAGCTCGGCATCGAGCAGGTGCAGCGTCGCCCCCGTGGACACGATCACGGCGTCGGCCATCACCAGCGCGTCGGCCAACCCGGCCAGGCCGATGCCCTCACCGTCCACCTTCTCGGCCAGCGTGCGGGCGCGTCCGGCCGTGCGGTTGGCCACCACGACGTCCGCGTGCTCATGGCGCTTGGCCAGGCCCTCGACGACGCCCTCACCCATCTCGCCCGCGCCGATGACGAGCACCCGCCGGTCGTCGAGGGAGCCGCCCAGGCGCGCCGCGGCGACGTCCACGGCGACGTGCGACAGCGACGTCGTCCCGCGGGCGATGCCGGTGGAGCTGCGCGCCTTGCGACCCGTCTGCACGGCGCGGCGGAAGAGTCCCGAGAGCACCGGGCCCGCGGCCTTCTCCGCCTCGGCCCGCTCGATGGCCCGGCGGACCTGGCCCAGGACCTCGGTCTCGCCGAGCACGGCGGAGCGCAGGCCGGACGCGACCTCGAACAAGTGCAGCGCGACCCCGTCGTCGAAGAGGACGGTCATGTACTCGGCGAGCGAGTCGATGGGCGTCCCGGCGTAGGAGGCGAGGAACTCCTGGAGGTCGGCCACGCCCTCGTGGAACCGCTCGACCACGGCGTAGATCTCGGTGCGCAGACAGGTGGAGAGGACCGCCACCTCGGAGAAGTTCGGCCGGTCCCGCAGGCGCGCCAGGGTCTTGGCCAGCCCGTCCTCGGGAATGGTGGCGCGCTCGAGGAGGTCGAGCGGCGTCTTGTGCTGTTCGAGCCCGATGACGACGACGGACAACGACCCGATGGCTCCTCGTTCGGCCTGCTGGTGTCAGCGGCTGCGACGCGCCGGACCCACCGACGCTCCCCGAGCCGTCCCCCCAGCCTACGGCGGCCCACCCACCAGGATGCCCAGACGCTGGTGAGAGCGCCAGGACGTCCCTACCGGCCGGCTCCGCCCGGCCGGCGCCGGGGCAGGCATCCGCCCGGGTGCGGGCGAGGATCAGCCGGGCTCGGAGGTCGAGAGCCCGACGGCGTGCGGGAGCGGCGAGGAAGCGACGTGGGAGCCCGGATGGTCCCGGTGCGACAGGTAGAAGCTCATGACCTGCAGCTCGATCGACAGGTCCACGTAGCGCAGCAGCACGTTGGAGGGCACGCGCAGGACCCGGGGGGCGAAGTTGAGCAAGGACCCCACCCCCACGGCGACCAGCCGGTCGGCCACGTCCTGGGCGGCGTCGGCCGGCGTGGCGATCACGCCCATGGCCGGCGGGTCCTGGGCGATCGTGTCCTCGAGCTCGCCGGCGTCGCGCACCTCCACACCCCGGATGCGGGTCCCCACCAAGCCGGGGTCGACGTCGAAGAGCGCGGCGACCCGAAAGCCCCGCGAGGTGAAGCCCGGCGAATTCGCCAGCGCGCGGCCCAGGTTGCCGAGGCCCACGATGACCACTGGCCAGTCGCCGTCGAGGCCCAGCTCGCGATCGATCTGCGAGAGCAGGAAGCGGGCGTCGTACCCCGAGCCGCGGGTCCCGAACGAGCCCAGGAACGACAGGTCCTTGCGGACCTTGGAGGCGTTGACCCTGGCCATCTCCGCGAGCTGCTCGGAGGCCACGGTGGCCGTGCCGGCGCGCACGAGCTCCAGCAGGATCCGCTGGTACACGGGCAGGCGCGCCACGGTGGCCTCGGGGATCCGGCGGGGCGAGTCGACCATGGCGGCGGATCGTACTCAGGCCCTCGTCGGGGACACCAAGTCGGGGCCCCGCCCCACCCGTGGGACCGGGCCGGTTCCTGCCGGCGATCCGGTCCTTCTCGCCGGATCCGGTCCCTCAAACGGGCTCGGCCCGCAGGGCCCGGCGCAGGGCCTTGCCGACGAGGCCCCGGGGCAGCTCGGAGACGAAGCGCACCGAGGTGGGGCACTTGTAGCGGGCCAGGCGCTTGGCGCAATAGGCGCGCACGTCCTCCTCGGTGATCGCGGCACCGGGCTCGGCCACCACGACGACCTCCACCGACTCGCCGGACTCGGGATCGGGGCGACCGACCACGACGGCCTCGACGACCCCGTCCATGGCGGCCACGACCTTCTCGACCTCGGCGGGGTAGACGTTGAAGCCCGAGACGATCACGAGGTCCTTCCGCCGGTCGACGACGAAGAGGTCCCCTTCCTCGCCGATCACGCCGACGTCGCCCGTACGCAGCCACCCGTCGGGTGTGCGCACCGCGTCGGTGGCGGCGCTGTCGCGCCAGTAGCCCTGGAAGACGTTGGGCCCGCGCACCCAGATCTCCCCGGGGTCCCCCTCGAGGACGTCGTCGCCGTTGTCGTCGACCAGCCGAACCTCGACCCCCGGCAGGGGCCGGCCCACCGATCCCGGTCGGTTGCGGCCGGTCCCCAGGGAGGTGGCCACGGCCGGCGACGCCTCGGTCAGGCCGTAGCCCTGCCACACCGGCACGCCGAAGTGGCGCTCGAAGCGCTCGGCCACGGCCGGGTCGAGCGCGGCCGCGCCCGACACGGCCCGGCGCACGCTGACGAGCGTGCCCGCCTGGTCGCCAGATCGCTCCGCCACGGCGGCCCACGCGTCGAACATGGCCGGGACGCCGGCCAGGGTGGTGACCCCGAGCTCCCGCGCCAGGCGCAACGAGTCCTCCGGGTCGAAGCGCTGCTCGAGCACGAGAGCGGCGCCGGTGACGAGGACGAGGCCGAGGGCCACGTTGAGGCCGAAGATGTGGAAGAGGGGCACCGCGGCGAGCCCGACGTCGTCGGCGCGGAACATCTCGCCCGGCACGGCCAGCATCTGGCCGAGGTTGGAGACCAGGTTGCCGTGCGACAGCACCGCTGCCTTGGGCGACCCCGCGGTGCCCGAGGTGAACAGGAGCACGGCCGGGTCGTCGTCGTCGCGGGCAAGCGCGTCGAGCTCGGTGGCGGGGAGGGGCACCACGTCGGACCCGTTGCCCGCGGCCGGCGCCGGGGCATCCCCGTCCGACAGCGCCTCCCAGGTGCTGGGCGATCCGTGGGTCCCGCCCGGGACGACCACGGTGGCGGCCGACGCGGCGGCCACCGTGGTGTCGACCGCGGGGGGACCGGCCAGGATCACCGCGGGCTGGACCACGGTCAGCTCGCGCTCGAGCTCCGGTGTGGGGCTGTTCGGGTTGAGCGGCACGGCCACCGCCCCGGCAGCCAGGACGCCGAGGTAACCGACCACGAAGTCCACCGAGGTCGGCCACACCACCGCCACCCGGTCGCCCGGCTGGACGCCGAGACCGCGCAAGCCCGTGGCCAGCGCACGGGCACGCCGGCGCACCTCGCCCCACGTGTGCCACCCCGCCGCATCGTGCAGCGCGCGCGCGTCGGCGGGATGCCCTTCGACCAGTGCCGCAAGGTTCACGGACGGCCCCCGGGCTGGATGCGCCCGATGACCATGCCGCCCGGCCCACCGGTGCGCAGCCCGACCATGTCGCCTGCTTGCACGCCGAGCACGGTAGCTGCCGGACGGCGATTGCACACAAGCGCGAGCATGCCGCTGGCGTCGGTGACCACGCCGATCTCGTCGTCGCCCAGCTCGGCGAACGATCCCACCACGCGCGCGGGGACGCTGCGACCCGCCTCGAGCACGACCTCCACCGCGGGACCCAGCCCGGCGCGCGACGCGTCCGACGGCCCGGCCGCCAGTTGGACATTGCCGAAGCGATCGACCCAGAACACCTCGGCGTCGAGGATTCCCTCGCCCACGAGCAGCCGTGCCGGGGGGAGCCGGACGAGGGTGTCGAGCTCGACAGGGGTACCGACGGCGTCCACGGGCTCGCCCCTCCAGAGGGCGGCGGCGGCGGGCGCGAAGACGTCTCGCCCGTCGAACGTCGACCGTGACGTGGCGAGCTCGACGGCGCGGCGGGGTCCGCCGAGCGCGTCGATGGCCCACGGCAACAGCCCGTTGTCCGGGCCGACCACGTGACCGGGCGAGCCGGCCACCTCCACCGCCAGCGCGCGCCGGGTCGTGCCCACGCCCGGATCGACGATGGCCACGATCACGCCCGGGCCGAGGTGGGGGACGCAGCGCACCAGCGTCAACGCGCCGGCCCGCACGTCGAAGGGCGGGATGTCGTGGGAGAGGTCGACGATGGGTGCGCCAGGGGCGTCGCGGGCCACCACGGCGCGAACGACGCCGGCGAACTCGTCGGCGTGCCCGTAGTCGGTCAGCAGGAAAACGGCGCCTGCGGCCGCACGCTCGGCGCGCACCACCGGCGCTCGTCCTGCTGCCCTGGACCTCCTGGCGGGCTCAGCCCGCCTGGGTGTAGCGATCCGCCAGGTAGCGGTTGACGTCGTCCTCGCGCAGACGGAAGGACTTGCCGACCCGGACCGCCGGGAGCTCCCCGGCGTTGATGAGCCGGTAAACGGTCATGTTCGAGACCCGGAGGGTGCTCGCGACCTCGCGCACGGTCAAGTACCGGGCGCTCGAGATGTCTTCGGTTGTCAGTGGAATCACCCCTCTCCGCCTGATGCGACTGTACGCCAATGTGGCGATTGTTGGAAGAGGGAAAGAAAACAATTGGCCTCGGCCAGGGGCGCCGGCCCCGGCTCAGGATCGCTGGCCGAGCTGGCGGGAGCGGGCGGCCGCGGCCGCCACCGCCGCCACCAGGGCGTCGCGCAGGCCTCTGCCCTCCAGCACGGCGAGGCCCGCCTCGGTGGTCCCCCCCGGCGAGGTGACCTGGGCGCGCAGGACCTCGGGGGCCTCGGCTGTCTCCACCAGGAGCCGCCCCGCCCCGGCGACCGTCTCCACGGCCAACACGGTGCTCACCGCATGGGAGAGCCCCGCCGCCACCCCCGCCTCCACCAGGGCCTCGGTCACGAGGAAGACGTAGGCCGGCCCCGAGCCCGACAGGCCGGTCACCGCGTCGAGCTCCGCCTCGGGGACCCGCACCACGCGGCCCACCGCGCCGAGGAGCGCCTCCCCCCAGGCGAAGTCCTCTTCGGCCACTCCTGCGCCGCCGCTGAGCGCGGCGACCCCGGCGCGCACGAGCGCCGGGGTGTTGGGCATGGCCCGCAGCACGGTGACGTGGGGCCCGAGCCACGACGTGAGATCGGAGATGGTGACGCCCGCCATGATCGACAGCGCCCGCGTGACCTGCACCTCGCGCAGCGCGCGGCACGCGGCGGCGGCGTCGGCCGGCTTCACCGCCAGCACGGCGCCGGCCGCCGCGCACGGCTCGGCGACGGGCACCACCCCGGGGAGCGCTTCCGCGAGCTCGTCGCGACGCTCGTCGTCCGACTCCGCCACGGCGATCGCGCCCGGCGACCATCCGGACGCGATGAGCCCGCGCACGAGTGCGGTCCCCATGCGCCCGCCTCCGACGACGACCAGCTCCGGCTGCACCACTCGCAGGCTAGTGCGGGGAGCGGACGCGACACGGCCCGAGGAACCGACGGAGGCCGATCGCACTTCCCCGATCGATCGGCTTCGCCTGCCCCGCGGGCCGCGTCGAACCGCACCCTAGCCAACCCCGCCGCCGCGCGACAGCGGGTCCGGCTCGCTTCTCAGCGACGCGGGCGACGGCGGTATATTCCGGCATAGCCGATTCCCATGGCCGTCGGGAAGCACGCGTCGACGTACTGCAGGGTGGAGCCGACGACGCGGTCGAGCTCGTCGGACGTCACCGCGGCGATGGGCAGCTCGCCCACGAGGTACACCGCGTCCTCCGGGCCGAGGGCGAAGCGCATCTGGTAGAGGTCCGCGTTGCGGCGCAAGAGGTACTCGAAGGTCTCGGCGATGTTCGTCTCGGGTGCGGGCATCACCTGGGCCTCGTGATGCAGCGTGCGCTGACGGACGGTGAGCCAGATGGTCACGAAGTCCTTCTCGTCGCCGCGCAACCGCAGGTACCACCGTCCGAGCTCGGCCTGGCGGTCCACCGCCACGAGCGCGCCGTCGGGCTCCTCGAGCCGGGCGCGGGTCCAGGCGTCGATGACCGCGTCGCATGCGGCACGCTCCTCGGCCGAGGCGATCTCCGCGAGGCCCACGGTGCGCGTCAGCGGCAGGACACGAGGCGCTCGGCGGCCAGCTCCTCGTAGGTGGCACGCAACAGCGCGGCGGAATGGGCCCAGGTGTAGTGCCCCGCCCGTTCCACGGCCGCCCGCCGGAACCGGGACGCCAGCATCGGGTCCCCCACGATGGCGGTGGCGGCCTCGGCGAAGGCGGCGGGCGTCGGCTCGTCGACGAGGTACCCCGTGCGGCCGTCGTCGACCAACGTGGTGAGGCCCCCGACCGCGGCGGCCACCACCGGCGTCCCGCAGGCCGCCGCCTCCAGGGCGACGAGGCCGAAGGACTCGGAGCGGCTGGGGACGACGCAGACGTCCGCGGCACGGTAGTAGGTCGACAGCAGCTCGTGCGGCTGGGGGTCGACGAAGTGCACGCGCGCGGCGACACCCGATTGCGCGACGAGCTTCTTGACCTCGACCAGGTGCGCCTCGCCGCGGGGCCCGCTCGGCCCGCCCACCACCACCAGATGCGCGTCGGGTCGCGCGGTCATGGCCTCCAACGCGCGCACCGCCACCTCCACACCTTTGAGCGGCTGGATGCGCCCGACGAAGAGCAGGAGCGGCACGTCGGCGGGCAATCGCAGCGCGCGTCGCGCCTGCGGCCCGTGACCGGGCGCGAAGAAGGCATGGTCCACACCGGGGGCGACGACGCGGATGCGCCCGGGATCCGCGTGGTACAGCGTGGCCAGCTGCGCGGCCTCGACGGAGCACGACGCCAGGACCACCTCGGAGCACCCCATGACCGCCGCCTCTGCTTCGGCCCGGCGGTGCGGCTCGTCGGAGGAGACCTCCTCGGGGCTGGCCTCCGCCTTCACCCGGGCGAGGGTGTGGAACGTGGACACGAGGGGCAGGTCCAGCTCGTGCTTGATGCGGTGGCCGGCGAGCCCCGACAGCCAGTAGTTGGCGTGCACCGCGTCGAACCCCGTCTCGTCGTGAATGGCCGGGTCGACCCCAGCGCCCGAGGCCATGAGGCCGAGCACGTTGTCGGTGAACTCGTCGACCAGCGCCGGGAGCCCCTCCTTGGCCACGACCTCGAGGGGCCCGGCGGGCACGTGGTGCACCCGTAGGCCGGGCTCGACCGCCACGGTGGCTGGCAGCGCCGGCGACCAGGCTCGGGTGTAGACGTCGCATTCCACCCCGGCCCGCGCCAGGGCCGTCGACAGCTCCCGCACGTACACGTTCATGCCTCCGCCGTCGCCCGTGCCGGGCTGGGCCAGGGGCGAGGTGTGCAGGGAGAGGACCGCCAGGCGTCGCACCGTCCGGAGAGCCTACCTGCCTCCCCCAGAAATCCCGATCAGCCGGGTCAGGCTTCCGGGCCGGCCGCGGCGGAGGTGGGGCTCGGCGCGCCGATCACCGCCCGGCCCGTCGACGAGGCGGCGGCCGCCGGCGAGGCCTCGGAGGAGGAGGCGGCCGTCGGGGCGGGCCGGGCCGACGCAGGCCCGTGCTCGTCGCCCTCGTGCTCGTGGCGGAACGACAGGTAGATGCGGATGAGCGCCTGCTTCTGGTCCTCTGTCAGGTGCGGGTCGGCCAGGATCTCGCGGCCGAGGTCGGACTCGCCGCTGCCGGGCTCGAGGATCCCCGCCTGGACGTAGAGCGTCTCTGCCGAGATCCGCAGCGCCTTGGCGATCTGCTGGAGGATCTCGGCCGACGGCTTGCGCAGGCCCCGCTCGATCTGGCTCAGGTAGGGGTTTGAGATCCCGGCCAGCTCGGAGAGCCGCCGGAGGCTCAGGCGCGCCGAGTTGCGTTGCTCACGGATGAAGGCGCCGAGGTCGTGCCAGCGGTCCGGCAGCTGCTTGGGCATCAGGTCAGGAGGCCGTCGACCGTGGCCTCGCCCCGCTTGTAGCGGTCGACGATCTCGGCCTGGAGCTTGTCGATCCGCTCGTGCAGCGCGCGCCGGTTGTCCGAGATGGACGCCTCGATGTCTCCCAGGCGATCGGCGATGTCCTGGAGCTGCTGGCGGGTCATGGAGGGCAGCTCGCCGATCCTCTCCCCGTCGAGCACGGCGTCGATCGGAGCGGTGAGGTCCCCGTGGGCCATGTCGGGCCCCATGGAGGCGGGGAGGCGTCCCGGGCCCGGCGGGCGCGGCGGGCCGGCGCCCATGATGTCGGGGAGCCGCTCGACGAGCTTGGTCAGGTCCGCGGTGTCGTCGTCGGCTTCCCCGCTGTTGTGCAGGTAGACGTGGACGATGTCGAGGCGGCCCTGGGCGACCCGGCGCAGGTAGGAGACGGCCGTCTCCGCGTCCTGGCACTCGTCGCGCATGGCGCGAACCTCTTCGAGCGGTCGCTCACCGATCCCCTGGAGGTACTCGGGGGCGAAGAGGCGTTCGAGCTCCGAATCGAGCCAGGCCATGGCCGCGATGCTACCGCGCCCCGGTCGCGAGCCCCTCGTAGCGGCGGACCACGCGGCCGACGACGGCCCGCCGGGAGACCGGGCCGAAGGCACGGCTGTCGGTGCTTGCCGCCGGGTTGTCGCCGTGGACCATCACGTCGTCCCCCACCATGGAGGTGACCCGCTTGACGAGGAGGCGCCGGGGATCCCGCGGATCCCGGACGGCGACGACGTCGCCCGGCGCCAGGCGCCGGGCGCGCACGACGACGAGCCGGTCGCCGTCGCGCAGGTCGGGCTCCATGCTGCGGCCGGCGACCACGACGCGCCGGGGCCGCAGGACGGCCACGGCCGCGACCAAGGCGGCGGCGAGGCCGGCCAACACGATCCAGCGCGCGACGTGCCCGTCACGCCCGGGCGGGACGGCCAGGATCACCGCCGGGCCGCCGTGGGTAAGGTGGGCCCGTCAGCCACGGATCCACTCTGGACGAAGGAGCTCCCCCAATGCGCATCGCGGACCGACTGCTCGCCGCCATCGACCGGGCCCTGCCCCCCACGACCGTCGTCCATGCCCACTGCGACCTCCCTTGTGGTGTCTACGACCCCGCCCAGGCCCGTATCGAAGCCGAGTCGGTCAAGGCGTGCATGGAGAAGTTCAACGGCTCGGACGACCCGGTCTTCAAGGAGCGCGCCATCACCATCAAGGAGGAGCGGGCGGACCTCGTCAAGCATCACCTGTGGGTGCTGTGGACGGACTACTTCAAGCCCGAGCACCTCGAGAAGCACCCCGAGCTCCACACCCTCTTCTGGACGGCGACGAAGGCCGCCGGCGAGACCAAGAAGACGACCGACGTGGCGGTCGCCCAGAGGCTCCTCGACTCGATCGGCGAGATCGACAAGGTCTTCTGGGAGACCAAGAAGTAGAGGTCTTCCGGGAGACCAAGGAGTAGGGGTCTTCTGGGATACCAAGGAGTAGAGGTCTTCCGGGGGACCAAGAAGGCGGGAGCCCCGCTCGGCGCCCGCGGGGCCGCTCAGGGGAGCGGGATGGGGAGATGGGCCCGGCAGTGCCGGGCCGCGGGCGCCTGCGCGAGCTGGGCGTCGTCCAAGGCGTCGCCGCACACCTCGCAGCGGCCGTAGGACCCGTCGTCGAGCCGGACGAGCGCCGTCTCGACGTCGTCGAGCGCGGCCTCGATGGCGTCGAGCGCCCCCACGTCGTCGGCCAGCTCCCGCCCGTCGTCGCCCGTCGTCGCGCTCGGGTCCACGTCCTCGTCCATGCTCGGGTCCAGGTCCTCGTCCACGGGTCGATGGTACCGAGGGGGCGGCGGGCGCCCGAGCATCGGGGGCCGCGGCAGAATCGCCCAATGCCCGACGACGAACGACGCTCCGTATTGGGCCCGCTGGCGGCGCTGGTGGGCGACGGGCTGGGAGTCCCCTGTCTCGACGGCGTCGAACGCCCCTACGTCGGCCTCGACAACGCCGCGTCCACCAGCGCGCTCACGGTGGTGGCCGAGGCCGTCGACGCGTTCATCCCCCTGTACTCCAGCGTCCACCGGGGCGCCGGCTACAAGTCGCGGCGGGCGACGGCCGCCTACGAGTCGGCGCGGGTCGCGGCCCTCGCCTTCGCCGGGGCCGGGCGCTCGGGCGACGTCGCCATCTTGTGCCGCAACACCACCGAGGCCATCAACCACCTCGCCTACCGGCTCGGGCTGGGGCCCGACGACGTGGTCCTCACCACCGTGGTCGAGCACCACGCCAACCTCCTGCCCTGGGGGCGCGTGGCGCGGCGCCGCTACGTGGAGTGCGGCCCCGAGGGGACCTTCGGCCTGGACGACGTCGTCGCCGGCCTGGAGGCGAGGCCCACGCCCGTCCTGTTGGCCGTCACGGGCGCGTCGAACGTCACCGGGTGGCTCCCGCCCCTAGAGGAGATCATCGACGAAGCCCATCGGCGCGGCGTGCCGGTGGTGCTCGACGCCGCGCAGCTGGCGCCCCACCGCCCCATCCCCGCGTCGGCCGACCACGTGGCCTACAGCGGGCACAAGCTCTATGCGCCGTTCGGCACCGGCGTCCTCGTCTCCCCGGAGTCGACGTTCGCCGAGGGGGATCCGTTCCTGGCCGGCGGCGGCGCGGTCGACCTGGTGGACCTCGACGAGGTGGTCTGGACCGACCCGCCCGAGCGGGAGGAGGCGGGATCGCCCAACGTGGTGGGGGCCGTCGCCCTGGAGGCCGCGATCGCCGAGCTGGGCCGGATCGGCTGGACGGCCATCGCCGAGCACGAACGGGCGCTGGCCGCGCGGCTGCGGCGCGGTCTCGAGCGCATCGACGGCGTCCGCGTCCTCGGGCCGGGCACGGGCACGGAGACGGGCACGGAGACGGGCACGGAGACGTTGGCCATCGCCACCTTCGTCGTGGAGGGCATGCACCACGGCCTGGTGGCCGCCCGGCTGAGCGCCGAACACGGGATCGGGGTGCGCCACGGCTGCTTCTGCGCGCACCCCTATCTGATCCGCCTCCTCGGGCTCGGACGCGCCGAGATCGACGACTACCGCGCCCGCGTCCTCGCCGGCGACCACCGGACCGTTCCGGGCGCGGTGCGGGCCAGTTGCGGCATCTCGACCTCGGCCTCGGACGTGGACTCGCTGCTCGAGGCGCTGGGCGCGATCGCCAGAGACGCGGCCACGGGCACGCCGCCGCCCGTCCCCTACGACCAGGACCCCGCGACGGGCGACTTCTGGCCGCGCACGGACCGGCCCGGCCTGTCGCGCGACGAACGAGAGGCGAGCGCCTCGTGCGCGCGTGGATGAGCACCCGCGCCGCTGGGGTGGGCCCGCCGGTGGCCCGTGCCGGGCCCCGACGCCACGCCCTCGCCGGAGCCCGGCGGGCCGGTGCCCCTCGTCCGGCCCACCGAGTCCGGTGATCCCCCGCCCGCTTCACGACCGCGTCGCGGCCGTGCCGTTGGGCACGCCAACACGGGTAGCCGCGCCCGCTGTCGACGAGCGCGGTCCCCGGCCCTCTTATCGGCGCCGGCCCGGCCCGCGTTGACGGCCGGCGCTGTCCCGGCCTGGAGGTTGGGGTGCCGTTGTGGCCACCGCCGCCTCAGGCGGGTGGCAGGTCCTCCCACAAGGGCCGCAGGCGGGGGATCTGGAGCCTCCGCAGCTCCTCGGTGTGCGACGATGCCAGCCGGTCGAGCAGGCGGGCCCCCTTGGCTGTGAGCCGCACCCGCACGACGCGCAGGTCGTCGGCGTCCTCGTGCCGGGCGACGATGCCGGAGGCCACGCCCCGGTCCACGAGACCCACCGCCGAGTGGTGGCGCAGCATGAGGTAGCCCGCCAGGTCGCCGATGGTCGGGCCCCGCGGGTCCTCGTGCCCGCGCACGGCGAGCAGGAGCTGGTGTTGGGCCGGCGTGAGCCCGGCCTCGCGGGCCGACTCGTCGCTCCAGTGGAGGAACGTGCGCAGCCCGGTGCGCAGGTCGAGCAGACGCGCGTAGTCGACCGAGGTTGCCCCACGCGGGTTGCCGCGTCGCGAAGTCGGTCGAGCGCTTATCGCGTGACGATATCCCCGCGCCTGTGCAACGAAGAAGGGTCTAAGTCCTCCTTTCGAAGGGCTCCGGACGTCGCCGCGGCCGGTTGGTTGCCCTCGTCCACCATCAGTTCCGGTGCGTCGAGCGCGAGCCGGCGTGCGACGTCTCGAAGCGATCGCGGCAGCGAGGTGAACAGAACCAGTAGGTCGTGTTGCCGCGGCGTGCGGTCGCGGCCGCATCCGAGATCCGCACCTGCATGCCGCAGACGGGATCGACGGCATAGTCCCGGCCGCCGCCGAAACGACCACGTCGGCGATAGAGCCAGTACACGGCGCCCGCCACCACCAGGAAGACGATGTTGAGGTAGGTCGTGGCGTCCCAGGCGAAGTGGGCGGGCGCGATCGGCGCGCTCCGGCGGGCCGGCACGATGCCGAGCCCGGTGAAGATCCCGCCGACCGCGAGCCCGGCCGACGCCATCACGACGTAGAAGAGCGCCAGCATCCGCAGCGTGAGGCGGGTGCCGTAGTACCTGCGGTAGACGAACAGCAGCGGCATTGCGATCAGGTCCGCGAAGATGAACGAGATCACACCGCCGAAGCTGATCCCGCCCTTCCACAGCGCGGCGGCCAGGGGCACGTTGCCGATCGAGCAGACCCAGCTGATCACGGCGATGAGTGGGCCGACGAATGCGTTCTCGACCTGGGTCGACAGGCCGTGGCCGTGGACGAACAGCGCGCTCCACGCCGCGCCGGGCACGAGCACGGCAAGGAGCCCGGCGGCGAGGTAGCCGACGAGCAGCTCGCGCCGCAGCATGGTCGCGTCGGCCACGCTGAAGCCGGCCGCGTCGGACCAGGCCGCCAGGGACCGCGCCTTGACCCGCCAGGGGACCTCGGTCCCTGCCCCGGCCGCGTCGTCGCCGTGGTCGTGGTCGTCGTCCTGGTCGTGGCCGTGGTCGTGGTCGTGGCCGGCGCGCGCCTCGGTGTCGCGCCGTACCCGGGCACGCGCCCCGGCCACCACCGCCGCGCCGAACACGACCGAACCGCCGAGGACCAGGAGCACGATCATGATCGGGCCGCCTACGAACTCGGCGACGGCGAACTGCCAGCCGAGCAGTGCCAGCATCACGATGCCGAGCTCGACCACCAGGTTCGTCGAGGCGAACATGAACACCAGCGCCGAGACGAAGTCCGCGCCCTTGGCGAACAGGGCACGGGCCATGGCCGCGGCGGCATACGAGCAGCTCGACGAGACCATGCCGTAGCCGGAGGCGCGCAGCACCGCGGCCGGGCGGTGGTCGCCCAGGGCCCGGCGCATGGACCGTCGGGACACGAAGGCCTGGACGAACCCCGACAGGGTGAAGCCGAGGACCAGCGCCCACAAGGTCTCCCAGAACATGAAGAAGCCCTCGCGCACCCCCCGCGCCGCGTCCGTGAGCCAGAACACGGCGACGACCCGGGTCACGACCGGACCAACCTCGCGATGGCGGCGGACGCCTCGTCCAGCTTGGCCGTGGCCTCCGTGCCCCCCGCCTGGACCGCATCGGCCACGCAGTGCGACAGGTGGTCGTCGAGGAGGAGCAGGGCGACCGACTGCAGGGCGCGGGTGACGGCCGAGACCTGCTCGAGGACGTCGATGCAGTACCGGTCGTCCTCGACCATCCGCTGGAGCCCGCGCACCTGGCCCTCGATGCGCCGCAGTCGCTTGTCCACGTCCTGCTTGCGCTCGCTGTACCCGGGCATGGCGCACCTCCTCGCCGTGGGCCGGCTGCCGGCCGCCTGAGGGTCATAATACCCCTGGGGGGTATCGGGCTCTCGCCCGGGCGGCGCTTCGTCCCGCTAGCCGAAGGTGAAGTCGTAGGCGTCGACGCCCGGTGAGAAGGTCAGCGTGAGCACGCCCGTCTGGAGGGTCGAGGACGAGACCAGCGTGTACAGCCGCGGGATCCCGGTCACGTCGACCGTGGCCAGCTTCTGGCCATTGAGGTCGACGCCGACGGTACCGGTGCCCCCGAGGACCAGGTAGACGTCCTCGGCCTGGATCCCGAGCTCGAGCCGTGCGCTGGGTCCGGCCGTCGCCTGTTGCGAGCCGACGGTCCAGGTCCCCGACAGGGCGTAGCCCCCCGCCGGCAGGTCGCTCGGGAACCCGTAGGTGGCGGCCTCGTCGGGGACGATGCTGTCGCCCACCAGGTACTGCGAGCGCTCGTAGCCGAGATAGGTCTCCGGGTTGATCGGCTCCGTCGGCGTGGTGTCGGGCACGTCCGTGGGCGGTGGCAGCTGGACCGTGGGGTCAGCGGCCACGAGGAGCCGGCGGATGAGCGACTCGGTCCCCCCGTAGTCTCCCTCGGCGAAGTGGGTGTGGCGCACCGTCCCGGTGGCGTCGACCAGGTACTCCGCCGGCCAGTACTCGTTGTGGTACGCGTTCCACGTGCCGTAGGCGTTGTCGATGGCGATCGGGTAGTCCACACCGAGCTGGCGCGCCGCGGCGGCCACGTTGGAGACGACGTGTTCGAAGGCGAACTCCGGCGTGTGCACGCCCACCACCACCAGCCCGTCGTCGCGGTAGCGGGCGTACCAGGCCTCCACGTGTGGCAACGTGCGCTGGCAGTTGATGCACGAGTAGGTCCAGAAGTCGACGAGGACGACCTTGCCCTTGAGCCCCGCCAGGGTCAGGGGCTTGCCGCCCGGCGTGTTGAGCCACGCGTCGATGCCCTGGAACGGCGGGGCGGCACCGCAGTCGGCCAGGCCCGTCATGGTGCACGAGGCCAGCATCCCGCCGCCGTTGCCGGTCAGCGCCTGCAGCTGCTTGGTGGCGAAGGCCGTGCCTTCGACGCTCTTTTGGAGCGCGCTCGTGTAGCCGGGCACGGCCCGCTGCAAGCCGTCCGTGAGGTTCAGGGCGATGACACCCGTCATCACGAGCAGCACGACGCCGCCGATGGTGCGAAGCATCGGGGCGCGCTGTCGCAGCGCCGCGGTGCGGTCGACGAGCGTGTCCCCCGCGAGTGCCACCACCAACAGGGGGACGGCCGCGCCGAGGGCGAAGGCCAGGGTCAGCAGCACGGCGGTGAACCCGACGTGACGGGTGGCGCCGATCACCGAGATGGCCGCCAGCACCGGGCCCGCGCACGGGACGAAGACCGCACCCAGCCCCAGCCCGAGCACCAGGCCCCCGCGGGAGGTCGACGGCGTGGGGCCGCGCCAGCGTGCGAAGGGCCGCTCCAGGGCATGGCCCAGCGCCGGCACCAGCAGGCCCAGGCCGAAGAGCCCGAGGACCACCAGCCCCGCGTCTCGCAGCAGGTCCTGGGGCAGGCCCAGCGCGCTCAAGAAGGCAGACCCGGCCAGGGTGATCACGCTGAAGCTGAGGACCAGCCCGCCCACCACCGCCACCGAACGGCGCCGGCGGGCCGCGGGGCTCTCGCCGGTGGCCCCCGCCACCAGCACCACCGGCAGCACCGGGAGGATGCACGGCGAGATCCCCGCGATCACCCCGGCCACCACGCCGACGAGCAGGATGCCGACCACGGGGAGAGTCTGCTACCGGCGCCCCCCGGGGAGGCCGCGGCCCGGGGGCCTCAGGCGCGGCGGCGCCGCCCCCGCCAGCTGGCGCAGGAGCCCGATTCCTCGACGGCGCGCCGGGAGCGTCTCGTCGGTGATGACCCACTCCCTCGAGCACAGGATGGAGAAGATGGACATCCCCTCCATCCCAAGGAGGTCCTCGGTCTCAATGCTGGGGGTCGTCGTCCCCCGAGGGCAAGGGCACCCAGGCCCCGATGACCGCCGCATGTCGGCCGCAGATGGGGCACCAGCGGCTTGAGGGCGTCGCCACGTCGCCCCGCTGTTGCCAGTGGCCGCAGCCCAGCTGGACCTGGTCCGCCATGAGCAGGTTCGCCGCGTCCACAGCGGGTTCGAACCTCATCCTCCGCGTCCTCCCTCGCCCCACCCGAGTCCATGATCGCCGCGTCCCGGTGCGGAAACGAGTGGCAACGACGCGGATCTCGCGAATGTCGAGGAACGATGGTCAGGATTGTTCGTCCATTGTCACGACGCCCTGGCCACCGGCAGCCGCGGTACCGGCCCCGGCCGCGCTCCCCCACGACCCCGTGGACTCGTCCCAGGTCCGTCCGCCGAACGACACGGCGCGGACGTGGTACTCCTGCGCGTGGGCAACGGCCCAGGTGGCCACCCGCCAGCCGGTCTTCGCCGGCAAGGCCTGGCCGATGACCGCGGCACCGAACTCGCTGTCGGCGACCGCGGCCAGCGCGCCCGACGCGGGCACCGCGCCGGCGAACCCGTCGAGCCGGCAGGTGAGCCCGGCAGGGACCTCGCCCGTCAGCGCCTCGGCGAGGGCGCGGGCTTCGGACTCCCATGCGGCGTAGGCGTCGGGCGACGCGCTGTGCTGCACGAGTTGCGCCGCTTCGGTCACGGCCATGTCCTGCCACCCCGGCACACGCTCGAGGTGGGCGTAGAACTGGATGGATGCGTACTGCGGGTCGAGGATCTGCGCCGGCGTGCCCCACCCTTCCGACGGTCGCTGCTGGAAGAGCCCGACCGAGTCGAGGTCGCCGTAGGTCAGGTTGTGCAGCGCCGACTCCTGGAAGGCGGTGGCGAGAGCCACGGTGACGGCGTGGTCGGGCATGCCCATTCGGTAGCCCACCGCGGCGATGATCGCCGCGTTCTGCGCCTGCTCCGGTGTGATCGAGTAGGGCGTGCCCGCGGTGGAGCCGAAGGTGCACTGCGGAGGCACGAGCTCGGCGGGCGGCTGGCTCACGACGACGATGGCCACCGCGCCCGCCAGCGCCACCACCACCCCGGCCCCGATGGCGACGGAGCGCCGGGCGCGCCGGGGACGTCTGGAGGGCGCCGGCGCCCCGCTGCGTTGGCGGCGGACGGCGAGGAGGGCGGAACGGGACATGGCTTTCCCGACCACGCTAAATCGTCCGGGGCGATGCCCTGTGGTCACCCGGTGCTTGCTCGTGACCGGCGGGCCGTTCGACCCGGTCCCGGGCGTCAGATCCGCAGGTAGCCGCCCTGGCGCGGCCCATCCTTGATGGCGATGAGGTTGGCGCAGACGTAGGGGACGTCATGCTCCTCGTGCCATGGGCTCGGGAAGTAGGTCACCAGCCTGCTGACCTGGAACCGGCAGCGGATGGAGGGTACGAACCGTGCGTAGTCAGCATCGGTGAAGTACCAGAAGCTGTTCTCGTTGTAGTACGCGACGTGGGTGGGGTCCTGGAACGCCCCGCGCCCGTCGGTGCTCGGCGTCAACGACAGCAGCATGCCGCCGTGCGTGAGGAGCCGGTACAGCTCGTTGAACAGGGCCACCTTGTCCTGGACGTGCTCCAGAAAGTCCACGGCGCGGATCACGCCGCAGCTCGAGTCGGGCAGGTCGATCCCGTGGCTGACATCCCCCACGATGTCGACGTTGGGCCCGGGGAACTGGTCCACGCCGAGATAGGCGGGCGGAGAATTGTGCGCCGCGCCGAGGTCGAGCGCCTTGAGCCCGCGGCGCTCGGCCCACGCCAGCGCGCAATGCTCGACATAGCGATCGTAGAGCGCGACGGTCTCCTGCTGGATCTTGGCGTTGATCTCCGACACCCGTTGCGTGTTGTTGTGATGGACGCGCTGAAGGTAGAGGCACTCCGGGATGAGGTGGAACTCCGCCAGCTGGTAGATGCGGCACATCAGGTCCTGGTCGTCGAGCACGTCGCGTGAGGCGTCGTACCCGCCGGCGAGCTCGTAGACGCTGCGGCGGAAGGCGCGCACATGGTTGGGCGCGAACCAGATGTAGCTGACGTTGTGGGGGTACGCCGCCAAGGAGTCGACCTGGAGCACCGAGCGCCCGTCGACCTCGGTCTCCTGGTACACCCAGCCGTTGGCCTCGTCGAACCGACTGTCGTCGCGCTTGCCCTCCTCGTCGATCTGCGCGCACTGGCTGTAGACGAAGCCGGCGTCGCGATGCTCGTCGAAGGCCCCCACGATGAGCTCCAGGGCGTCGGACCGCAGCTCGTCGTCGTGGTCCAGCTCGACGAGGAACTCGCCGCGCGCGTCGGCACAGGCCACCCGTTTGGCCATGCCCACACCGGCGACCTGGGGCTCGGACACCACGCGGACGCGAGGGTCTGGTGCTGCTGGCTCCCAGCGCGCGCCCTGGTTCAGCATGACGATCCACTCCCACTCCGGACAGCTCTGCGCCTGGAGCGTCGCCAGGCAGTCGTCGAGAAAACGCGGGTCGTGGCTTGGGGTGAACACGGTCACCCGGGGGTTGGGAATGCGACCGGGCGGGTTCACCGGCCCCATGCGAGTGCGCTTCGAGACCATCACGCTTCGGCGACGGCGTGCCACGCCGCCCAGTGGAAGGGCGCCTTCTCCTCTTCGGGCCGATCCGCTGTGTAGTAGTAGAGCGCGAGTGACAGTCGCCGGCGGTCGGGCGGGCAGGCGATCGTCTCGGGCACGCCGTGGAAGGCGTCGTCCGTGATGGTGAAGACCACCAGCCGGTTGAAATCGGGGTCGACCGATACGACCGGGCGCTCGAGGTCGCGCGACCACAGCTCGAGCTGCCCGTTCCAGGCCGGGTCCCAGTCCCGGTTGAGGAACAACAGCGCGTTGACCCGGCGGTGCAAGCCGAGGTCGGGGTGGAGGTTGAAGTCGGCATGCACCCCGAGGCGGCCGCCGGTGAGCGACACGTGGACCCCACCCCCCAGGTACGACGAATCCGGCATCAGCTCGTCGATCCCGGTGAGCGTGGAGAAGAACCGGCATGCGTCGGGGGTGTTCATGAACCGCAGCGCGGTCCCGGTCATGGCCGGCACATGGTCGGGGTCGTCCGTCCATCGCTTGTGCACCTGGTCGGCATGGTCGTCCTGGCGCCAGTCGCCGATGTCACAGCCCTCGAGCTCGGCGGCGATCTGCCCGGCGAAGCGCGGCAGGAGGAAGTCGTCGAGGACGATGTGGGGAAAGGGCTCCGCTACGGCGTAGAGGTCGTGCAACTCGGCAGGATCGTGATGCTGGTTGATCATGACCCTCCTCGTGCGGGCAGCCGACCGTTTCTCGTTCCGCTCAGGGGACGCTGACGCCCGCCGGCAGCTTGCTTCGCAGGCCCGGGTCGAGTTGGATCGCCTTCTGCAGGTACGGGATGCCTTGCGCCGGCTGGCCCTGCTCGTAGAGGAGCAGGCCGACGTTGTAGCTCGAGTTGACGTCGTTGGGCTTGATCGCGAGCACCTGCTTGTAGAGGAAGATCGCGTCCTGCGGGTTCGACGTGTTCTCGATGACAGCCAAGTTGTACAGGGCGGTCGCGAAGTTGGGGTCCAGCTGCAGCACCTTGTGATAGTCGGCGTCCGCCGTCTGCGTGTCGCCCTGCGTCTGGGCGATGACCCCGAGGTTGTAATAGGCGTACTTGTCGTAGCCCTGGTGGTTCGAGGGGTCCTGCTGGAGCAACGTCTGGTAGTCGGTGGAGGCCGTCGACAGGTCCCCATGTCCTTGGGCGCTCAGGCCGGCGGTGAGCAGTTGGGCAGGCGTGGAGCTTCCGGCGCTCGAGCTCGAAGGCGGGGCCGACGACACCGAACAGGCCGCCGCCAATACCCCGAGCACCGCCACGGCGGCGCCGGCCGACCAACGCGACCGGGTCGCGCGTGCGCCGTTGGTCCCGTTGGTGCCGTTCGTGCCGTTGGTCCCCGCGGCGCCGGTCGCACCCTGCGCACCCTGGGGACCCTGCGGGCCTGCCGCGCCCTGGAAGCCCTGGGCGCCTTGGAAGCCCTGGGCCCCGTTGGTGCCGGCCTCGCCCTGCGGTCCCTGCGCGCCGTTGGTCCCGTTGGTCCCCACGGCGCCCTGCGCACCGGTGCCACCTTGCGCGCCGGTCGCGCCCTGCGCGCCCTGGGCCCCGTTGGTCCCGTTCGTGCCGGCCGCGCCCTGGGCGCCCGTCGCGCCCTGGGCGCCCTGCGGGCCCGCCGCGCCCTGGAATCCCTGAACGCCCTGCGCGCCGTTTGCGCCGTTGGTCCCGTTCGTGCCGTTGATGCCGTTGGTCCCGGCCGAGCCCTGCGCTCCGGTGGCGCCTTGCGCACCTTGCGAACCAGCCGCGCCCTGGGCTCCCTGCGCACCGTCGGTCCCGTTGACGCCGTTGGCGCCGTTGGCGCCCTGCGCGCCCTGGGCGCCGGTCGAACCGGGGGCGCCTTGGAAGCCCTGCGCGCCTTGCGGACCTTGCGGGCCTGCCGCGCCTTGGAAGCCCTGCGCGCCTTGGGCCCCGTTGGTCCCGTTCGTGCCGTTGATGCCGTTGGTCCCGTTCGTGCCGGCTGCGCCCTGGGCACCGGTCGAGCCCTGCGCGCCCTGCGGTCCCGTCGATCCGGTGGCACCCTGCGCCCCGTTAACGCCGTTGGCGCCATTGGCGCCCTGGGGACCCTGCGCACCGATCGGGCCCTGGAATCCCTGGGCGCCGTTGAGGCCGTTGGCGCCGTTCGCCCCATTCGCGCCTTGCGCGCCCTGCGCGCCGTTGGCACCTCCGGCCCCTTGCGCCCCCTGGGCACCCGTGGCTCCCTGGGCGCCCAGGGCCCCGTTGGTGCCGTTCGCGCCCTGTGCGCCCTGAGGCCCTTGTCCGCCCTGCGCGCCTTGAGGGCCGGCCGCGCCCTGGAAACCCTGCGCGCCCTGGGCGCCGTTGAGACCGTTGGCGCCGTTGGAGCCGTTGGAGCCGTTGGCGCCCTGGGCACCCGTCGAGCCGGCCGCGCCCTGAACCCCCTGCGCGCCCTGCGCGCCGTTCGTCCCGTTCGTGCCGTTGATGCCGTTGGTCCCGTTCGTGCCAGCTGCACCCTGCGCACCGGTGGTGCCCTGCGCCCCCTGGGCGCCGGTCGCGCCCTGGGCGCCGTTGAGACCATTCGTGCCGGCCGCGCCCTGGGCACCGGTCGCGCCTTGGGGCCCCTGGGGGCCTTGCGGCCCGGCCGCGCCCTGGAACCCCTGTGTGCCCTGGAAACCCTGCGCGCCCTGCGCGCCGTTGAGACCGTTGGCACCGTTGGCGCCCTGCGCGCCCTGGGCACCTGTCGCACCCTGGGAACCCTGCGGGCCGCCGAACGCACCCTGCGCGCCCTGCGCGCCCTGCGCCCCGTTCGTCCCCGGCAAGCCCTGCGGGCCCTGCGCCCCCGTCCCCGCTGCGCCCTGGGCACCTTGGGAACCCTGGGCACCCGTCGTGCCGGCCGGGCCCTGCGCGCCCTGCGCGCCCTGGGGACCAGCGGGGCCCTGGAACCCCTGTGTGCCCTGGAGTCCCTGTGCGCCCTGCGCGCCAGTTGCACCCATGGCACCCTGGGCGCCTGTCGCGCCTTGGGCACCGTTCGTGCCGTTGATGCCGTTCGCGCCCGGCGCGCCTTGGGCGCCTGTGGCGCCGAGCGCGCCTTGTGCGCCCGGCGCACCTTGGGCGCCCTGGGGACCGCCGAACGCGCCGTGCGCGCCCTGGGCGCCGGTCACGCCTTGGGGGCCCGAAAGGCCGTTGGCCCCGGGCGCACCGGCCGGCCCGGTTGGGCCGACTGGTCCGGGCGCGCCGTTGAGACCGGCGGGGCCACGCCCGCCGGGCTCGCCGTTCCAACCGTCGGTACCGGTGGCGCCCTGTACACCCTGCGTGCCGGTCGCACCGGGCGCGCCGCTCGAGCCCCGGTCCCCTTGGGCACCCTGGGGGCCCGGGGTCTTCGAAGCGCCCCCGGTGGAGGCTGCCGCCGGAGTCCCCGAATTGCCCGCGGCCCCCGCCAGATACGCACCGCTGGAAGCGGCCAGCGCGGTGGCACCGAGCGCGACGGCAGCCAGCCGTCGCTTGCGCGACGGCTCGGTGTAGCGCCCGCCCTTTCGCTCGCGTTGTCGCTTCGTCACTTGGAGCCCGCCTGATGCTTCAGAGATTTGGTCTCGTCAACGATCGGCGAGGCTCATGTTTCGCTTTAGTAACAATCGCCACAATCACAACAAGGGCCAGGACGCATCGTCCCTGGCCAGGAGGTGCGTTGTGGCGGCGACACCTCCCCTATGACCCGCCGTCGGTGCGCAGGACGTCGAGGTTGGTGAAGCTCGGCTGGCCGTCGCAGAGGGCCACGAGCTTGTCCGCCATGGCCCGGGTCTCGGGGAGCTCGCTGTTGGCCATGGCCTCCTGGTAGGAGGGGAAGACCACCACGTTCACGTAGGTGTCGTCCCGGTCCCGGTCCCGGCAGGCGTAGCCGTGACCCGAGCGCCGGCCCTCGGTGGCGGCGAAGAACTCCTCGAACACCGCGTTCACCTCATCGGGCTTGCTCGTCTTGTACTCGATGATCTGGATGAATGGCATGGTGGCTCCTGTTCGACCGGCGGACCGCCGACCGATGTCGGCCGGCGGGTCCGGCTCAGTCTGACTCGGGACGGTGGCGGCCGTGCGTGGGAACGACCCCTGCCCGCTATCGTCCGATCCATGGGCTTCTACCGCGAGCAGGTGCTGCCCCACTTGGTGGACCGGGTCTGTGGCGCCAAGGGCATGCGCGGGTTTCGGCAGGAGGTCACCGCGGGCCTGACCGGGCGCGTCGTCGAGATCGGCTTCGGCTCGGGTCTCAACGCCGAGCACTACCCGCCCACGGTGGAGGTGGTGCTGGCGGTGGAGCCCGCGGCGGTCGCCCGGCGGATCGCCGCCAAGCGGGTGGCCGAGGCCGGGGTGCAGGTCGAGCACGTCGGTCTCGACGGGCAGGCGATCCCCCTGGCGGACGCCAGCTGCGACGATGCGCTGTCGACCTTCACGCTGTGCACCGTCCCCGACCCGGCCAAGGTGTTAGCCGAGCTCCGGCGGGTGATGCGGCCGGGCGCGCGCCTGCACTTCCTGGAGCACGGTCTCTCGCCCGACGCCGGCGTGGCGCTCTGGCAGCACCGGATCGACCCATGGCAGCGCCGCCTGGCCGACGGATGTCACCTCACGCGGGACGCGGCGACGCTGGTGGCGGACGCCGGATTCACCCTCGAGCAGGTCGAGCAGCGCTACGCCAAAGGCCCCAAGCCATGGAGCTGGTTCACCGTGGGGGTGGCGCGCAACCCTGCGGTATAACCCGATGCCGCACTCGGCGGGCGTGGAAGAATGGCCCGACTCGCCAGGCCTGGTGTGCAGCCCTGCGCCGGGAATCGCGGGCCTCGGGCCGCGGGCCGCTAGCTCATCGGGTAGAGCAGGGGACTTTTAATCCCAAGGTGCCGGGTTCGAGCCCCGGGCGGCCCACCAAGAACGCCCAGCTCACAGCCCATATTGTCTGTCGGGTATTCGGGCGATCACGCCCTCGCGACTACTCCGTGACTACAATCTCGGGCGTGCAGGGCACCATGAGCGAGATCCGGCCCGGAGTGTGGAGGCTGCGCGTCTACGCCGGGCGTCGTGCCAACGGCACGCCGTTGCAGATCACCAAGACCGTCCGGGCGAATGAAGCTCGACCGGGAGCCGGCAGACGAATCGCCGAGCGAGAACTCGCGGCGATGGTCGCCCAAGTGTCGAAGGGCAACGTCAGCGCCGGAACCGGGACCCTGGGCGAGCTCCTCGACGCGTGGCTGGCGCACATCGAACCGGACCGCTCCCCGACCACGATGCGCAAATACCGCGACATCGCCGATCGCGTCGTTCGGCCCGAGCTCGGGAAGATCAAGCTCAAGGTCCTCACGGCCCGCCAGCTCGACGGCCTCTACGCCAAGCTGACGGCGAAGGGCAACAAACCGGCCACGGTGCGGCGGGTGCATGCGCTCATCGGAGCGGCGCTCCACCAGGCCGAGCGCTGGGACATGGTGGAGGTCAATGTGGCCCGCAAGGCGAGCCCGCCGCCGGTACATCAACAACAGGTCCACGCGCCGAGTCCCGACCAGGTGCGAGCCCTTGTTGCCGCCGCCGAGAAGGTCGAACCGGCGCTGGCCACCCTGTTGCTCATTGGTGCCCTCACCGGCGCCAGACGAGGAGAACTCTGTGCTCTTCGCTGGTCTGACGTCGATACGGAAGGGCGGACGCTGACCATTGCCCGGTCCGTCTACGAGACCGCCGGTGGTGGGTGGGCCGAGAAGGGGACGAAGACCCACCAGGTGCGAACGATCAGCTTGGACGACTTTGCCCTTGCCGTGCTGGCCAAGCACCGTGGCGAGGTGGGCGAGTTGGCCGCGCGCCTCGGCCTCCAGGTGCGCAACGACGGTTTCGTCTTCTCTCGCTCCCCCGTGGGCGCCGAGCCGATCCGGCCTGACATCGTGTCGAAATTCACCCAGGCCGTTGCGAAGGCCGCCGGCGTGAGCACTCATCTCCATGCGCTGCGGCATTTCTCCGCCACCCAGGCCATCGCCGCTGGGTTCGACCCGACCACGGTCGCCGGCCGGCTTGGGCACCGCGACTCGTCGATCACCCTACGGGTCTATTCCCATGTCCTCGAGCGGCGGGACAGGGACCTGGCCCACGCCCTCGGCAGGACTTTGGCGCTGCCCAGCTGAGGCCGTCAGTCATCGGGCTCGACGTCCGGCGCCGCTCCATGGACCTCGGCGAGAAACCGAGGGACCGAGACGCGCCACTGGGCCCCGATCCGGAAGGCCCCCGGGATCTTGCCGACGCCGACCAGCCGATAGGCGGTCGAGGTGCCGATGCCCAGTTGCGCAGCGGCCCACGAGAGGTGCTGGACGTCGTCAGGAAGCGAGGTTGTCATGCCGAGGGGACCCAAGGCTTGGGCCTGAGAGCTCGGGCCGTTCGAGGGTGACGTCGGCGACGTCGAGGGTGACGTCGAGGGTGACGTCGATCCGGGCCCCACCCGGGGCCTGGCACGTCCTCGCAGGAGCCAGGGAACCCCGGTTCGCACCTGGGCTCGCGAGCGCGCCGGCGCTCAGGCCTGGAGCGATACAGGATGGCCTTCAGGCCGAATCGGGGCGCCCTACTCCCGGCAGAGGCGGACGGGTCGGTCGTCTCTGAAGACATAAATCCGACTTGATTGGTCGGCTTTCGGCGCTTACCCTGAGCCCATGGAGACCGGGTTAACTCCTCGCCGGTTGTCGTCGCGGCGCCGTCGGCGCTTGGAGTCCTGGCCGGTGAGCGGTCCAATGCGTCCTGCCGGGTCCGGTCTGGCGGCGGTGTGACCATGACCTCTGCCGATGCGATTCGCTCATGGGGTTCGTTCGATGTGAACAACCCTTTCCCGGTATTTGCCGAGGTGCGTGAGCTGGGTGCGGTGCATCGCACGACCCTGCCCGACGGGCACGAGGCCTGGCTCGTCGTCCGCTTCGAGGAGGCCAAAGCCGCGCTCAGCGATCCGCGCCTGTCCAAGGACATGCACGCAGCCTTGGCGAGCGGGTCGGACGTCGTGGCCGAGGGGCTGCCTGGTCCGGAGTTCGCCCGACACATGCTGAGCGTCGACCCGCCGGATCACACGCGGCTTCGGCGACTCGTTTCCGCCGCCTTCTCAACTCGGCGCGTCGAGGCCCTCCGCCCGCGCGTGCAGTCGGTCGTCGACGACCTCCTCGACCAGATCGCGGCGCAGGGCCCCGAGGCCCGGGTCGACCTCGTTGCCGCCTTCGCCTTCCCCTTGCCATTTACCGTCATCTGTGAGCTCCTTGGCGTATCCGAACCGGAGCGGGCGCCACTGGGCGAAGCGTTCGCTCGGTTGCTTGTGCCCACCTCGACAGAGGAGGAGTACGCCGAAGCGAAGAAGGCGTCCGACGCGGTCGTGGCCATGCTCCGGAACCTGGTGGCGGCGAAGGAGCAGGATCCCGGTGACGACCTCGTCAGCGCCCTGATCAACGCCCGCGACGGCGACGAGCGACTGGATGGTCAGGAGCTGCTCTCCACGATCTTCCAGCTCATGGTGGCCGGCCACGACACCACGGCCAGCTTGATCGGCAACGGCGTGGTGGCGCTCCTGCGCCATCCGGACCAGATGGCCAAGCTCCGGAGCAATCCCGACGCGATCCCGACGGCCATCGAAGAGCTGCTCCGTTTCGATGCGCCGGTGCCCCATTCGACGTTCCGGTACGCCCTGGAGCCGGTCACCCTGGACGGCGTGACCATCCCTGCGGGGGCGCAGGTCATCATCTGCCTGGCGGCGGCCAACCGGGACGGTGAGAAGTACCCCGACCCCGAGTCGCTCGACATCGACCGGAAGGCGACCCGTCATCTCGCGTTCGGACACGGGGTCCATCACTGCCTAGGGGCGCCCCTGGCGCGCCTCGAAGGGCACCTGGCACTGGGCTCCCTTCTGCGCCGGTTCCCCGAGCTGCGGTCGGCAGTCCCCCCCGAGGACCTCCGATGGGGTCACGGCGACGGTTTGGTGCTTCGGGGGCTCTCCGAGCTGCCCGTCGTCCCTGGTCCCGGCCGCGACGGCGAGGCCGCGGCCACGCTGATCGACGGGGCGCTCCCGCGATGACGGATCGGGAGCGGGAACCCGGGGCTGAGGCGGAGATCGCCCAGTGGCGGCTGGTCGACGAGGGCTGGGGCCGACGCGCCGTGGATTTCGCCACCCTGGCAGAGCCGTCGAACTGCCGCGAGTACGTGGCCATGCACCACCGGTTGGGGGTGACCGCCGGGGACCGGCTCCTCGACGTCGCCTGCGGGTCGGGGTTGGCGCTGGAGCTGGCGGGGCTGCGCGGCGCCGTCTGCGCCGGGATCGACGCCTCTCCGCGGCTGGTCTCGGTCGCCCGGGACCGCAATCCCGAGGCCGACGTCCGGGTGGGCGACATGAACGCCCTCCCCTGGGACGACGGATCGTTCGACCTTGTCACGAGCTTCCGTGGGATCTGGGGCACGACCCCCGCCGCCGTGGCCGAGGCCCATCGGGTTCTTGTCCCCGGTGGCCGGATCGGGATCACGGTCTGGGGACACATCAAGGCCTCACCGGGTGCGTGGTCGCTGGTGCCCTTCCTTCTCGCCACCGAGGCGAAGGTGGAGAACCAGGCGTCGATGGTGGCGCTGGGCCGGCCAGGAGCCGGCGAGGCGCTCCTCTCGGAGACGGGGTTCACCGACGTCGAGCGGGTCGACGTCCCCTTCGTCTTCGAGTTCGCCGACCCCGGGATCTATGCACGGGCTCTGGCCGCCACCGGTCCCGCGTTCGAGGCGATCCAGGCCGTCGGGGAAGAGACCTTCGTGAAAGAGGCGACCAAGCTCGCCGGCGAGCAGGTGCGACAGGGGCTGCCGCTCCGTGCCCCGGTCGCCCTCGTCGGTTACCTCGCCACTAAGCCGGCACGGCCGGCCGCGGCCGGGCGGCGAGACCAGCACACCCCGGTCGGAGGAACCCCGGTCGGAGGAACCACGGCCGGGTTCCTGGGCGCCCCGCCGACGAGCGCGGCCGCGCAACGACTGTTCGACGACGACCTCCGGGGACAGGGGTACATCGCCAACGTGTCGCGGCTGTGGGCCCAGCTGCCCGAGGCCCTGAACGGGCTCTCCGATCTGATGGGACTGGCCACCCGTGAGGGCGGCCTCTCGCTCGAGCAGCGGGCCGTGCTCGTGACGGCCGCCGCCTCGGCTCTGGGCGATGCGTATTGCTCGCTCGCCTGGGGCAAGAAGCTGGCCGAGGCGACCAGCCCGGACACCGCCGCCGCCGTCATCCGGGGGGGCGCGGAAGGTCTCGACGACGTCGGGCGGGCACTGGCCGAGTGGGCCCGACTGGTCACGACGGCACCCAACGCAATCGCCGCCCCCGACGTCCAGCGGTTGCGCGACGTCGGGTTCGACGATTCCCAGATCCTCGCCCTCACCCTCTACGCCGCTCTCCGGTATGCCTTCGCCATGGTGAACGACTCGCTCGGCGCGGTCCCGGACGCGGAGCTGTGGGCGTCGGTGCCCGACGCGGTGCGCTCGGCGGTCACCTTCGGGCGACCAGGGGACGCAGGCGGGGAAGAGCTGTCACCCACAAGCAGCACCACCAGACCAGGGAGGAAGGCACCATGACCACCACCGGCACCCCAGTCGACAACGGCGTCAACGTCGAGGCGCTCCTCGGCGCACGGGCGGCCCTGACCGAAGCGCCGGCGGCGGCCCAGTTCCAATGGCGGGCCACCACCGAATGGCAGAACGGCACCCACAGCCGGTCGACCGTCGAACGGTTCTTTGGGCTCGGTGAGGAGCAGAGCCACCGCACCCGATACACCTTCGAGGCGGACCACCCGGAGATCTTCGCCTCGGAGGACAACGGGATCACGCCCGTCGAGTACGTACTCGTGGCCCTGGCCAGCTGCCTGACCGCCGGTGTCGCCGCCGTGGCGCAGAACCGCGACATCCAGCTGCGCAGCGTGGCTGCCTCGATCGAAGGGGCCATGGACGTCCGGGGCATCCTGGGTGTCGACAGCGACGTCCGCAACGGCTTCAGCGACATCAAGGTCACCTACCGGATCGACGCCGACGCCTCCCCCGACGACATCCGAGCCCTCGTCGCCCAGTCGCAGAAGCGGTCTGCCGTCTACGACATCATCACGAATCCGACCAACGTTACCGTCGAGGTCGACTGACGACGACGCGGCCGAGCTGAGAGGCGTCGTTGGTGCGCACGACGACGGCGGTGGTGGGGGGCGGACAGAGCGGGCTCGCCGTGAGTGCCTGCCTGTCCGCCCGGTCCATCGACCACGTCGTCTTCGAGCGCCACGAGGTGGCCAGCTCGTGGCGGCGGGAGCGATGGGACTCGCTCCGCTTGCTGACGCCGAACTGGCAGTGCCGGCTGCCCGGGCTGGCCTACCAAGGCGACGATCCTGACGGCTACATGAGCGCGCTCGAGGTGGCCGAGTTCATCGGCGAGTACGCCAAGCTGGTCGGGGCACCGGTTCTGAGCGGCACGACGGTCGAGGCCGTCCGGCCCGTCTGCGACGGCTACGTGGTCCGGACCGACCAGGGCGAGTGGGAGTGCCCCACGGTCGTACTGGCCAGCGGGGCCTTCGGCCTCCCGAAGGTGCCGGCGTGCGCCACGGCCGTGCCGGCAGGGGTCGCGACCCTGACGGCGATGGACTACCGCAATCCCGACCAGCTGGGCGAGGGCGGCGTCATGGTGGTCGGGGCATCGGCGACCGGCGTCCAGATCGCCGCCGAGCTCCGGCGCTCCGGGCGGGACGTCATCATTGCCGTGGGGGAGCACGTCCGGGGACCACGGATGTACCGGGGGAGGGACATCCACTGGTGGATGGAGGCCGCCCGCGTACTCGACGAGCGCTACGACGAGGTGGACGACATCGTCCGCGCCCGCCGCGTCCCGTCCATGCAGCTCGGTGGTTCGGACGATCGGGCGACGTTCGACCTCAACGCCCTGAGTGCCCTCGGCGTCAAGCTCGTCGGGCGGCTAGCGGGGATCAACGACGGCCGGGCGCAGTTCTCGGGTTCGTTGCGGAACAAGTGCGAGCTCGCCGACCTGAAGCTGGGACGGCTCCTCGACACCATCGACGAATGGGCGGCCGCCGAAGGTCTCGACGGCTCGGTGCCCGCGCCACACCGATTCGAGCCCACAGTGGTGGATCCCTCGCCCCGGTTGCTGCTTGACCTACGCAGCGGGGAGGTCGAGACCATCGTCTGGGCCACCGGCTACCGGCCCGACTACTCCTGGCTCGAGGTCGACGTCCTCGACGCCAAAGGCATGGTCCGTCACGACGGAGGCGTCTCCGACGCGCTCGGTCTCTTCCTTATCGGGACGCCCTTCCTCAGGCGCCGGAAATCGAGTTTTATCGACGGCGCTCGAGTCGACGCCGAGGACGTGGTCGGCGAACTGTCGGCCTACCTGGATCGGCGAGCTTCGGCCAGGGACTAACCGGAGGGCGAGTGGACCCGGCTTGTACGACGACGAGAAGCGGTCCCCCAACGAGTACTTTCGAGTCCGGCGGAGCGGCAATCCGACCGCCCTGGTTTATGCCGCTCCAGTTACCCCGGGCCGGCTAGCCGCTGCCCTAGGAGGTGGGGACAATGGCCACTACTGATGGTCTCGTCGCTGCGTGCGTGGACGCAATGGTCGAATCCGATCTGAGGGGGGCGGTCCGAGAGATCCTCACCCGTTCAGTTGCCGATAAACGGTTAGCCGACGAACTGGAGCGCCCGAAGGCCGGGTTAAACGTCCTTTACAGCTCGCAGCAACTCACCGTCCTAAACGTGATCTGGCCTCCGCTCATGTCGCTGTTTCCTCATGATCACCGCATGTGGGCCGCCATCGGAATCTATGGTGGCCGAGAGGACAACGCGTTCTACCGCCGGAGTGAGAACTCCCTCGTCCCATCAGGAGGGAAGGAACTGACCGATGGGACCGTGCTCTTGCTCGGCGACGATGCCATTCACGCCGTGCACAATCCCGCACGATCGTCGTACACGGGAGCCATCCACGTCTACGGTGGGGACTTCGTTGGAACGCCACGAAGCCAGTGGGACGCCGAGACACTCCAAGAGCAACCCTACGAACTCGACGCCGTTCGCCAGGAGTTCGACCGGGCTGAACGTGCGTTCCAGATAGGGCGCTGAAAGGATCAGCCGACCGCGCCGATTGATATGTGCCTGAGGGCGGGCCAATCCGGGTTCTTCCACGCTGCACGCAGGGCAGTCGGTATCTGCTGATACAACAGCGTCGATCCAGGGCATCCGCGAAGCGGGAGCGCCGTAGCGCCCCCGCTGTCGCCCCCCCGAGGTCCCGCGGCGCCCCTGGCGGGCGGGGCTGGCACACAGGACCACAAGCGACCCAGACGCCCCTGGGGGTTTTCTTAGTGAATCGTGCGCTCGAACCACTCGGCTGTCCAGAGCAACACCCGCGAGCATGGCGCGAGCACCCGCGAGCATGGCGCGAGCACCCGCGAGCATGGCGCGAGCACCCGCGAGCGCCCCGGGTAGGGGGCGGCGATACGGGGCGCCCAGGGGCACCGCGGCGGCCCCGACGCTCCCGACCTGGACCCGGCAAACCCGGACGGTCGTGTCCCTGGGCTGGGAGCGCGTTCAGGGGGTGATCCTCGATCGGGCGGCTCCGACGCCTTTCTGCGTCCAGTCTCGAAACCGTGGACGGCTTTGACCACCGGGCACCTCGTTTCTTGCTGGTGGACCTGTCGAGGCCCTTCGGGCTAAATTTTGCCGGAGCGGGACACGGTGCGTCCGAAGGGGGCAAGCCGATGAAGAGCTCGGGCGGTCACCACGGGCGCCGGAGTCAGGGCGGCATACGGCGGACGTTCCTAGCAATGTTCGTGGGAGCCCTCGCTTCAACCGTCCTTGTGCTTGTCGCTCAGCCCGCCGGGCCGGCGGGCGCGGCCCCGTCTTTCGGGCTCCTCAACGCCAAGGGCGTGTCCCTCACGTTCAACCCGAACCCAGTTGCTTGCGGCGCGCCGGTCATTGCTACGGCCGTGTTCGAAGACGACGGAGTGTTGCCGTGGCTGCCATCGAGGCCCAATCACCTTGGCCTACCGTTCCTCTTTGCGAGTATTGCTAGTGCCCCTGATTTCGACTTCGACCTTGGCAGCCTTGCATTCTCGAGCACAACGGGCATCACCTTTGTCGGTGAAACCGATGACTTCTCCGGGACCGTCTACGCCCCGACTTCCCCCGGCACATACGAGTACGCTTCCCAGCTCTACTTCGCCAGTTTTCTACCGTACCCGCTGCACGGAGGGGTACAAACCCCGTTCGGCACTGAAGTTCACGGGACGCTGACCGTCGTCTGCGGCGCCACCACCACCACTGCTTCGGACGCCACTGCGACGTTCTCCACCGCCGATCAGACCGTGGGCCTGAGCGCGACTGTCACCTCGTTGGCGGGGACCGTGAACCAAGGCACGGTGACCTTCAGCCTTCTGTCGGGCACCACCACCATCGGTACGCCGGTATCTGGGACCGTGACAGGCGGAGAGGCCACTGCGGGTTACCTTGTTCCTGGCGGCACTCCAGCGGGTACCTACACGATCGACGCCGTTTACAACCCGGCGGGCAGCTGGTTAGGTAGCTCAGACAACACGCACAGCCTCATCATCCTCTCGCCCGGCACGTCCTGAGCAACCTGTAGATCGTCTACCTGAGCTTCACGTTGTGGAGCGCTTGCGTGGCGCCAGTTCGGTCGGCTGGCGACCGAGGGCGAGCTTGTTGCCTCGCAGGGTCCTTGAACGACTTCCACTGCGATCTCACCTCCGGTCGTTCGGAAGCGAGCCGCACGCAAGCGCTCTTAGCCCAGGATTATCGTGCCCGATCGCAACGTGCCGCAGGAGGTCGCCCCGGCTCCGAGGCCACCCGCCCGCAAATGTCACCCCGGCGGATTCAAGCGGTGGCTGCGACAAGTCTGTTGAATCGTTCCGCTGGAGTTTCCCACTCCAGGGTCTTGCGTGGGCGCTCGTTGAGCAGGGCGGCGATGGCATCGAGGTCCTCCTGGGAGTGGACCGACAGGTCGGT
>DASPTT010000106.1:0-50881 GCA_035623275.1 Acidimicrobiales bacterium
ATCGTGGCTCGCTAGCATGATCGGGGATGGCCACCACGCCGACGACGTTGCCGCTGGACCCGGACGTCGCCGCCGCCCTCCGCGACCTAGCAACGGCCAGCGAGCACGGCCTCAACGCTGTCCTGCGGGACGTGCTCAAACACACTGTCCACGCCGACCGTCTAACGCCCCCTGGCGGACCTCTGCCGGTCCCCTACTCGTTCGCCGCCGGCCTGGTCGCTGACTTGCTGCACCACGGGAGTAACCCGCCCGGGGCGAATGACTGGTCACGCAAACCTTCGACCACGCATCCCTTCCCGGTCGTGCTCGTCCACGGGCTGTTGGGGAACATGACCAATTCGTGGCAGGCGCTGTCGCCGCTGCTAGCCAACACTGGGTACACGGTCTTCGCCTTGACGTATGGACTTACCCAAGGCACACAGTTCGGTGGGCGAGCACCGGTCGCCCAATCCGCACAAGAACTGTCAGCGTTCATCGATCGGGTCCTGGCAGCCACGGGCGCGGCGAAGGTCGACATCGTCGGGCATTCGCTTGGCGGGCTGATGCCCCGCTATTACCTCAAGACGTTAGGTGGAGCAACCAAGGTCAACTCCCTCGTTGGGCTCGCGCCGGTGAACCACGGCACGACCGCCGACGGACTGGTGTCGCTGGCCAACAAGCTGGGCATCGACGTTACCGCCCTGCCGGTGCCGGACTGCGAGAGCTGCAATGAATTAATCGCCGGGTCGGTATTCCTGACCACATTGAACCAAGGAGGAGACACCGTCGCTGGTGTCCGCTACACGGTCATCGCCACCCGCTTCGACGAGGCCGTGACGCCCTACGATTCGGCGTTTCTGACAGGGCCGGACGTGTTGAACGTCACCCTTCAGGACCAGTGCGACAAAGACTTCAGCGAGCACTTGGCAATCATTTACGACCCGATCGCACTGCACCTGGTTCTCGGAGCGCTCGACCCTGCGCAAACGACGCCAGCCCCGTGCGTGTTCGTACCGCCCTTCCTCGGCTGAGAGACGATAGCCCTCGCGTTTATCCCAGCGGCAGGCCAAACGTCACGCCAGCTGGCCATGAGGACGAGACTCAAGCATCATGACAGACGCTAGGTAGCTGGCTGTTCCCCCGGCGGCCCGCCAGGTCCGGAAGTATCCCGGACGAGACCAGCGACAGAGATCCCGATCCGGGCGCCACGCTGGCCAGATGACCAGCCCCGGTCGCTCGCCCATATCAACGGCTCTGGAAGAGACCAGACGCGCGGACCCATTCCACAACTGAAATTCTCGTGCGCCTAAGCGTGTCGGAAGGGGTACGCGAGATGTGCCGCTATCGCTCGCCAGGCGTTGACGGCAGGCCGTCCCATATTCGCGGCCCAGAGTGATACCGCGCTAGTGGGTTCGGAACGCCGATGACCCAGGGCATCTTCGGGCTCCCGGGCATGGAGGAGCCGCGCCGGGAGATGGTCGCCGAGCACAAGCTCGGCCGCTTCGGCCGGCCCCAGGAGATCGCGGCGGCAGCCGCCTTCCTCCTTTCGGCCGAGGCGTCGTTCGTCACCGGGCACGCGCTCGTGGTCGACGGCGGCTACACGGCGGGCCGGGACCACGGGGTGACCACGCTCTTCGGCCTCGACGAGTAAGAAGGCGGCGTCACCGAGGTGGTGGTTGACTTGTGTTGGTGCGTTTGCGGGGGCGCAGAGACCGGGTCGGCCTGCTCGGGTTGCTTGTTGCCGCCGGTTGCGTAGCACCCTGGCTCTCGGGATGTGCCGCTTCGTCGAGCTCTGCTGGGGCACCCCCGGGGACCTGTTCGTCCAGCCAGCTGGCCACGACGCTCGGACAGGCCGGAGCAGGTGCTGGAACGCGCTCATTCGTTGTCATCTTTCAGAACACGACGACGTCGACGTGCCATATGCAGGGGTATCCCACGGTGGTTGTGGTTGCCGAGGCTGGTGCCTCGGAGCAGCAAGCCCAACGGTCTCGTGGAGCACCAGGGCCTCGGGTGGTCACGCTCGCTCCAGGCGCCTCTGCGTCGGCCCTCGTCCAGACCGTTGGGGTCCAGACTGGCGACAACAAATGCATCACCTACGAATCGGTGCAAGTGACTCCGCCACAAGTGTCAGGTAGCACAACGCTGCTGCTGACGTGGACTTCGGCCCAGGGGGGACCACTCGCGGGGAGCGGGCTCCTTTCCTGTGGGCAGTTCACTATGGGACCAGTGACAGCGGGAGTGACGACGTTCTATTCCGCCGAGCCGCCCTCATCGCCTGGCGGGACCAGCGGGACCAGTGGCCCAGTCCTCGGTGCGGACGGACTGGGCGTCGTAGAGGTCGGGGCCGCCCAGGCCGCGGCAGTGGCGACGATGACCACGTATCTGGGCACTCCGACGACGATCTCATCAGGAGTTTGCAAGGACAGCACCGAGGCGCAGTGGGGCGATCTGTCCCTGGAGTTCAGGTCGGGAACGCTCATCGGCTTTCGCTACCTGCGGGGCGGGTTGGCTGCGGTCGGCTCGTCGCAGCGCCCGACGGGAGCCGGTGACCCACTCCTGAAGACGGCAACCGGAGCAACCCTCGGAATGACGCTCAGCCAGGTGGAAGGCCTCTACCCGCCGGAGGACTTCAGCCAGGAGCAAGAGGGGGCCATCGTCGTGGTGGGTGCAACGACAGGCGACCGCCTGTTCCTGGGGTTCTTCGCGAACAGCCCTTCGACTCCACTGACAGAGGTCAAGGGAGGCAGCCCTTGCGGTGACTTCTGAGGACTCGCACCGACGTCCCCGCCCACCCCAGGCGCACCCCGGCAGGGCCCGAGCGGCCCCCCAGGGCGAGCCAGGCGGGACATGGCCCACGCCGCTTCCAGGCGTTGGTCAATCGAATACGTCAGGCGATACTTGCCCTGTGACCGACTCGCCGCCGGGGCGAGCCGTCAGCCCGCACGAAGGCCCCGGCGGGCCCGGCCCGCCTGCACGCTCAGGCGATCAGCCCGTGGCCCTTCTGGCAGTGCGGACCGCCCCAGTGCTCGACGATCCGGCCGTCGCGGATGCGGAGGATGGCGGTCCCGTTGATCGTCACGGGCTTGCCCGAAGGCGCCACGTCGTAGAACGCGGTCCCGGTGTGGGTGCCGCGCACCGTCCAGTTCGAGACCACCAGGTCGCCCGATTCGACGAGCAGGTCGACGGTGAAGGTCATGTCCGGGAACGCCGAGCGCGCCTGGCGCCACCACTGCTGCTCGTCGCCGCGCTGGTCCGTCCCCACCCGCTCGGGGCTGATCCGCTCGGCCACATGGCTCTGGAGGTCCTCCGAGAAGAACTCGTAGACGGCCTCGCTGTCGCCCGTCTGCATCGCCGCGCTGTACTTCCCCAGGACACGGAGGTTCTCCGACATGGCCCGCTCCTTCCCCGCCGCGTCGTCAGCGGCTGCGAGACCGTCGGCGCCGCTCGCTGCGCGCCCGAAGGACCGCACGGAACTTGCGCCAGAGGAATCCCATGGACGAAGCCTATCGACGGTGGGCGGGGCCGGGGCTCAGGGAGTGCGCCGGCGCAGGGTGGTCGCACCCAGCACCAGGGCGCCGGCGGCGAAGGCGGCCACCACGGCCACGTCCACCACGAACGTGGAGGTGACCGTGGCGGAGGTGCTCAGCTGCTGCGTGGCGCCCACGGCATAGGACATGGGCAGGGCGTCGGACACCCAGTGGAGCACGGTGGGCAGCTGGTCGCGTGGGACGATGATCCCGCACAGCAGCAGCTGCGGGAGGATGAAGGCGGGCATGAACTGCACGGCCTGGAACTCGGTGGTGGCCAGCGCGCTCACCGACAGCCCCAGCGCCGTCCCCAACAGCGCGTCCATCACCGCCACCACGACGACCAGCCAGGCCGATCCCTCCACGTGCATGCCGTAGAGCCCGAAGCACAGCCCCGAGACGACGAGTGCCTGGACGACGGCGGTCAGCCCGAAGGCGAGGCCGTAGCCCACCACGAAGTCCGCCTTGGCGAGGGGCATGGTCAGCAGCCGCTCGAGGGTCCCGCTGGTGCGCTCGCGCAGGGTGGCGACCGAGGTCACGAGGAACATGACGATGAGGGGGAAGATGCCCAACAGCGGCGGACCAAAGGTGTCGAAGTCGTGGTCGCGCCCGTGGAGCATCCAGGCCAGGATCCCCATGAGCACTGCAGGGACGGCCACCAGCAGGCCGACGGTGCGCGGGTCGTGACGCAGCTGGCGCAGCACCCGCCGGGCGGTCGCCGTGGTGCGGCGCAGGGTCACCGGGCCCCGGCCTCGATCAGCGTGATGAACGCCGACTCGAAGTCGGCCGCGCCGGTGCGTGCCAGCAGCGTCCCCGGCGACTCGTCGGCCACCACCTTGCCCTCTCGCATGAGCAGGAGGCGCTGACAGCGTTCGGCCTCGTCCATCACGTGGCTGGAGACCACGACCGTGGTCCCGGCCGCGGCCAGCCGGGCGAAGAGGGCCCACAGGTCGCGGCGCAGGAGGGGGTCGAGCCCGACGGTGGGCTCGTCGAGCACCAGGAGCCGGGGGTCGCCGAGGAGGGCCGTGGCCAGCGAGACGCGCGCCGTCTCGCCGCCCGAGAGCCGGCCGACCAGCGCGCCGGCGCGCGCGGTGAGGTCCACGGCGGCGATGACGCGATCGGCATCGGCGCCGTCGTGCCCGAGCATGGCGGCGAAGTAACGAAGGTTCTCGACCACGGTGAGGTCGGTGTACACGGAGGGCGCCTGGGTCACGTACCCCACGCGGTCGCGCAACGCTCGGGAGCCCGCGGGCAGGCCGAAGAGCTCGATGACGCCGCGCGCCACGATCTGGGTGCCGACCAGGGAGCGCATGAGCGTGGTCTTGCCGCAGCCGCTGGGGCCGAGCAGGCCGACGAGCGAACCGCCGTGGACGACGAAGGAGACGTCGTCCACGGCCCGCACGCCGCCGCGCACCACGGTGAGATGCTCGACCCGCACCGCGGGCAGGTCCGGATCCACGGCCGGTGTCACGTCGGCGGCACCCTCCTGGTCGCCTCATCCTCGCCGAGCCCATGGTGACGGACGGAAGCGGGGTGACGGGGGATGCCGGCACCGCACCCGGCCGAGGCCCGCCGTCGTGGCTGGTGCGCGTCAGCCGTCGGGGCCGGTGCGCGTCAGCCGCCGGGGTTGCCGCGCTGGCCGCAGTAGCCGTAGGGGTCCCACTGCGCGCTGCTCGCCCCCATCAGGACCCAGCTGTTGCTGGCCTCGTTCATGTAGGCGGCCGGGCAGGGGTCCTGGATCCAGATGTACTCGGTGCCCGGGATGCACGTGGCCAGTCGCAGGCACGTGGTGGCCGCCTGATGGCCGCCGGCGTCGTGGGGGCACAGGGCCACGAACCCGGGCGCGGCGTGCGCGGCCAGATAGGCCACCGCCGCCGCACAGGTGTGGTCGAAGGGCGTGTCCAGCGTCGCCGACGACGACGCCGTTGTCACCGCGACCCCGGTGCCCGGCGTGCTCCGTGCGGGCGGCGGTCCGGTGGCGGCCGCCGGGAACGTCTCGACGTAGGGGCCCGGGGTGCCGGCGAAGGCCGAGGGCTCGGTCACCAGCGTCGCCGGCGCGGCGGGCGGGGTCCGGAGCACCAGGTGCAGCGCCATGGGGAGCGCGGGCACGGCCAGCGACGCGAGGACCTTGCCGGCCCGCGCGGCCCCCACGCCGGTCGTCCAGCTCCGCCCGCCCATGGTGACCGACACCCGCCCGGTGCCGCTCGATCGCCGTCGTCGCCCGGTGCGCCGTCGCTCAGTCGCCGATGACGATCAGCGTGTCCCACTCGGACAGGCGGGCCCGCACGTCGGCCGGGTCGAGGCGCAGCGTCGACTCGGGGACGGCGGCGGCGATCTTGCGCTGGTCCCGGTAGTGGTGCGCGAGCGCCTGAAAGCGCGGCGTGCGCCACTCGACGAGCGCGGCGGGCGCCCCGCCCAGGAACCCGAAGAGGCTCAGCCCGAGCTCCACGTCCTTGGCCACCGGGGCCCGCCCGAACAAGGCGGCCCGGGCCCCGGCCACCACCGCCGCGCCGGCCAGCGCGTCCTCGGCGTGCACCCCGTCGGAGGTCTCCACCTTGTCGGCGAAGAGCTCGTGCGCGAGCAGCAGGGCGTACCCGGCGTCGGGCCCGGGGGTGCCCATCTCCCGGCCCCGGGGCCAGTCGGGCGAGACGAGTTCGGCCACGCGACGCTGGCGCCAGTCCCCCGGGGTGCGCAGCCGGTAGGCGGGGCGCACCTGGTCGGCCTCGACGATCGGGACGTAGCTGGGCTGGGTCATCAGTCCTCCGGACGCAGGTGCAGGAGACCGTAGACGATCGAGTCGTAGAGCGCCTGCCAGGACGCGTCGATGATGTTCTCGGACACGCCGATGGTGGTCCAGGTCCGCTCGCCGTCGCTGGTGTCGATGAGGACCCTCGTCACCGCGCCGGTGCCGCGGCCGCTGTCGAGCACACGCACGCGGTAGTCGGTGAGATGGATGCCCGAGAGCCCGGGGTAGTGCGACCCGATGGCCTGGCGCAACGCGGTGTCGAGGGCGTTGACCGGGCCGTTGCCCTCGGCCGTGGCGACGACACGCGTCCCGTCGATGACGACCTTCACCGTCGCCTCGGTCATGTGCCGGTCGGTGTGGTCCGAGATGACGCGGAACGACTCGAGCTCGAAGAACTCGGGCACCCACCCCGTCGCCCGCCGCAGCAGCAGTTCCAGCGACCCGTCGGCGACCTCGAAGTGGTACCCACGGTGCTCGAGCACCTTGAGCGTGTCGAGGACGGACGCGAGGGCGTCGGAGTCGAGCTCGAGGCCGAGCTCCTGGGCCTTCATGACGAGGGTCGAGCGGCCCGCCATCTCCGAGACCACGAAACGGGTGCCGTTGCCCACCGCGTCGGGCGGGATGTGCTCATAGGCGTCGCGCCGGCGGGCGATGGCACTGGTGTGCAGCCCCGCCTTGTGCGCAAAGGCGGCCGAGCCCACGTAGGGCTGCTGGGGATTCGGGGCGATGTTGACCAGCTCGGCGATGTGGTGCGACACCGGCGTGAGACGCTCGAGGCGTTCGGGCGGGATCGTACGGATGTTGAGCTTGAGCGACAGGTTCGGGATCGCCGCGGCCAGGTCCGCGTTGCCGGTCCGCTCGCCGTAGCCGTTGACGCACCCCTGCACGTGGGTGGCGCCCGAGCGCACGCCGGCGATGGTGTTGGCCACGGCGCAGCCGGAGTCGTTGTGGAAATGGACGCCGATCTGGCACTCGAACCCGCCGGCGACCTCGGCCACGATGCGCTCGACGTCGTGGGGCAGCGTCCCGCCGTTGGTGTCGCAGAGCACCAGGGTCTCGGCCCCGGCTTCCTCGGCTGCCCGCAGCACGCGGGTGGAGAACTCGGGGTTGGCCCGGTATCCGTCGAAGAAGTGCTCGGCGTCGAAGAAGACGCGCAGGCCGTGCTCGCGCAGGAATCCCACCGACTCGGACGCCATGGCCAGGGCCTCGTCCAGGTTCGTGCGCAGCGCCTCGGTCACGTGGAGCTCAGAGGCCTTGGCCACGATGCACACGGCCGCCGTGTTGGCCTTCACCAGGTGGCGCAGGACCTCGTCGTCCTCGGCCCGCACCCCGGGGCGCCGGGTCGAGCCGAAGGCGACCAGGGTGGCGGTCGACAACCGCAGCTCGGCTGGGGCGCGGGCGAAGAACTCCTCGTCCTTCGGGTTCGCCCCGGGCCAGCCGCCCTCGATGTAGGCCACCCCCAGGTGGTCGAGCTGCTCGGCCACCCGCAGCTTGTCGTCGACGGTGAGCGAGAGCCCTTCCTGCTGGGAGCCGTCGCGCAGCGTCGTGTCGAAGATGTCGACGGCCTCGGGCACGGCCGGGAGGTCGAACCCGTGGCTGTCGTGGGTGTGCCCGTGGCCCCCGTGTCCGCCACCGGTCCCCGCCGCGCGCCGCCGGCGCGCCGATGCGGCGGGGCGGTCCTGCTCACTCGACATAGTCCAGCCAGTCCTTGTAGCGGTCGACCTCGCCGCGCACGGCGGCGAAGTACGTCTCCTGGATCTGCTTGGTGATGGGCCCCGGCCGCCCCTCGCCCACGGTGCGGTCGTCCACCTCGCGGATGGGCACGACCTCGGCGGCGGTCCCGGTGAGGAAGGCCTCGTCCGCCGTGTAGAGGTCGGTGCGGATGAGGGCTTCGTGGGCGACCTCGTAGCCGAGGTCGCTGGCGATCGTCTCCACCGAGTGCTGGGTGATGCCCTCGAGCGCGCCCGCCTCGGACGTGGGCGGGGTGACGACGCGCCCGTTCTTCACCACGAAGATGTTCTCGCCCGTGCACTCCGACACGTTGCCGCGCGGGTCGAGCAGCAGCGCCTCGTCGTAGCCGGCCTTGAGCGCCTCGACCTTCGCCAGCGACGAGTTCACGTACATGCCGGTCCCCTTGGCCGCCGTCGGGACAGCGTTGGGGTCGTGACGCCGCCACGAGGAGACCTTCAGGCGGATCCCGTTGGCCACGCCCTCGTCGCCCAGGTACGTGCCCCAGGGCCAGGCGGCGATGGCGACGCTGACCGGGCACGGCAGCGGGTTGAGCCCCATCTCCCCGTAGCCGAGGAAGGCGATGGGACGGATGTAGCACCCGTCGTCGAGCCCGTTCTCCCGCACCACGGCCTTGGTGGCCGCCACCAGGTCGTCGCGGCCGTAGGGGACGTCGATCATGAACACCTTGGCCGAGGCCAACAGCCGGTTGACGTGGTCGGTGAGGCGGAACACGGCGACGCCGCGGGCCGTGCCGTAGGCGCGGATGCCCTCGAACACGCCGGACCCGTAGTGCAGGGAGTGGGTGAGCACGTGCACGCGGGCCTGGTCCCAGTCGACGAGCTCGCCATCGAGCCAGATCTTCTCGGTCGGGGTGATGGGCACGGGCTAGAGCCTTTCTGCGATGGCGTCGCCGACGGCGACCGTTGACGGGAAGGACCTGCCGGCGGGGTGCTCCGCCAGATAGGTGTGGACGGCCTTCTGGACGCGCTCGGCCGCGTCGTGCTCGCCGAGGTAGTCGAGCATGAGCGCGGCGGAGCTGATGGCGGCCAGGGGGTTGGCCTTGCCGGTGCCGGCGATGTCGTGCGCCGCGCCGTGGACCGGCTCGAACATCGACGGCCCCGTGCGGGCCGGGTTGAGGTTGGCCGACGCGGCGAAGCCGATCCCCCCCGCCACGGCCCCGGCCAGGTCGGTGAGGATGTCGCCGAAGAGGTTGTCGGTCACGATCACGTCGTAGCGCGCGGCCTGCTCGACGAGGTAGATGCACGCCGCGTCGACATGGTTGTAGTCCACGGCCACGCCCGGGAACTCCGGCGCGACCTCGTCGACCGTGCGCTGCCAGAGGTCGCCGGCGAAGGTGAGGACGTTGGTCTTGTGCACCAGGGTCAGCCGCCGCCGCGGGCGCCCGGCGGCCAGCTCGAAGGCGTAGCGCACGCAGCGCTCGACCCCCATCCGGGTGTTCACCGAGCCCTGGGTGGCCACCTCGTGCGGCGTCCCTTTGCGCAGGAACCCCCCCTCCCCGGCGTACGTGCCCTCGGTGTTCTCCCGCACGACGACGAAGTCGCACTCGGGCGAGACGCTCCCCGGCGTGCCCACGAAGGGGCGGTGGTTGACGTAGAGGTCGAGCTCGAAGCGCAGCCGCAGGAGCAGCCCACGCTCGAGGAGGCCGGGCGGCACCTCGGTCGACCCCACCGGCGGGCCGACGGCACCGAGGAGGATGGCGTCGAAGCCCCGCAGGGTCTCGAGGGTGGCGTCGGCCAGGACCTCGCCGCTGGCCAGGTAATGGGCCGCCCCGAGCTCGAAGGGCGTGTCGTCGAGGGCCACCCCGGCGGCATCCACGACCTTGAGGGCCTCGGCCAGGACCTCGGGGCCGATGCCGTCGCCGCCGATGACGGCCACCCGGTGGGTCGCTCCCTGGCTCACGCTCGCTCCTCTCGCACCTGCTCGTCCTCTCCGTCCTGGGTCCACGGCCGGCCCTGCGTCCCCGCCCCGATTCTCGCCCGAAAATGAAAAACCGCCCACGATCGTGGACGGTCGACGAGGCGCACACCGGCCGGTGTGCGCCTACACGATGATGATGATGACGAAGCTCGGGGATGTCGACATCGGACACCCAGTCTCCCCCGCCCGTGACCAGGACGTCAACCGCGGCCGGGCCGGCGACCCCGGCCAGGGCCCATGGCCGAGCCGGTAGCCTGGCGGGGGTGACCGAGCCCGTTCACCTCACCCCCGCCACCTACGAGCGCCTCCAGGCCGAGCTCGAGGACCTCACCACCCGCGGCCGGGTGGAGATCGCCCGGGCCATCGAAGCCGCGCGCGCGCTGGGCGACCTGTCCGAGAACGGCGACTACCACGCGGCCAAGGACAACCAGGGGAAGATGGAGGCCCGCATCCGCCAGCTCCAGGCCACCCTGAAGACGGCCATCGTGGTCGAGGACGCCGGCGGCGGCTCCGACACCGTGGCTGCAGGCACGGTGGTCGGGATCCGCTACGAGGGGGACGACGAGGTCGAGCGGTTCCTCGTGGGGTCGATCGAAGAGCGCCACGAGGAGCTGGCCGTGGTCTCGCCGGGCTCCCCGCTGGGCAAGGCCCTGCTCGGCAAGCGGGCCGGGGACGTCGTCGACTACGAGTCCCCCGGCGGCCAGCTCCGGGTGACCGTCGTGGAAGTGGGCTGACCGATGGGCGGCGACCCGCGCACGCTCAGCGACAAGGTGTGGGAGCGCCACGTCGTGCACCGGGCCGAGGGAGAGCCCGACCTGCTGTTCGTGGACCTCCACCTCGTCCACGAGGTGACCTCGCCCCAGGCGTTCGACGGCCTGCGGCTCGCCGGCCGGCGCGTCCGGCACCCCGAGCTCACCGTGGCCACCGCCGACCACAACGTGCCCACCACCGACGTCGACAAGCCGGTGGCCGACCCCGTGTCGGCGCGCCAGCTCGAGGTGCTGGCCGCCAATTGCGCGGCGTTCGGCATCACCTGCTTCCCCATGGGGCACGCCAACCAGGGCATCGTGCACGTGATCGGCCCCGAGCTGGGGCTGACCCTGCCGGGGATGACCGTGGTGTGCGGCGACAGCCACACCTCCACCCACGGCGCCTTCGGGGCCCTGGCCTTCGGCATCGGCACCTCGGAGGTCGAGCACGTGCTCGCCACCCAGACCATCCCGCAGCTGCGCCCCAAGACCATGGCCGTCGAGGTCACCGGTCAGGCGCCGGCCGGCGTGACCGCCAAGGACATCGTCCTGGCCGTGATCGGCCGCATCGGCACCGGTGGCGGTGCCGGCCACGTCATCGAGTACCGGGGGCCGGCCATCACCGCGCTGTCCATGGAAGGGCGAATGACCGTGTGCAACATGTCCATCGAGGCGGGCGCGCGCGCCGGGATGATCGCCCCCGACGACACGACCCTCGCCTATCTCCGAGGACGGCCGTATGCCCCTTCCGGGCGCCGGTGGGACGAGGCGGTGGCCGACTGGGCGACGCTGGTCACCGACAGGGGCGCCGCCTTCGACACCACGGTGACCGTCGACGCGGCGGCCCTCCGGCCGCACGTGTCGTGGGGGACGAACCCGGGCCAGGTGGTGCCGATCGACGGCGCGGTCCCCGACCCCGCCGCCTTCGACGACGCGGCCGAGCGCGAGGCGGCGGCTCGCGCCCTGGAGTACATGGGTCTGGCCGCAGGCACGCCCGTGCGCGAGATCGCGGTCGACACCGTCTTCATCGGCTCGTGCACCAACTCGCGCATCGAGGACCTGCGCGCCGCGGCGGCGGTGCTCGAGGGCCGGCACGTGCGCCCGGGCCTGCGCGCCCTGGTGGTGCCCGGGTCCCACCGGGTCAAGGCCCAGGCCGAGGCGGAGGGCCTCGACGGCGTGTTCCGCGCCGCGGGCTTCGAGTGGCGTGAGCCGGGGTGCTCGATGTGCCTGGCCATGAACCCCGACAAGCTGGCACCGGGCGAGCGGTGCGCGTCGACGTCCAACCGCAACTTCGAGGGTCGCCAGGGACGCGGCGGGCGCACCCATCTGGTGTCGCCCGAGGTGGCCGCGGCCACCGCCGTCGCCGGGCACTTCTCCACCCCGGGGGAGCTGGCGTGAACCCGGTCCGGGTGGTGACCGGACGCGGCGTGCCCCTGGACCGCTCCGACGTCGACACCGACCAGATCATCCCCTCGGACTGGCTCAAGCGCGTCGAGCGCACCGGCTTCGGGGCCGGGCTCTTCTCCGAGTGGCGCGACGACCGCGCGTTCGTGCTCAACCGGCCCGAGTACGCGGGGGCCACCATCCTGGTGGCGGGGCCGAACTTCGGCACCGGCTCGTCGCGGGAGCACGCGGTGTGGGCGCTGCTCGACTACGGCTTCGCGGCCGTGGTGTCGCCGCGCTTCGGCGACATCTTCCGGAACAACTGCACCAAGCAGGGGCTGCTGCCCGTGCAGGTGGACGAGGCCCTCGGGCGCGCCCTGCTCGACGCCTTGGTCGGGGACCCCGCCCTCGAGATCACCATCGACGTCGCCCGCGGCACCATCGAGGTGCCGGCCCACGGGCTGGCCGGGAACTTCCCGCTCGACGAGTTCACCCGCGAGCGCCTCCTCAACGGCTGGGACGACATCGGCCTGACCCTTCGCCACGAGGACGACATCGTCCGCTTCGAGACCTCCCGACCCGACTGGCTGCCGAGCACGACGGCCTGACCGGCCCTGCCCCGTGCGGGGCCCGGGGCCCTGTGTTAGGCACGCACCATGGGACTGGACCGGATCTTCAACGTGGCCGACGCCCGGCGGGTGGCCAAGCGCACGATCCCCCGCGTGGTCTTCGACTACATCGACGGGGGCGCCGAGGACGAGGTGACCATGGGGCAGAACACGGCCGCCTTCCGGTCGCTGTCCTTCCGACCCCGCATGGCGGCGATGCTCGAGGCGCCGGACCTGGCCACCACGGTCTTCGGCACGCCCCTATCGATGCCCGTGATCCTCGCCCCCTGCGGGCTCGTCCGGCTCATGCACCCCGACGGCGCCATCGGCGCCTCCCGTGCCGCGGCCGACGCGGGCATCGTGTCCGTGCTCTCCACCGTGGCCGGCACCTCGCCCGAGGACGTGGCCGAAGGGTCCAGCGGCCCGAAGTGGTTCCAGCTCTACAAGCTCGGCGACCTCGACGCGGCCGACCAATTGGTCGAGCGGGCCAAGCAGGCGGGGTACGAGGCGCTCGTCGTCACCGTCGACACCAACGTGCTCGGGCGCCGCGAGCGCGACGTGCGCCACGGGGTGAGCATCCCCCTGAAGGTCGGGGTGCGCGAGGCGATGCGCCTCGGCCCGCAGGTGCTGGCGCGCCCGAAGTGGGCCGCCGCCTACGTCCGGGCCCAGGCCGAGGCCAAGCGCGAGGGCGCCGACCGGCGCAACGTCCCCGAGATGGACCGCTCGCCCTACACCTGGGCGGACGTCGAGCACATCCGGGCCAACTGGGACGGGCCCCTGCTGGTCAAGGGCGTGCTCACGGGGGACGACGCCCGGCGAGCCGTCCAATGCGGGGCCGAGGGCGTGGTCGTGTCCAACCACGGCGGCCGCCAGCTCGAGGGCGCGCCGGCCACCGTCCGGGTCCTGCCCGAGGTCGTCGAGGCCGTGGGGTCCGAGGCCGTCGTCCTCCTCGACGGCGGCGTGCGCCGCGGCGGCGACGTGGTCAAGGCCGTCGCCCTGGGCGCCCAGGCCGTGCTGATCGGCCGGGCGTACCTCTACGGACTGGCGGTCGCAGGGCAGGCCGGCGTGGCTCACGTCCTCGACATCCTTCGCACGGAGACGGCCCGGACCATGGCTCTCATGGGGTGCCCGTCGGTGTCCGCCTTGGACCGCACCTGGATCCAGGCCGAGCCCGAGGTGGGCAAGGCCGTGCCGAGCTGAGCACCCGGCCGGCCCCCGGCTCGCACCGAGCGGGATCGCCCACCCCCGAGCAGGGATCAGGGCCCGATCTCGACCTCGCGCCGCTCGTTGCGGGCGCGGATCCGCACCAGCCGGTTGACCGCGGCCAGAAAGGCGCGCGCTGAGGCCTCGACCACGTCGGTGGACACCCCGCGGCCGGAGACCTTGATCCCACCTGACTCGAGCTGGACGACGACGTCACCAAGCGCGTCGATACCGCCGGTGACCGACGACACGTTGAAGCCGATGAGCGTGCCTTCGACGCCGGTCGCCTGCCGGATGGCCGTGCAGGCGGCGTCGATCATGCCGTTGCCCTCCGCGGACGCCTCGACCTTGTCGCCGCCCCGGCTGACCACGACGCGGGCCCGGGGCATCCCCACCGTGCCGCCGGAGACCTCGAGCGCCTCGAGCTGGTAGCCCTCCACGAGGTCGTGGCCGAGCTCTTCGGCCACGATCGCCTCGATGTCGGCTTCCGTGATCTCCACCTTGCGGTCGGCCAGCTCCTTGAACCGGGTGAAGGCCTGGTTCAGGGCATCGCCCTGGACGTGGATGCCCATCTTCTCCAGCGAGTCGGCGAAGGCATGGCGGCCCGAGTGCTTGCCGAGCACGATCTGACGGCCCACCTGGCCGACCGTGGCGGCGTCGATGATCTCGTAGGTCGAGCGGTCGGCCAGCACGCCGTGCTGGTGGATGCCCGACTCGTGCGCGAAGGCGTTGCGTCCGACGACGGCCTTGTTGTACTGGACGGGGTAGCCGGTCAGCCGCGACACCAGCCGCGAGGCACGGGCGAGCTCCTCGGTGCGCACGGTCGTGGCCACGCCGGGGAACTGGTCGGGGCGGATCTTGAGCGCCATCACGACCTCCTCGAGCGCGGCGTTCCCGGCGCGCTCGCCGAGGCCGTTCACGCACACCTCGACCTGGCGCGCCCCCGCCTGCACGCCCGCCAGCGTGTTGGCGGTGGCCAGTCCCAGGTCGTTGTGGCAGTGCGTGGAGAGCACGTAGTCGCCGGGGACCTGCCGCCGGATGTGCTGGATGAGGGCGCCGAAGTCCCAGGGGATCCCGTAGCCGACGGTGTCGGGGATGTTCAGCGTGGTCGCCCCCGCCTCCACGGCGGCCGCCAGCACCTCGAGCATGAAGTCCAGCGGCGTGCGCGTGGCGTCTTGCGGGCTGAACTCCACGTCTGCGGTGTGCTCGCGCGCCCGCGCCACCCCCGCGCGCGTCTCGGTCAGCACCTGTGCCTGGGACATCTTGAGCATGTGCTCCATGTGCTGCGGGCTGGTCGAGATGAAGACGTGGATGCGTGCCCGCGCCGCGTCGCGCAGGGCCTCCCAGCACCGGTCGACGTCGGAGAGGTGCGTGCGCGACAGGCCGCAGATGGCCGGGGCGTCGGCCGCGGTCCCCACCGTCCGGGCGATGGCCTGGACGGCCTCGAAGTCGCCCACGCTGGCCACGGGGAACCCGGCCTCGACGTAGTCGACGCCCACCCGGGCGAGCTGCTCCGCGATCTCGAGCTTCTCGGCCGCGTCGAGGGAGATGCCCGGCGACTGCTCGCCGTCGCGGAGCGTGGTGTCGAACACCACCAGGTGCCCGGTGTCGGTGTGCTTGTCGTGCTCGCTCATCTCGTTCCCCGTCTCTCGTCCACGCGGTCGTCCGCCTCACGTGCTCCAGCGCCGGGCACCGTGCCCACCGCTGCGCACACCTCACCGGCCCAACAGAAAGCCCCCTGGCCAGAGGCGCAGGGGGCGATCGGCGAGCGCGATGGGGCGCTCGCCGTCAGGTAAGCAGGAGGCCGATCAGCTGCAGCCGCATGATCCACCCATGCTCGCGGACGCGGGCCCTGTGGTCAAGGGCCCGGCCCGGGGGCGGCCCACCGCTCGCCGTTGCTACGCTCGCCGCGTCCGTTCCCGACCGGAGGTGGAGCCGTGCGACGAGCCCTCACCACGCTGGTGCGCCGCCTGGTCCGCATGGCCGTGACCGCGGCGGTCATCGCCGCGGCCGGCGCCGCACTCCGGGCTCTCATCGGGCGCCTGTCGGGCGAGCCGGGGACGCCGGGGATCCGCACGGGCAGCTTCGACACCTTCCCGCCGGTCCCCACCGCACCCGGCGCCGGCAACGGCGCCGGGTGAGGCACGCGGCCATGGACGTCGGCGACCGCGTCCCGGACTTCGAGCTGCCGGACCAGACCGGTACCCCGCGCTCGCTCTCGGGGCTCCTCGAGGGCGGACCGGTCACGCTCTTCTTCTACCCGGCCGCCCTCACCTACGGCTGCACCAAGGAGAGCTGCCACTTCCGCGACCTGGGCCGCGAGTTCGCCGAGGTGGGGGCCCAGCGCGTGGGCATCAGCGCCGATCCCGTGGAGAAGCAGAAGCGCTTCTCCGACAAGCACAGCTTCGACTACCCGCTGCTGTCGGACCCCGACCGCGCCGTCGCCGACGTCTTCGGCGTGCGCGGCGGCCTCGCCGGGCTCAGCCCGGTGAAGCGGGCCACGTTCGTCATCGACACCGACCGGACGGTGATCGGGGTCGTGCGCAGCGAGCTCAGCATGCAGAAGCACGCGGACAGGGCCTTGGAGATCCTGCGCGCCGCCCGCGCGGGGCGTGGATGAGCGAGGCCCGTCATCCCGGGCCCGGCACGGCCGGCGATCTGGCGGAGATCCGCGTGCGGCTCGACGAGGTCGACCGGCGACTGGTCGGCCTGCTGGCCGAGCGCTCCGCGCTGGTGGAGGAGGTCATCGTCTACAAGCGCGCCCACAACATGGCCGTCGTCGACCGCGCCCGCGAGGACGAGATGCTCGAGCGCATCGGGGGGACCGCCGAGGCGGCGGGGCTCGACCCGCGCATCGCCCGCCAGGTGCTGCGGGCCATCATCGACGCCTTCACCCTGCTCGAGGTCGAGCACCTCGGCCCCGACGCCTGAGGCGCCGGCGTCGATGCCCCCGGCCGACACCGTGCGCGAGCGGATCGCGGCCCTGGGCCTGACGCTCCACGGCCCGCACCCGCCCCACGACCCACTCGACGCTGTGGTGGTCCACGACGGGATCGCCCGGACCTCGGGCCAGCTGCCCCGCATCGGCGGCCGGCTGACCTGCCTGGGGACCCTCGGTGCGGACGTGCGCGTGGCCGAGGGGGCCGAGGCGGCCGAGGTCTGCGCGCTCAACGCGCTCGCCGTGCTCGAGGCCGCCCTCGGGTCGCTCGACCGCATCGAGCGGATCCTGACCGTCACCGGCTACGTGGCCTCCACGCCCGCCTTCCACGAGCAGCCCGCCGTGGTCGACGGGGCGAGCCGGGTGCTGGCCGCCGTCTTCGGGGAGGCCGGTCGCCACACTCGCTCGGCCATCGGCGTCGCCGCGCTGCCCCGGGGCGCTGCGGTCGAGATCGAGGTGACGGTGGCGCTGCGACGCGCCTGACGCACCGAGCCCGGGACGCCGCCGAGCCCTACACGTCGGGGTGGTAGCGCGGCGCAGGCGTGCCCGGCGGGTGGAACACGCCGGGCACCGCGTCGGGGTTCTCCACGCAGACCTCGCTCTCGAGGCCGTCGGGGTCGCGGTAGAAGAGGCTCAGGACGGGGCCGAAGTCCGTCACGAACCCGTCGCTCGCCCCACGCGCCACGAGACGGTCCCGGATCGTCTCGAACGACCGCAGCGAGTCGGCCTGCAGCGCCAGGTGGTCGAGCCGCCCCCGGCCGAACATCGGGACCTGGCGCGCCGCCTCCGGGTTCCCCTCGATCTCGAAGACGTTGAACTCGGCGTGCTCCCCCACCACGACGAACGACAGGCGCACCCCGGCCGCCTCCGGTGGTGCCGCATCCCGGGGCTCGACGACGGTGGCGTCGAAGACCTCACGGTAGAACGCGTGGAAGCGCTCGGCGTCGGCGGTCAGGACCGCCACGTGGTTGAAGCCGCGGGTGAGCACGGCCTCACCGTATCGCCCGACCGGCGATTCAGGCCGTCTCGAGCATGGGGTCGGCCTCGCCGCCCGGCGCCGGGGCGGCCAGGGGCTCCCGCACGTGCCCGCGCCGGCGGCGCACGAGGGCCACGCCCACGAAGAACAGTGCCGCCGAGCCGACGGCGATGCCGAGGCCGGTGGCACCCACGTCGACCAGCTTGAGCGCGGAGACCAGCAGAACGACGGCGATGGCGGGGCGCAGCATCTCGCTCGGTGCCCGCGCCGACAGCCGGGCCCCGAGGTAGACGGCGGGCAGGGAGCCCACGAGCAGCGACGCGGTCAGGCCGAGCTCGACGTGGCCGAAGAGCACCTGTCCCAGCGCGGCCGCCGCCACCAGCGGCACCGACTGGACGAGGTCCGTGCCCACGAGCTGGCTCCCGGTCAGCGCCGGGTACAGGAACATGAGGGCCACGATCATGAGCGAGCCGGAGCCCACCGACGTCATCCCGACGATGAACCCGCCGAAGATGCCGACGAGGAGCGTGGGGACCCGTCGTACCGGGACCTGGGGCCCCACGTCACGCACGGGGCGCGGGGCACGGCCGGACGTCAGCGAGCGCAGGACGATCCCGGCCACCGCCAGCAGGAGCGCGATGCCGAGGGCCAGCTTGATGTCGTTCTGGAGCGCCTTGCCGTGCACGGCCACGTTGAGCACCGCCGCGCCGGCGAAGGCGGCCGGCACGGCGCCGAGGGCGAGCCACCGCACCAGGCCGAGGTGCACGGTGCGGCGCCGCAGGTGCACCGCACCGCCTACCGGCTTCATGAACAAGGACGCCACCAGGTCGCTGGACACGGCCGCGCTGGGCTCGACGTGGAGCAGCAGGACCAGCACCGGCGTCATGAGGGCGCCGCCCCCCACGCCGGTGAGCCCCACGGCGAATCCGACGATGGCGCCGGCCAGGATGATCGATGGATCGAGGTGCACCACCCACTCCAACGTGGTCACGACCGAGGTGGAACTATTTCTATCAGTTTACTCGAAACAGTAGAACCGGCAACCCCAGGCCGAAAAGGCCCCTGACTAGGGATGATGGATGTCGCCGCAGGAGGGTGGGCCGGCGGGGTGGGCCGGCGGGGTGGGCCGGGACGGCGGAGCTAGACCGCGGTGATGCGGTGGATGTCCAGGATCCCGTCGGACCCGCGCAGGCCGGCGAAGGTCTCGTCGGGCACCGGGCGGTCGGTGGAGAGGACCATGAGGGCGGTGTTGCCGGTGGTGGAGGGCCCCACCGCCATCGACGAGATGGACACCCCGGCCTGGCCCAGGGCCACGCCCACGAGCCCGATCATGCCGGGGCGGTCGTCGTTGCGCACCACCAGCATGTTGGGTGCGGGCGGCACCTCGACCACGTGGTCGTCGACCATCACGATGCGCGATTCCGCTCGCGCGCCCGACAGCGTGCCGGCCAGGGCGTGGTCCGAGGAGCGGAGCGTGATCAGGTTCACGTACTCCCGCGTGGTCGACGTCGAGGCCTCCCGCACCTCGAGGCCGCGCTCCTCGGCGAGCTGCGGCGCGTTCACGTAGGACACCGGCTCCTCCGTGCCCGCGGCGAAGATCCCCTTGAGGACGGCCAAGGTGAGGATCGAGGTGTTGGCCGCGGCGAGCCCGCCGGCGTACTCGACCTCGAGACGGTCGGGGATGCCGTCGTTGAGGCAGGCAAAACAGCGCCCGAGCTCCTCGGCCAGCCCGAGGAAGGGACGGACCGTCTCGGACACCTCGGCGGCGGCCACGTTGACGGCGAAGGGCACGAAGTCACCGGCGAGCGCCAGGATCACCTGCTCGGCGATGGTCACCCCCGCCTTGTCCTGGGCCTCGGCGGTGGACGCCCCCAGGTGGGGCGTGGCCACCACGCTCGGGAGGGTGAAGAGGGGTGAGTCCGTGCACGGCTCGGTGGCGAACACGTCGAGGGCGGCGCCGGCCACCTGTCCCGAGCCGATCGCCTCGTAGAGGGCCTCCTCGTCGAGGATCCCCCCGCGTGCCGCGTTGACGATCCGCAGCCCCGGCTTGGCCTTGGCCAGCAGGTCGCGCCCGATGAGCCCGGCCGTCTCGGGCGTCTTCGGCAGGTGGATGGTGATGAAGTCGCTCGTGGCCACCAGCTCGTCGAGGGCCATGAGCTCCACGCCCATCTGCCGCGCCCGTTCGGGCGAGACGTAGGGGTCGTATGCGCACAGGCGCATGCCGAAGGCCAGGGCGCGCTGGGCGACCAGGGCGCCGATGCGCCCGAGCCCGACGACGCCGAGCGTCTTGCCGTGCAGTTCCACGCCCTCCCACTTGGAGCGCTCCCACTTGCCGGCCACCAGCGCGGCGTGGGCTTGGGGGATGTTGCGGGCCTGGGCCAGCAGCAGTGCCATGGCGTGCTCGGCGGCCGAGAGGATGTTGGACTGCGGGGCGTTGACGACCATCACACCGCGGCGGGTCGCCTCGTCCACGTCGACGTTGTCGAGGCCGATGCCGGCCCGTCCCACCACGGCCAGGTCCGCGCCCGCGGCGAGGACCTCGGCAGTCACCTGGGTGGCCGAGCGCACGATGAGGGCATCGGCGCCACGCACGGCCCCGAGCAGGTCCTCGGGGGACAGCTCGAGCCGGACGTCGACCTCGTGGCCGGCCTCGCGTAGCAACTCGAGGCCGCGTTCGGCCAGCTTCTCGGTGATGAGGACCCGCGCCATGGCTCCTATCCGTCTACTCGAGGGTCGCGAACAGCTTGGACAGCCGGGTGATCCCATCCACCAGGTCGTCGTCGCCCAGGGCGTAGGAGAGGCGCAGGAACCCCGGCGCGCCGAAGGCCTCCCCGGGGACGACGGCGACGCGCGCCTCGTCGACGGCGACCTCCGCCACGTCGAGCGACGACGTCACGGGCCGGCCCGCGAGGCGCCGGCCGATCAGGCCGGCCACCGACGGGAAGGCGTAGAACGCGCCCTCGGGCTCCGCACAGGTCACGCCCGCGCACTCGTTGAGCATGCGGTGCATGGTGACGCGCCGGCGGTCGAACACATCGCGCATGGCCGCCACCGCCCCGAGGCCGCCCTCGAGTGCGGCGAGCGCGGCGTGCTGCGACACGTTGGCCACGTTGGACGTGGCATGCGACTGGAGGTTGGTCGCCGCCTCGATCACGTCGAGCGGGCCGATCATCCACCCGACCCGCCAGCCGGTCATGGCATAGGTCTTGGCCACGCCGTTGACCACCACGGCCCGCTCCAGGAGGCCGGGGGTCACCACCGGCAGGGAATGCGCCGTGCGCCCGCCGTAGACGAGGTGCTCGTAGATCTCGTCGGCGACCACCCACAGGCCGTGCTCCACGGCCCAGGCGCCGATCGCCGCCACCTCGTCGTATCTCGAGACGGCGCCGGTGGGGTTGTTGGGCGACACGAACAACAGGACCTTCGTCCGCGGTGTGCGGGCCGCCTCCAAGGCCTCCACCGTGACGTGGAACCCGCTGGCCTCGTCGCAGGGCACGGCCACGGGCACGCCGCCGGCGAGCGCGATCGCCTCGGGATAGGTGGTCCAGTAGGGGGCGGGGACCAGCACCTCGTCACCGGGGTCGAGGATGGTGGCGAACGACTGGTAGACGGCTTGCTTGGCCCCGTTGGTGACGAGCACCTGCGACGGCGCCGCGTCGAGGCCCGAGGCCAACTTCGCCGCGCCGACGATCGCCTCGCGCAGCTCGGGGAGCCCACCGGTGGCGCTGTAGTGGTGGCTGGAGGGGATCCGGCAGGCCTCGGCGGCGGCGGCCACGATGGGCTCGGGCGTGGGAAAGTCCGGCTCCCCCGCTCCGAAACCGATCACATCGTGCCCCTGGGCGCGCAGCTGCTTGGCCTTGGCGTCGACGGCGAGGGTGGCCGACGGGCTCACCGCCGCCACCCGGGCGGAGACGCGCCGGCCGGCCGCGCCGGCGCGTCCGGTTTCGTTCTGGGCGGCCATGGCTGCCATGCTTGCACACGTGGAAACCGTCCCCGACATCGACACCATCGTGATCCCCGACGCCCTCAAGCCGGGCGACGGCCGCTTCGGCAGCGGCCCTTCCAAGGTGCGGCCCGAACAGGTCGACGCCCTTGCCGCCGTGGCCGGGACCTACCTGGGCACGAGCCACCGCCAGAAGACGGTGAAGGCGATGGTGGGGCGCCTGCGCGCCGGCCTGCGCGAGCTGTTCTCGCTGCCCGAGGGTTACGAGGTGGTCTTGGGCAACGGGGGCACGACCTGCTTCTGGGACGCGGCGACCTTCGGGCTCATCGAGCGGCGCAGCCAGCACCTGTCCTTCGGCGAGTTCTCCTCGAAGTTCGCGGCGGCTGCTGCCGCCGCTGCCCACCTCGAGGAGCCGAGCGTGATCAGCTCGCCCGCCGGGACCCACCCGACCCCGGCCGCCGACCCCGACGTCGACCTCTACGCCCTCACCCACAACGAGACCTCGACCGGGGTGTCGATGGCGATCCGCCGGCCCGAGGGCGTGCGCACCGGCGAGGCCGGGGGACCGATCGTGGCGGTCGACGCCACCTCGGCCGCGGGCGGCCTGCGAGTGGACGCCCGGGAGGTCGACGCCTACTACTACGCGCCGCAGAAGTGCTTCGCCGCCGACGGGGGCCTGTGGGTGGCCAACCTCTCTCCCGCCGCGGTCGAGCGCATCGAGCGCATCGCCGCCTCGGGGCGGTGGGTGCCGGCGTTCCTGGACCTCAAGGTGGCACTGGACAATTCGCGCCAGGACCAGACCTACAACACCCCCGCCCTGGCCACCATCCTCCTGTTCACCGAGCAGGTGGAGTGGATGCTCGCCGGCGGCGGTCTCGAGTGGGCGGCCGGGCGCTGCGACCGCTCGGCCGAGATCCTCTACACCTGGGCCGAGCAGTCCGACTTCGCCACGCCCTTCGTGGGCAAGCCCTCCGAGCGCAGCCACGTGGTGGGCACGATCGACTTCGTGGACCACGTCGACGCCGCCGCCGTCGCCAAGGTGCTGCGGGCCAACGGCATCGTCGACACCGAGCCCTACCGGAAGCTGGGCCGGAACCAATTGCGGATCGCCATGTTCCCGGCCATCGAGCCCGACGACGTCGCCGCGCTGTGCGCCTGCATCAACCACGTGGTGGGCGCCCTGGCGGGTTGAACTGGGCCTTCGCGCCACGGGTAGTCAGGGCCTCACAATTGGGGCAGACTTTTGAAGCGGCTGGTCCGGGGCCACGGGGGGCCCATGTCGGGGCGGTAGCCGCGGGGGGTGGTGGCGCTGGCGTTCCTCGCAGCTGCGCGCGTACTGGGCGGGCACCTGGTCCACGTGATCGTGCTGGCGGCCTGGGTCCTCGCTGTCGTGACCGTCCTCGCCTGGCCGAGCGCGCGTGACGGCGCGGCGCCGGGCTCCGGACGCCGCGGGGCCTGGCTCCAGGGTGCCGCCCTCGGACTGTTCGTGGCGGCGGCGACCCATCTGGCCGTCGCGCCGGACCATTTCCGCGAGTGGTGGCTCTTCGGCCTCTTCTTCCTCGGGGTCTCGGCCGCGCAGCTGTCCATGGGCGCGCTCCTGCTGTCGAAGCCGTCCCGGCGTCTCGTCCTCGCGGCCACGGTCGCCTCAGGCGCGGTGGTCGTGCTCTGGGCCTGGACCAGGTTGGTGGGCATTCCCCTCGGCCCCACGGCGGGGACCACCGAGCCCTTCGGCGTCCTCGACGTCATGGCGAGCACGGCCGAGCTGGTGACCGTCGTCTGCGGCGCCGTGGCGCTGACGTCCCGGGGCGTCGGCGCGTCGTGGCGCTGGTCGAGCTGGTCCGGGCCGATGCGCTCGGCTCTCTTCGCCGCCTCCGCGGTCGTGGTGGTGGCGCTGGCGGCGGCGCCCAAGGGATGACGACTATGCGCGGCCCGGCAGACGCCGCCACGGCCTCTCCCGGGTCGGCGCACGCGGACGCACCGGTCGCGGCGGCACCCGCCGCGGCACCGCGACAAGAAGCGGTGCGGGGGCGGCGCACCATCTGGTCGAGCCACCGGGCCTCGGCCACATTCGACCTCGACATCCCCTCGGTGAACCTGGTGGCCCGCATCCGGGTCGCCCTCGCCGTGGGCGTCGCCGCCACCGGCTCCTTCCTCCCCAGCCTGACGCGCGAGCAATCGGCGCTCTTCCTCATCTTCGGGCTGGTCTGGGTGCCATGGGCGACCGTCGTGTTCCTGGCCTCGGCGCGGCCCAACAGCCGGCTCGCCCTGGTGGGCGGCCCCATGGGCGACCTGGTCGTCCTCTTCGGCGTGCAGCTGGTGGCGCCCCAAGCGGCCGAAGTGGTCCTGCTCGGCTACGTGGTCGTGGTGGCCTTCGCCGCCTCCAGCGGCGGACGGGCCCTCGCCGGCGGCCTCGCCATGCTGGCATTGGTCTTCACCGTCACGGCCAGGTACGCGGGGTCGGGCCAGGACTTCGGCGCCATGGTCCTGGTCCCCTTCTGTGCGGCGCTGCTGGCCATCGCCTTCCTCGTGGACCGCACGACGACCCTGCGGGCACGTGCCGCGGTCCGGGCCCAGCGGTACCGGACGCGCGCCGAGACGGTCCTCGCGCACGTCGCCGACGCCGTGATCGTCACCGACGCCACCGGCATGGTCCTCGAGTGCAATCCCACCGCCTGCACGCTCGCGGGGCTGGACACGGGGGACATGGCCGGACTGAGCTGCAAGCAGGCGCTCGGGCTGTGGAGCGGCCAGCGCGAGCTCGACTGCAGCGAGGGGTGCGAGATCCTACGGCTGTCGGAGGGCGCAGACGCCCGCCAGGGCGTGGAGCTGTGGCGCAGGGACGTCAGCGGGATGCGCCAGCCCCTGCTGGCCAACGCGGCAGGGGTGCCCAACGACGCGGGAGGGACCGACGTCGTGCATTCCCTGCGGGACGTCACCCGGATCAAGCAGGCGGAGGAAGCCAAGACCCTCTTCCTGGCCACCGCCTCCCACGAGCTCAAGACACCCCTCACCGTCATCCGCGGCTTCGCCGACGTGCTCAGCGACTACGACAGCCTGAGCGACAACACCCGGCGCGAGGCGCTCGGCGCCATCTCGGCGCGGGCCGAGCACCTCACCCAGATCGTCGAGCGGCTCTTGCTCTCGAGCCGTATCGAGTCGGGTGCGGTGTCCATCCCCGCCGAGGACATGGACGTCACGCCGATCGTCGACGAGCGCGTCCGCGCCGTCGGCGCCGCCACCGGCCGACACGCGCGGAGCACGATGCCGAAGGCGCTGCCCCGCGTCCAGGGCAGCGAGAACGCGTTGATCACGGTGGTCGACCATCTCCTCGACAACGCCCTCAAGTACTCGCCCGGCGGCGCGCCGGTGGTCGTCGGGGCGACCGCGGACGAACAGTGGGTCACGATCACGGTCGCCGACGGCGGGATCGGCATGGACCCGGACCAGGTCGCGCACTGCTTCGACAAGTTCTGGCAGGCGGAGTCCACCGACGTCCGGCGCTTCGGCGGCACCGGCATCGGCCTCTACATCGTGCAGTCGCTGGTCGAGGCCATGGGCGGCACGGTGACCGTCACCAGCGCCCGCGGCGAGGGATCGACCTTCGCCTGCAACCTGCGGCGGGCCGACGCCCCGCGGGTCCCCGCACCGCCGGGTCCGGCGGCCCACGACGAGCAGGGGCAGCCCGGCGTGGGCGAGGTCACCTCGATCCGCGAGTTCATGCGCCAGATCGGCATCCCGGGGCGCCAGGCATGATCACCGACGTCGTCGTGGTGGGGAACTTCGTCCTGGGCGTGGTGTACACGTCCTATGGGCTCATCACCATCGCCGAGCTCAAGCGGGGTTGGCGGACCATGGGCGTGTCGCACTTCGGACTGGCCTGGATCGCCATGGCCTTCACCTGCGGGCCGCACCACCTGGAGCACGGCCTGCACGTCGGCGCCGTCGGCCACGGCGGCATCCTGGACCTGGTGGCGGTGCTCATCGGGTTCCCCGCCGGCGTGACCTGGTTCCTCCTGCGGCTCGAGGCCCTACGCGGCGGGCGCGGCGACCGTTTCATCCCGGGGACACCGTGGTGGGTGGCCGCATTGCCGTGGATCTTCGGCGCCTACGCGATCGCCTTGGCCACGGGGGTGGCGACGGTACTGCGCGACGGTGGGCACTTCGGTCCCCGGCTCACACCCAACCTGTTGCTGCTCGGGTTGTACTGCCTCATCGGCTACTACCTGTTGCGCACCCAGCTGGCGAACCGCGCCGTGGCCGGCGGCTGGTCACTGTCGGGGCTCGCCCTCACCGTCGTCTTCCCCACCTGCGGGCTCATGCACGTGACGTTCGTGGTCTATGCAACGACCGGCCAATACGACGTCGGCTGGCACGGGCTGGTCATAGACTGGTTGGCAGTGCCGGCCGCCATCTACTTCCTGTGGGTCGTGCGCAGCCTGTCGCTCGGCACCTTGACGGACTGGAACGAGGGCTCGACCGGCGCCCGCCTCGAGACGGTGGCGGCGTGATCGTGCCGACGGCGCTCGTGGTCGACGACACCGGCGACATCCGGTTCCTCATGAAGGTCCTGCTGGCGCACTCGGGCCTCGAGGTCCAGGAGGCGGAGAACGGGGACGAAGCCCTTGCCGCGCTGGCCGACGGCGTGCGGCCCGACATCGTCGTCCTCGACCTGCAGATGCCCGAGCGCGACGGCTGGGAAACGCTGACGTCGCTGCGGGCCCTCGACGGTACCACCGGCATCGCCGTCGTGGTCTGCTCCGTCAAGGCCGGTGCCAGCGACGTGCGTCGCGCCTGGGAGCTCGGGTGCGACGGGTATATCAAGAAGCCCTTCTCGAACACCACCTTCGTCGACGAGATCCGGGCCGTGGTGGCGCGCACATCCGACGAGCGCCGCACGGTCCGGGCCCAGCGACTGCTCGAGGCACGGGCACTCGAAGCGGTCTGAGCGCACGACCGGCGCGCTCGAGCCCCCCTCCGCCCGTCTTCTCCCTTGTGTGCGACCCGCCTCGGTGCGAGGCTTGCCCCATCACCGTTTTTGGGGGAAGAAGGAGGGTATCGATGAAGTACGTCATCTCCTGGACGAACCGTGACGGCGCGACCTCGGAGGCCGACACCAAGCGCGTCCTCGCCGTATTCAGCAAGTGGACGCCTTCCGAAGGGGCGACCTTCCACCAGTTCGTGGGGCGCCTCGACAACAACGGGGGTTTTGCCGTCGTCGAGACCGAGAACGCGTTGGACATCCTCCGCGACGTCTCGAAGTTCGAGCCGTGGCTCAAGTACGAGGTGATCCCGGTCGTCGACATCCAGGACCTGGCGGTCGCCAACAACGAGGCCATCGACTTCAGGGAATCGATCTCGTAGTCGACCATCGCATCGGAACGTCGTCCCCGAGCACGCGGTCCTGGGCGCCTCGGGGGTCGGACCCGGCGCACGAGGCCGCGCGCACGTTCCGATGCACATGGGGACCTTCGACTCTTTGCGCGACGAACGACGACTCGTAGGTTGAGCGTCGGCCCGACAGGCCGAACAGGAGGTCGCGTCATGGCCGACGACGTCGCCTATCCCCACCTCCCCACCGAATCGCCGCTCGGTGCACCCCTCGACTGGGCCTGGCTCAGGGGGACCAGGGCGGAGTGGGGGATCCACCCGAAGCCGAGCCCGCGCGGGCTCACCATGCTCGACATCGCCACGGGCACCTACGGCGACGTCCCGGACCGCCCGCCGCACCGATCGATGGCGCCGCGGGGCGCCGACGTCGACGACGACACAGCGGACATGGGCTACATCCTCAATCGCAAGACGGACGTCTGGGCCGACAACGTGGTCGAGCTCTACGAGGAAGCGGTGGCCCGGCAGTGGTCGGCCACCCGTGACATCCCATGGGGCGAACTGCGCGAGCTGCCGTCGGACCTGGAGCACGCAATGTGCCAGCTGTGCACCCTGCTCACCGAGGTGGAGATGATCGCCGCCGACTTGCCGGCCAAGTGGATGTGGCGGCTCAACCACGACTTCATCGAAGCAAAGATGTTCCTCTGCACGCAGATCATGGACGAGGCCCGCCATGCCGAGGTCTTCCGCAAGCGCGCGCTCGCCAACGGTGGTGGCCTCCTCCTGTCGCGAAGTGGGCCGACCAGCCTCCTGCGCACCATCATCGAAGCCAAGACCTATACGCAAGCCAGCGCGCTGATGCATCTGCTCGGCGAGGGGTTCGTCCTCGACATCTTCCGCATGGGCGAGCTCATCGCGCCGACCGACGTCGAAAAACGGATCTTCCGCATGTGCATGCAGGACGAGGCCCGCCATGTGGCCTACGGCACGATGCACCTGCGCTATGCCGTCGAGCACGACCCCGACGTGGCCGAGGAGATTCACGAGGCCCTCGACGTGGGTGAGCAGGTGCTCATCGACTTCGGGACCGCACCCGACGTGTCCACCGCCCTCGCCGTGCTTCTCGCCGGGGGTACCGAGCACGTGGAGGACAAGGGCTTCCCCCTGTCACTCGAGCTCACCAAGAAGCAGCTGACCTCCTATCTGGCGCGCTGCGAGCGGGCCGGTGTCGGGCGCCTCGGACGCAGTGTCATCCCCTTCGACCTCCTCGGCATGGATGTCGATGCACTGCAGGCGACGGCCAAGAGCGCGCCGTGAGCGCAGGCATCGGCACGGTGGCGTTCTTCGACGCACTGGCCGACGAGATGAACGCGCATCCGGAGCGCTATGCGCCCCTGGGGGAGGCCGAGATGGTGGTCGAGGTCGTCATGAGTGCTCCGACCGGTGACTTCCGCGCCCGGCTGGCCTTCGAGGGTCTCGGCTGCAGCGGCGTGACTGCAGTCGACGGCGCGCCGGACGCGGACTTCCGCCTGACGGGCCCGCTCGAGGCGTGGCAGGCGATGTTCGACGACATCGTCGCCCACGGGCGGGCCACCGGCAAGCACACCATCAACAGCCTGGCCCTCATGGGCGACGAGATCGTCTGTCTCGGCGACGACCCGATGGGCCTGGACAAGTTCTCGCGCTTCAACCAGACGCTGCAGGAGTTCCTCGATGGCGCCCGGCATGTGGCGGCCGGCGCCAGGTAGCGGGATTCGGAAAGGACGGACCATGGAGGCACCCCGGTGCCCGCACTGCGGCGAGCCCGTGACGCGGGCCCTCGACCTACCCTACGGGTGGTGGGAGTGGCAGGAGGACGGGTACCAGCTCATGACGGCGTCGGCCCGCGTCGACACGGCGCCATGGGTCCACTGGGACTGCATGGGCGAGCTTCGCCAGTTCCATCCCCACGACGTCGGTGAGCCCAAGGTCCGTGCCAAGGCGCATGCCCACCGATCAGGCTCGACCCCTTCATGAGCCTCTGCGTGCTCGAGGACGTCTGCATCGGCTGCGGTGCCTGTGACTTCTCCTGCCCGACGGGAGCGCTGACCAAGACCGACTCCTACCTCGGGCTCTTCACCATCGACCCCTACACCTGCGACGACTGCGGCGCATGCGTCGACAAGTGCCCGGTCGGGGCCATCGTCGTCGATCCGGCTTGGCCGGTCTGCGGCGCCCGGGGTTGTCCGCTCACCTCGAACCGCCTGGGCGACTACGCCTGCGCCTACTGGCAGCGGCGCTGCCCACAGTGCGGCTCCACCCTGTGGCAGACACCCGAAGGCAGCTGGGCCTGCGCCCGTTGCGAGCTCGGGATGCGGGTGTCGTGCCCGAAGACTCGCCACCTCGAGCGCTCCGGCGGCCCGCGCTGACCACGGCCGCCCGGACTTCTCACGGCAGACGGGTCGTCCTACGACACGCCTGAGAGACGATCGCTCGTGTACGTGGGCGGCCCGGACCCGACGGGGACGAGTTGCACGAAGAAGGTGGTCGCGCCGGGCACGCGCGTCACGGTCGTGGACGCGTGGCCGTGTCCCGTCGAGTCTGTGGTCAGGGTGCCGCCGTTGGCCGAATTCTGCGGGCACGATCCGGGGACCTGTTGCATGAACACCCCGTAGGTCGTGCTCGGGGGGCCGGTCTGCACCTGGATATCGGCCTGGAACGAGCTGGGCGTCACGCGTAGCACCACCGACCCGACGGCGGTGGCCGCCTCGCTCGTGTTCGTGGTGCAGTCCCCTTGGGCGGGGTTGTTCGTCCCCAGTGCCTCCGTGGCGGATGAAGCTGGAACCGACGTGGACGTGGACGTGGACGTGGACGTCGAAGGTGTCGTCGCCTTCTGGCCGCTCGAACACGCCGGCACCAAGGCCAAGGCGGCCACCACGACCACGGAGGCCGCCGTCATGGACCGCCAGGGCAACGGGGTCCGCATACGAGCCATCCTCTGCGGCATCGTCGCCGCCAACCAGGGGCTTTCGTAACAATGAAGCCGGGGCCGACGTGGCCCCCTATCGGGGCTCGCGACCGCCCTCGAACGCCGATGCGAAAAGGTAGGCCGTTGCCAGGCTGCGATACGGGCGCCATTTCTCGGCCACCGCTGACACCTCTGCAGGCGTCGGGAGATGGTCGAGACCGTACAGCCGGCGTACGACCTTGCGGAGAGCGAGGTCGCCGGGCAGCACGACATCAGGCCGGTCCAGGGCGATGATGAGAAAGCCGTGCACGGTCCACGGTCCGATCCCGGGGACGGTCGTGAGGCGGGCTTCGATCTCCGCATCGGTGAGGCTGCCGAAGAGCGTGTCGCTCAGTGCCCCATCGCGAAACAGCGCCGCGACGGCGCGGACGGTTTCGACTTTCCGCCGGGAGAGCCCAGCTCGTCGCAGTCGATCAGCCGGTGCAGCGAGCACCTCCTCGGGCCCGGGCACATGACCGCCGAAGGAGTCCTGGACGCGGTCGAGGATCCGCCTGGTGGCGGACACGGAGAGCTGCTGGCCGATGATCTGGAAGAGGAGGGCGCCAAATGTGTCGAGCGGAGGCAGATCGGCCAGCCACGCTCGAGGATCGAAGTCCGGATGCGCCGAAATGACCTTCGCCAAGGTTGGATCGGACTCTCTGAGCCGGGCGGTTGCCTCCGTTCGCCACGTGGATCTCCCGGCCTTCGCCGTCGATCCCGGTCGGGCTGCGCGTGGCGACATGGCCTCCACGCGCCTCAGGCCGCCGGCCGGCGACCCCAGACGGCCAGCATGAGCGGCCCCACCATGACCAGGCCCTCGTCGCGCATCTGGCTCCGGCATGCCTCCGCCTGCTCGGCGGTGACCATCGACGACTCCACCAGTCGAGGGAGCACGCGGTCGACGGCCAGGAGCCACCACTCCCCCGAGGGCCGGCCCGGTTGCATGAGGCCGGCGGCGCCGTCCATCCCCACGTCCTCGAAGCCCGCCTGCGTGAAGCACGCGAGCAGCCGGGTGCCGAAGTTCGGGTCGCGCCAGGGTGTGAGAGTGTCGGTGGCGAGGATCCGGTGCACGGTGCCGAAGGGTTGGGGCAGCGGCTGCTCGGCGAAGGCGCGCATGTCCGAGTCCTCGACGAGGAGCCACCCACCGGGCTTCGTCGCCGTCGCCAGTCGCCTGAAGACGTCGTCACGTTCGGGGATGTGCTGGAGCACGGCGCGGGCGTGGACGAAGTCGAAGTGCCCGCCCGGCAGGTCGTCGGTGACGAGATCGAGCTCCTTCACCTCGACGTTGGGCGGCATCTCCTCGTGGAACCGCAGGTCCTTGTCGACCGACCAGACCCGTCCCCCGGCACCGGCGCGCTCGGCCAGACCCCGGCTGATCGTGCCCGACCCGGCCCCGACCTCCAGGCAGACGGCGCCCGCGCCGATGCCGATGCGGTCGATGACCCGGAAGGTCCGGCGGTCTCGTGCCGACGTCAGGGCGCGCAGGCGTTCCGACTCCACCTGCACCTCTGCGTCCGGGACACCGTAACCGTCGCGCACCAGGCCAGACAGTAGACGGGCGCACGGGCCCGGGAGGGTCCCGACGGCGGGCGCGGACCCCGGCTCAGGTCGCGGGGCTCACCGAGCTCATGTTGAAGTCGGCCACCCGCAGCGGGGGCATGGCCGTGCGAGGAGCCCACTCGTGCCATTCCCGCGACAGCGCCCGCTCGCTGCGCCCCGCCTCGGTGGCCCTGGCCAGCACGCCCAGCGGGCTCTCGTTGAAGCGGAAATTGTTCACCGCGCCGACCACCTCGCCGTCCTCGACCAGGAACACGCCGTCGCGGGTGAGCCCGGTGAGCAGCAGCGACACCGGGTCGACCTCCCGGATGTACCAGAGGCAGGTGAGCAACAGGCCCCGGCGGGTGCCCGCCACCATGGCCTCGAGCGAGACCGTGGAGCCCGGGAGCTCCAGGGTCAGGTTGCCCACCGGCGGGGCGGGCTCGACGCCCGCCGCGGCCGCCCCGGCGCGGTGATAGCGCAACCGGGCCACGCGCCCGGCCTCCAGCCACCGCGTGCGCCCGAGGGGGAGCCCGTTGTCGAAGACGCTCACGTCGGGACCCGAGACCGCGCTGGCCAGGAACGGCGCGCACTGCAGCCCGGGCTCGGCGGGGTCGCCTCGCAGCTCGAAGGGGAGCTCGGCGATCGCCTCCCCGACCCGGGTCCCGCCACCGGGGGCAGCGAAGGCGTTGCGCCCGTCCTGGGCGTCGCGCCCGGACATGGCGTCGGACAGCGGCACCATCAGGTCGGCCACCGCGTCGGGGGGCAAGAGCACCTCGTAGCGGCCGGCGGGCAGCGCCACCGACCGCTGCGCCCAGCCGAGGCGCTCGAGCACGGTTCGTTCCATCGCCCCGAGATCCACGTCGGGCGGGTGTTCGGTGCCTCGCCCCACCCACGCCGAGCGCGACCCGTCCGCAGCTCGGGCGACGAGCTCGACTGTCCCCTCGGGCTGCACGAAGCGCCGGCGCAGCCCTGTGCTCGTGCCGAGGAACGTCGTCGTCGTCCCGAAGGTGGCGAAGCCGGCCAGGACGTGCCCCGCCCCCCTGGCGCGCTCGAAGGCGCCGGCCAGCTCGTCCGTGAGGGGCGCCAGCTCGCTGGCCGACGTGGCCGGTGCAGGCGCGGCGAAGTCGCGTCCGTGGGCGCCCGCACCGGACACCACCAGCGAGGCCGCGTCCTCGGCCACCGAGGCGTGGCGTGCGTCGGCCTCGCTGGCCCGGACCAGGTCGACGGGATCGACGTCGCCGCTGCGGCTGGCCACCCCGACCGCGGTCCCCACCGCCGCGGGATCGGCTGGGTCGTCGCCGGGTCCGAGCCCCCGGAAGCTGACCACCGCGAGCTGCCGGTCTCGCCGCACGCCACTGGTGGTGGTCGTGTTGTTTGCGAAGCGCACCTCCGCCTCGCTGCGCTCCTCGACGATGACCACGCAGTCCTCGAGGCGCGAGGCGGCCAGGGCGCGCTCGATCAGCTCGTGGGGCGGTGCCAGGGCCCGCTCGCTCATGCGCCGCCGCCGGACTCGTCTCGGGCGTTGAGGACGCGGATCCCCCGGAACAGCGCCGAGGGGCACCCGTGGCTCACCGGCGCGACCTGGCCCGGCTGGCCCTTGCCGCAATTGAAGGCCCCGCCGAGCACGTAGGTGCCACGCCCGCCGACTGCCTCGAGCGCCCCCCAGAACTCCGTGGTCTGCGCCTGGTAGGCGACGTCGCGCACCTGCCCGGCCAGCCGGCCGTGCTCGATGCGATAGAAGCGCTGGCCGGTGAATTGGAAGTTGTAGCGCTGCATGTCGATCGACCAGCTCTTGTCGCCGACGACGTAGAGGCCGTGGTCGACGCCGGCGACGAGCTCGTCGGTGGTCGGCCCCTCGCCCCGCGCAGGCTGCAGCGAGACGTTGGCCATGCGCTGGATGGGGACGTGCAGCGGCGAGTCGGCATAGGCGCAACCGTTCGAGCGTGCATACCCGTGCTCGGCGGCGATGCGCCGGTCGAGCTGGTACCCCACGAGCACACCATCGCGCACGATGTCGAAGGCCTGCGCGGCGACACCTTCGTCGTCGTAGCCGACGGTGGCCAGCCCGTGCTCGGTGGTGCGGTCGCCGACGACCTGCATGACCGGCGAGCCGTAGCGCAGGGTCCCGAGCTTGTCGGGCGTGGCGAAGGAGGTCCCGGCGTACGCCGCCTCGTAGCCCAGGGCCCGGTCGAGCTCCGTGGCATGGCCGATCGACTCGTGGATGGTGAGCCAGAGGTTGGAGGGGTCGATGACCAGGTCCATGGTCCCCGCGTCGACCGACGGCGCCGCCATCTTCTCGGCCAGGAGCTCGGGGATGGCCGTCAGCTCGGCGTCCCAGTCCCACCCCGTCCCGGCCAGGTACTCCCAACCGCGACCCACGGGTGGAGCCAGGGTGCGCATGGACTCGAACCGCCCCTCCGTGGGATGGACGGCCACCGCCTCCAGCGCGGGATGGACCCGCACGCGCCGTTGTGTCGTGACCGTGCCGGCCAGGTCCACGTAGTGCTTGTCCTCGACCACGGCGAACAGGTAGGCGCTCACGTGGTCGACGCCGGGCGCGGCCAGCAGGCGCCCGCTCCAATCGGACAGCAGCGCCACCTTCTCCGCCAAGGGCACCTCGGTCGGGTCGACGTCGTAGGGCGACGACCAGGTGACGGGGCCATGGACGGGCTCGGGCGCCAGGGCGACGGGCCCGGCGAGGGCTGCGCCCGTGATCCGGGCCAGCGCCGTGGCCTCGTCGGCCAATGCGGCGGCGGCGGCGGGGCGGGCGTCGATGGTGGCGGCGAAGCCGAGCGAACCACCGCGCACGACGCGCAGGCCCATGCCCGTGGAGGTGTCGTCGACCGTCGTCTCGAGCCGGCCGTCGCGCAGGACCAGGAGCTGCGAGCGGATCCGCTCGACGCGCAGCTCGGCCTGCTCGCACCCCAGCTCCTGGGCGCGACCGAGCGCGTGCGCACCCAGGTCGTCGGGTGCGAGGTCGGCCAGCGCCTCACCGACGGTGCTCACGGCACCGGCCGCGGCCCGAGGCCCGTCGTCCGGACGGGCCTCAGCCGCCGGAGACGTCCTGGACGCGCTGGCGGCCGGCGGAGATGAAGGGCATCATCGCCCGGAGCTCCTCGCCGACCGCCTCGATCTGGTGCTCGGCGCCCGCCTTGCGCAGGGCCTCGAAGCGGGGCCGCCCGGCACGGTTCTCGGCGATCCACTCCTCGGCGAACGCCCCCGAGCGGATCTCGTCGAGGATCTGGCGCATGGTCGCCCGCACGTGGTCGTCGATCACCCGGGGCCCGCGGGTCAGGTCGCCGTACTCGGCGGTGTCCGAGATCGAGTAGCGCATGCCGGCTATCCCCTGCTCGTACATGAGGTCCACGATGAGCTTGAGCTCGTGCAGACACTCGAAATACGCGGACTCCGGCTGGTACCCCGCACCCACGAGCGTCTCGAAGCCCGCCTGCACCAACGAGGTGAGGCCGCCGCAGAGGACGACCTGCTCGCCGAAGAGGTCGGTCTCGGTCTCCTCCTCGAAGGTGGTGTCGAGCACCCCGGCGCGCGTCGCCCCCAGCGCGTGCGCGTACGACAGCGCTAGTTCGTGCGCCTTGCCCGACGCGTCCTGGGCCACCGCCACGAGCGAGGGCACCCCGCCGCCCTCGGTGTAGGTGCGCCGCACCAGGTGCCCCGGGCCCTTGGGGGCGACCATGGCCACGTCGATGCCGTCGGGGGGCACGATCTGGCCGAAACGGATGTTGAACCCGTGGGCGAAGAACAGCGCGTCGCCCTGGCGCAAGCCCGGGGCGATCGATTCCTCGTAGACGGCCTTCTGCTCGGTGTCGGGCAGGAGCATCATGACCAGGTCGGCCTCCGCCGCCGCCTCCGCCACCGACAGGACGCGCAGGCCGGCCTCCTGCGCCTTCTGCGTCGAGGAGGAGCCGGCCCGCAGCCCCACCCGCACGTCCACGCCCGACTCGGCGAGGTTCAACGCATGGGCGTGGCCCTGGGAGCCGTAGCCCACCACCGCCACCTTGCGGCCCCGGATCAGGCTCTCGTCCGCGTCCGCCTCGTAGTACAGCTTGGCCATCTCACCCTGCCTCGTCGCTCGTGGGGCGCTCGTCCCCGGGGTCAACCCGCCTCGCCGCCCGCGCCGCCGAGGGCGCGCAGCTTGGCCGGCCGGCGCTCCAGCTTAGGCAGCGCGACGCGCCCCGTCCGCTGGAGCTCGGCGATGCCGAAGGGCTCGATGAGCCCCTCGAAGTCGTCGATCTTCGACGGCGGTCCGGCCAGCATCACCGTCATCCTCTCCGGCCCGATGTCGACGATCTTGCCCTCGAAGACGGTCACGAGCTGCATGACCTGCGCCCGCGCCTCGGGCCCGGCCTCGATGGTGGCCAGCAGCAGCTCGCGCTCGACCGCCTCCTGTGGCGCGAGCTCGCTGATCGACACCACGTTCACCAGCTTGTCGAGCTGGCGGACGATCTGCTCCAGCGGGGCCGACTCGACATCCACGACGATCGTGATGCGGCTGAAGCGCTCGTCGTCGGTGGGGGCCACGGCCAGCGAGAAGATGTTGTAGCCGCGCCGGCTGAAGAGCCCGGCCACACGGGCGAGCACGCCCGCCTTGTTCTCGACGAGGGCAGTGACGATGTGGTGGCGCTCGGCGGCCATCACCGACCACCCTCGCCCTCGGCGGGCCCGACGATGATGTCGTCGTTGGAGGCACCCGCAGGGACCATGGGGTAGACCTTCTCGAAGGCGTCGGTTCGGAAGTCGATGACCACCGGACGATCGTCGATGGCGTTCGCCTTCTCGATGGCCGGTGCCACCTCCTCGGGGGTCTCCACCTTGAGCCCGACACACCCCATGGCCTCGGCCCACTTGACGTAGTCGGGCAGGTCCGGCGAGAGGTAGACCTCGGAGTAGCGCTCCTCGTAGAAGAGCTCCTGCCACTGGCGGACCATCCCGAGATAGGCGTTGTTCAAGATGGCCACCTTGACGGGGATCCGCTCCGCCGACGCCGTGACGAGCTCCTGGGCGGTCATCTGGAAGCACCCGTCGCCGTCGATCGCCCACACCATCTTGTCGGGGCGGCCGACCTTGGCCCCGATGGCAGCGGGGACGGCGAAGCCCATCGTCCCCGCCCCGCCGGAATTGACCCACGTGTAGGGATGGTCGAAGCGCCAGTACTGCGACGCCCACATCTGGTGCTGGCCCACGCCGGCGGCCACGATCGTGTCGTCGGGGGTGAGGTCACGCAGGGTCTCCACCACGTACTGCGGCTTGAGCGCACCCTCGCCGCTGCGGTCGTAGCGCAGCGGGTACTCGGCCTGCCACCGGCGGAGCTGGTCCATCCACGGAGCGAGGTCCGGGCGCCCGTCCGCGGCCGAGCCGGCCACCGGGTCGGTCCCCGGCGCGCCCAGGCCGAGCCCGTCGAGCGCCTCGATCAGCTCCTCGAGGACGACGCGGCAGTCCCCCGCGATCCCCACGTCGGGCCGGCGCACCTTGCCGAGCTCGGCCGGGTCGATGTCGACGTGGATGACCCGCGCGCCGGGCGCGAAGGCGCCGACCTTGCCCGTGACGCGGTCGTCGAAGCGGCTGCCCAACGCGATCAGCAGATCGGCCTTCTGCATGGCGGTCACCGCTGTGTAGTTGCCGTGCATGCCGGGCATCCCGAGGCACAGCGGGTGCGAGTCGGGGAACGCCCCACGGGCCATGAGGGTGGTGACGACGGGGATGCCGGTGCGCTCCGCCAGCTCGCCCAGCGCCTCGGCGGCGCGTGCCTTCAAGATCCCGCCGCCCGCGTAGATGACGGGGCGGTGCGCCTCGAGGATCAGGTCGGCCGCACGGCGCACCAGGGCGGGGTCGCCCTCGGTGCGCGGGTGGTACCCGGGCAGGTCGAGCTCGTCGACCGAGCTCGGCCAGTACCACTCCATCTGCGCGTTGGACACGTCCTTGGGCACGTCGACGAGCACCGGCCCCGGACGGCCGGTGGTGGCCACGTGGAAGGCCTCGGCGATCACCCGGGGCAGGTCCTGGGCATCGGTCACCAGCCAGTTGTGCTTGGTGATGTCGAGGGTCACCCCCGTGATGGGGCACTCCTGGAAGGCGTCGGTGCCGATGGCGGTGGTGGCGACCTGGCCGGTGATCACCACGATGGGGATCGAGTCCATGGCCGCGTCGGCCAGGGGCGTGACGATGTTGGTCGCGCCCGGTCCGCTGGTGACCATGGCCACCCCGGGCCGCCCGGTCACGTGCGCGTAGCCCTCCGCGGCATGGCCCGCGCCCTGCTCGTGGCGGACGAGGATGTGGCGGATCGAGGAGTCGAGGATCGGGTCGTAGACGGGGAGGATGGCGCCGCCGGGCAGGCCGAAGATGACTTCGACGCCTTGCATCTCGAGGCTCTTGATGAGGGCCTGGGCTCCTGTCAGCAGCATGGCGGTGATCCTCGCTGGTCGGTGGGTCGGGTTCGGTTCGGTCGGCTCGTCGGTTGGCGGGGTCGGTCGGGTCTCGGGCCGGAAAATGAAACGACCTCCCCGGGGGGAGGTCGCAAGGCGCACGCGGCCGCTCGGGCAGCGGCGTGCGCTACGTGAGGATTACCAGGACGGCGGCGAGACGCGACGTGCCCATGACCCGTCCAGTGTGGCAGGGCGCCCGAAGCTTGGCAAGGCCGCGGGCGGGACGTCAGGGCCCGGCGGTCCCCCGGGGGCCGGCGGGACCCTCGCTGAACTCGTAGTCGGCCACCGCCGGCCGCTCTGGACGGCGCCGCTGCTGGGCGTGGTGCGCGCCGCGACCGGCGACGCCTGAATCAGGTCCCGGCCCGACAGGTCGGGGTCCCGCCGGGGAGGCGGTGACGGTACCGGGCGACGACCCCCCGCCCCTGTTACCACGGGGTCAGCACGAACGACACGGTGAAACACAAGAGTGAGTTCCCCGACAGGCCGGCGTTTTCCGGCCATGGACCGCTTCGGCATCAACATCCCTTTCGATGACCTGCCGCTGTCGGACCACCCGCGCTGGTTCGAACGGCTCGTCTCTCTCGGCTACACCGACGTCTGGACCGGTGAGTTCTTCGAGGCCGACGGCTTCACCCCCTTGGCGGTCGCCGCCACCGCGGCACCGGCGCTGCGGATCGGCACCGGTATCGTCCCCGTCTACACGCGTGGGCCCGGGCTCCTCGCCATGCAGGCCGCCACCATGGCGGAGCTCGCGCCGGGCCGCTTCGCCCTCGGCATCGGCTCGTCGTCCGACGTCATCGTGGAGCGCTGGAACGCAGGGACCTTCGACCTGCCCTACGCCCGCGTGCGCGACACCCTGCGCTTCCTGCGGGCCGCGCTCAGCGGCGTCAAGGTGGACGAGAAGTACGAGACCTTCAAGGTGGAGGGCTTCCGGCTCGGCCGGCGCCTGCACACCCCGCCCCCCCTCTACGTCGCCGCCCTTCGGCCGCGCATGTTGCGCCTCGCCGGCCAGGAGTCGGACGGTGTCATCGTGAACTTCCTCGCCGCCGAGGACGTGCCCCGGGTGGTGGCGGAGGTGGGTCCGGGCAAGGAGGTCGTGGGCCGCATCTTCGTCTGCCCCACCGAGGACGCCGAGGCGGCCCGCGCCGCGGGCCGCCGGCACCTGGCCGCCTACCTCAACGTCGGCGTCTACGCCGCCTTCCACCGCTGGCTCGGACGCGGGCCGCAGCTCGAGGCGATGTGGGAGGCGTGGCCCCTCGACCGCAAGGCGGCGCTGGCGGCGATCCCCGACGAGGTGGTGGACGCGCTGATCGTCCACGGCTCGCCCGAGCAGTGCCGCGCCCGGATCCGCCGCTACGTGGACAATGGCGTGACCATCCCGGTGGCCATGTTCCTCCCCTGCGGCTACGACCTCGAGACCGCGCTCTGCGGTCTCGCCCCCGCCCCTGCGGTGGCAGGAGGCTAGGGCTCGGTGATGGCGCCGCGCTCGGCCCCGGTGACGAGGCGCGCGTACTTGGCCAGCACCCCCGAGCGGTAGCGGGGCTCGGGCAGCTTCCACTCGGCCCGCCGGCGGCGGAGCTCGGCGTCGTCGACCGCCAGCTCGATGCGCTTGGCGGGCACGTCGACGACGATCCGGTCCCCGTCGGCCACGAAGGCGATGGGCCCGCCGTCGACCGCCTCGGGGGCCACGTGGCCGATGCAGAAGCCATGGGTGCCCCCCGAGAAGCGCCCGTCGGTGACCAGCGCGCAGTCCGCGCCGCGGCCTGCCCCCTTCATGGCCCCCGTGACCGCCAGCATCTCGCGCATCCCGGGACCACCCTTGGGGCCCTCGTAGCGGATGACCACCACGGTGCCCGGCGCGATCGACCCGGCGAGGATGGCGTCGAGGGCCCCCTGCTCGCCGTCGAAGACCCGGGCGGTGCCCTCGAAGCGCTCGGTGTCGATCCCGGCCACCTTGACCACCGCGCCGTTGGGGGCGAGGGAGCCCCGCAGCACGGCGATGCCCCCCTCCGCGTGGATCGGGTCGTCCAGCGGGTGCACGACATCCCCGTCCGGCGGCGGCGGGTCGAGCGCGGCCAGGTTCTCGGCGACCGTCTTGCCGGTGACGGTGAGGCAGTCCCCGTGCAAGAGCCCGGCCTCGAGCAGCTCGCGCATCACGACCGGGACCCCGCCGACCCGGTCGAGGTCGGTCATGTGGTACCGGCCGTGGGGCTTGGTGTCGGCGATGTGCGGGACGCGCGCCCCCACCCGGTTGAAGTCGTCGAGGTCGAGCCCGACGCGGGCCTCGTTGGCGATGGCCAGGAGGTGCAGCACGGCGTTGGTGGACCCGCCGAGCGCCATGACCACGGCGATGGCGTTCTCGAAGGCGGCCTTGGTCATGATCTGGCGCGGCCGGATGCCCTCGGCGAGCAGGCCCACGACCGCCCTCCCCGACCGGTAGGCGAAGTCGTCACGCCGGGCGTCGACCGCCGGGGGCGAGGCCGAGCCCGGCAGCGACATGCCCAAGGCCTCGGCCACCGAGGCCATGGTGTTGGCCGTGAACATCCCCGCGCACGACCCGGCCGTCGGACAGGCGTTGTGCTCGATGAGCGAGAGCTCCGCGTCGCTCAGCGCCCCCGAGGCGTGCGCCCCGACCGCCTCGAACACGCTCACGATGTCGAGCGCCTGGTCGCCGAGCCGGCCCGGCATGATCGTGCCCCCGTAGAGGAAGACCGACGGGAGGTTCAGGCGGGCCGCCGCCATGAGCATGCCGGGCAACGACTTGTCGCACCCGGCGAAGGTCACCAGCGCGTCGAACCGCTCTGCGTGCATCACGGTCTCGATGGAGTCCGCGATCACCTCGCGGGAGACGAGGGAGGCCCGCATGCCCTCGTGACCCATGGAGATGCCGTCGGAGACGGCGATGGTCACGAACTCGATGGGGAAGCCGCCGGCGTCGCGCACACCCACCTTGGACCGCTTGGCCAGACGGTCCAGCGGGAGGTTGCACGGGGTGACCTCGTTCCACGAGGAGGCCACGCCGACCTGGGGCTTGTCCCAGTCGTCGTCGGTCATCCCGATGGCCCGGAGCATGGCCCGGGCAGGCGCGCGGGTCGGCCCGTCGGTGACCTCGTGGCTGCGGATCTTCAAGTCGTGGTGCTCGGCGCGCGCGTCGTCGGGGGATTCGGCCATGACGAAAGGCTAACGGGCGGACGGCTACCGGTCGTCCTGGCGCTCGGCGCGCTCGAGCATGGCGGCAGCGTCGGGCTCGATCGCCGCGTCGGGCCCGAGGCCCTCGATCACCTGCTCGGCGATGTCGGGCGCGAGGGCGCCGGCGCCGATCTCGAGCTGATGCCCGGCGCGGTCCTCGAGCAGCAACTGGGGCTCGCCGCTGGGCACGCCGAGGGGCCCGGCGAACGGCCTCGGCGCGCTCACCCGGACGGCGCGCACGTCCGAGAGCTCCAGCACCCGCCAGCGGCGCAGGAGCCGCACGCCCACCCAGCCCGGGCCCGCAGCCACCGCGGCGCGGCGGCGGACCCCGAGGACGCCCACCAGCGCCAGGAGCGGGCCCAGGGCGAAGAGGCCGCCGACGATGGCGAAGCCCAGCGGATGGCCGAAGACGGCGACGAGCAACACGGTGACGAGGGCCACGAGGAACAGGGCGACGAGCGACACCAGCGCGCCGAGGCGCAGGGCGGTGCGCACCGCCATGGAGCGCCGGAACGGCCAGAGCGTGGTCGGTCTCCCCGGGAGCCGGCCCTCCCGCCGCCGTCGCCCGCTCACGCCGTCATCCCCGGAGACGCCGGAGCTCCTCGACCACCGCCTTGCCGTTGGCCTTGCCCTGCGTCACCTTCATGACCTGCCCGATGAAGAACTGGGCCAGCTTGTCCTCGCCCTCGCGATAGCGCCCCCACTCGTCGGGGTGCGCGGCCACGACCTCGGCCACCGCGCCGGCCAGCGAGTCGCCGGCCAGGGCCTCGAAGCCCTTGCGCTTGGCGATCTCGGCCGGGTCGCCCCCGTGCGCGAGCAGGTCGCCGAGCACCGCCTTGGCCTGCGTGGCCGAGAGCTTCTGGTCCTGCTCCATGCGCAGCAGCGCCACGTACGCCGCCGGGTCGACGGCGCGGGCCGCGTCGGGCGCGGCGGCCGCCTCGTTGGCCGTGCGGGCCAGGGCCAGCGCGGGGTCGATGCCGGCCCCCGCGGCGGCCGCCACCAGGTCGTCGAGGCCGTGCTCGGTCACGGTGACGATCTGGTCGGCCCGCGCGCCGGACAGCGTGCCGTCGCCGAAGAGGTCCGCCAGGCGCTGGCGTCGCTGCGCGGGCATGGGACCGAGGGAGGCGGCCACTTCCTGCTGCCACGCCGTGTCGGGGGCGAGCGCGACGAGGTCTGGCTCGGGGAAGTACCGGTAGTCGAACGCCTCCTCCTTGGAGCGCAGCGCCACCGTGTGCCCGGCGTCCTCGTCCCAGTGCCGGGTCTGCTGGATCACGGGCTCGCCCGCCTCGAGCAGTCCCACCTGGCGCTCCGCCTCGTAGTCGATGGCCCGCCCGAGCGAGCGCAGCGAGTTCAGGTTCTTCACCTCGCAGCGGGTCCCGAAGGCGTCGGACCCGCGGGGGCGCACCGACACGTTGGCGTCGACCCGCATGGACCCCTCCTCCATGCGCCCGTCCGACGCGCCGGTGGCGACCAGGATGGCCCGCAGCTCGGCGGCGTACTGGCGGGCCTGCGCCGCCGAGCGGATGTCGGGGGCGGAGACGATCTCCACCAGGGGCACCCCGGCACGGTTGTAGTCGACCAGGGCGTGCGCGGCGTCGTGGATGCGCCCGCCGCCGCCGACATGGGAGGTCTTGCCCGTGTCCTCCTCCAGATGGGCGCGCTCGATGCGCACCCGATGGCCGTCGGGGAGCTCGAGCCAGCCGTCGACGTTGATCGGCTCGTCGTACTGGCTGATCTGGAAGTCCTTGGGCATGTCCGGGTAGAAGTAGTTCTTCCGGTGGAAGATCGACGGCCGGACCACACAGTGCAGGGCCGCGCCGATGCGCATGGCCAGCTCGACGGCCCCGGCGTTGAGCACCGGCAGCGATCCGGGCAGCCCGAGGCAGACGGGGCAGACGTTGGTGTTGGGCTCGTCCCCGAAGGCGTTGCGGCACCCGCAGAAGAGCTTGGTCACGGTGCGCAGCTCGCAGTGGACCTCCAGACCGATCACCGGCTCCCATGCCCCGCCCTCCGGCGCCGGCGCGCCGTTCGCGCTCACGAGCGCACCGCCAGCTCGGGACGCACGGGCTCGGGTGCGGCGGCCTCCACGACGCCGGCCACGCGCACCATGGTCACCTCGCCGAGCGCGGGGGCGAGGACCTGGACGCCGACGGGGAGACCGGCGTCGTCGGTCCCGAAGGGGACGCTGATGGCCGGGTGGCCGGCCAGGTTCGACGGGATGGTGCACACGTCGGAGAGGTACATCTCGAGTGGGTCGTCCACCTTGGCGCCGATGGGGAAGGCGGTCGACGGCGTGGTGGCGCCGAGCAGCGCGTCGTAGCGCTGGTAGGCGTCGTCGAGCGCCCCGATGATGAGGGTCCGGACCTTCTGGGCCTGCCCGTAGTACGCCTCGTAGTAGCCCGCGCTCAGCGCGTAGGTGCCGAGCATGATGCGGCGCTTGACCTCGGGCCCGAAGCCGGCTTCCCGGGTGGCGCGGTTCATGGCCTCGACGTCGTCCGCCTCCACGCGCAACCCGTAGCGCACGCCGTCGTAGCGGGCCAGGTTCGACGACGCCTCGGCCGGCGCGATCAGGTAGTAGGCGGGCAGGCCGTAGCGCAGCTGGGGCACCGAGACCTCGTCGACCGCCGCCCCCGCCGCACCCAGCGCGTCGGCCGCGGCGCGCACCTTCGAGGCCACGGCGGGGTCGACCCCCTCGACGAGCTCGCGCAGCACGCCGATGCGGAGCCCGTCGACGCCCACGGCCGCCGCGCCCGCGGTGCGGGGGGCGGGCCGCTCCAGCGAGGTGGAGTCCATCGGGTCGTGGCCCCCGATCACGTCGTAGAAGGCGGCCGCGTCGGCCACCGTGCGGGCGAAGGGGCCGACTTGGTCGAGCGAGCTGGCGAAGGCCACCAGCCCGTAGCGCGACACGGTGCCGTAGGTCGGCTTCATCCCCACGACGCCGCAGAGCGCGGCCGGCTGGCGGATCGATCCGCCGGTGTCCGACCCCAGGGCCAGAGGGGCGAAACCGGCCGCCACCGCCACGGCCGAGCCCCCGCTCGAGCCGCCCGGGACCCGCTCCGGGTCGTAGGGGTTGCGCGTCGGCCCGAAGGCCGAGTTCTCGGTGGACGAGCCCATGGCGAACTCGTCGAGGTTGGTCTTGCCCACGATCACCGCGCCGGCCTCGCGCAGGCGGCCGACCACGGTGGCGTCGTACGGGGGCCGCCAGTGCTCCAGGATGCGCGACGAGCACGTCGTCGGCACGCCGCGGGTGCACAGGTTGTCCTTCACCGCCACGGGGACGCCGGCGAGGGGACCGGGGTCCTCACCCCGGGCCAGTGCGGCGTCGATCGCCTCGGCCCGGGCGAGCGCCGCGTCGCCCAGCACCGTCACGAAGGCGTGCAGCTCCCGGTCCAGCGCGTCGATGGCCGCCAGGTGCTCCTCGACCACCTCGACGGCGCGGCGCGCCCCCGCACGGATCGCCCCGGCCAGCTCCAGCGCCCCGCTCACGGCGCGTCCCCCAGGATCCTCGGCACCCGGAACCGACCGTCCTCGACGGCCGGCGCCGCCGCCAGCACCTCGTCGCGGGGCAGCGAGGGGCGCGGCTCGTCGGGACGCAGCACGTTGCGCAGCGGCAGCGGGTGGGCGGTGGGGGCGATGCCCTCGGTGTCGAGCGCCGCCACCTGGGCGGCGTGGTCGAGGACCGCGGCCAGCTGCTCGGCATAGGTGTCGAGCTCGTCCTCGGTGAGCGCCAGGCGCGCCAGGCGGGCCACGTAGGCGGCGTCCTCGCGCGTCAGGCGACGCGCCGGCTCCATCAGGACGGCGTCCTCGCGCCCATCTCGTCGCCGGAAGGGGCCCCCAGCACGCGACCGGCGAACTCCACGGCCCGATGGCAGATCTCCGCCTCGTCGTGGTCGAGGGTGGCGACGTGGTAGCTCTTCTCCAGCCACACGCGCTCGGCGGGACCGGCCACGCCGGCGCACAGGACGTCGCTCGACGACGAGGGCACGACGTGGTCCTCGCGGCTCGAGAGCACGAGGACCGGGCACGAGATCTGCCCGAGGTGCGCGGCCACCGTGTCCACGCCTTCGAACAGCGACAGCGCGGCGGCCAGCGGGGTGCCGGGATAGGCGAGCTCCTGGCGCCCGGCCATGGCGATGTCCGAACCCACGCCCGGCGCCACCTCCGCGCCGCCCTCGAGCATGGCTCGCAGCACGTCGCGAAAGCTCTCCGCGGGCGGGTCGACCATGGGGTTCACGAGACAGAGACCGCGGATCTCGGGGTGGTGCTCGGCCAGCCAGCACGCCAGGGTCCCGCCCATCGACAGGCCGAAGAGGGCCACCGCGTCGCAGCGCCCGGCCAGGTCCCGGAAGGCGGCCTCGGCCGCCTCCGACCAGTCCGGCCAGCGCGTCGGGATCATGTCCTCGACGCTCGTGCCGTGCCCGGGCCACAGGGGCAGCTCGACGGTGTACCCGGCGGCGGCCAGGGCCTCGGCCTGTGGCCGCACGCTCTGGGGGGAGCCGGTGAAGCCGTGGAGGACGAGCACGCCGAGAGGCCCGCCGTCATGGCTGAAGGGCTCGGCGCCAGGGAGGATCGGCGCGGTCACGCCGGCATGCTACCGGCGCCGGGCACCCCGTCTCGTGCGGTGCCGCGCTCGCTGACTGATGGGCCAGTCAACGACGGGCGCCGCGGCGGCGCCACCGGTAGGGTTGGGCCGCACCACGCACCGGGGGCACGCCCGTCAGGGCGGGGAACGCCGCACGACCAAGGAGCACCGCACGCATGTCGACCTACCCGTTCCTCAGCGACGACTGGATCATCGAGGCACGCAAGATCCGCGAGGAGTACGACAGCGGTGCCAGCGTGCCGCACCAGGTGCGGATGAACCTGGTCGTCACCGAGGTGCCCTTCGGCGAGGGATCTATCGACGCGCACCTCGACACCTCCGAGGGCAGCGTGCGCCTCGACCTCGGCCACCTCGACCCGGCCGACCTCAAGGTCACCGTCGACTACCTGACGGCCAAGTCGATCCTGGTCGAGGGCAACTCGCAGGCCGGCATGCAGGCGTTCATGGCCGGCAAGATCCGGGTCGAGGGGGACATGGCCAAGCTCATGGCGCTCCAGACCGTCCCGCCCGACGCCAACACGCAGGAAGTGGCGCAGCGCCTGCGCGACATCACCGCCTAGGACCGGCACGCCCCGTGCCGGCGGCGCCGGGGGCCGGAAACCCGTCGTCGAGCATCGCCTGGTCGAGTATCGCCTGGTCGGGGAGCGCCCGGCCGGCCAGCCCGTCGGCGTCGGCCGCCAGCAGCTCCCCCATCCCGTCGACGCCGGCGAGCGCCGGCACGCGCTCGGTCCCGATTCGGGGGGCCCCGGGCTCGAGCGCCGTCTGGCGGCGATCAGTGGAGCGCAGCAGGGCCGCGCAGGCCACGCCTCCCAGGGCCACCGCGGCCCCCACGAGGTAGGCGGTGTGGAACGAGTCCAGCAGCGACACGCCCGGCATGCGAGCACGCGCGGACTGGACCGTCTGCATGACCTGGATCCCCGAGATGGTGGCGATCTGGGCCATGAGCTGCTGGGTGGCGCTGGCCGTGCCCAGCGAGTCCTGCTCCACGGCGTTGGCCACGCTGGCGCCGAGGGACGGCGACGACACGCCCATGCCGATGCCCGAGAGCACGAGGCCCACCTCGACCAGGGCCACGCCGGTGTCGTGGCCGGTCATGGCGAACACGAGCATCGACACGAACACGGCCAAGGTGCCGGTCACCGCGGTGGTGCGCTCGCCGACGCGCACGGCCACGTAGCCGGCGATGGGCGCGCACAGCGAGAACGTGAGCGGCCGGGGGATGACGAGCAGACCGGCTGCCGACTCCCCCTTGCCGTAGACCTGCTCGAGGATGAGCGGCGCCAGGAAGAACCCGCCCATGTAGGCGAAATTGGCGCCCATCTGCGCGCCGATGGGGAAGGCGAAGTTGCGCCGGCGCAGCCAGCGCAGGGGCACGAGCGGGTCCTCGGCCCGCAGCTCCACCGGCACGAGGGTCGCCAGCGCCACGGCCGCCAGGGCGAAGGCGCCGACCACGGTGCTGCTGCCCCAGCCGAGCACGGGCGCCCGGTTCAGCGCGAACAGGAGGCTGCCCACGCCGAGGACGACGAACACCGCGCCGGCCACGTCGACCCGCCGCCCGGCGTGGCTGCCTGGCCCACGGCCCACCGCGAACTCGGGCAGCACGATCGCCGCCAGCACCAGGGCGACGACCCCGATGCCCAGCTCGAGCATGAACATCCAGCGCCAGCCGATGGACTGGATGATGAAGCCGCCGACGGCCACGCCCACCACGGGTCCGCCCGCGCCCACGAGCGACCACCAGCCCATCGCCTTGACCCGGTCGCCCTTGGCGAACGCCCCCAGCACCAGGGCCATCGAGGTCGCCCCGAGGGCGGCGCCGTCGAGTCCGCCGAGGACCCGCGCCGTGATGAGCACCCCCACGCTCGGCGCCGTGGCCGAGAGCAGGGCGATGCCGAGGTTGGCGGCCAGGGCCGTCAGGTACAGACGCCGATGCCCCAGCCGGTCGCCCGCCTTGCCGGCGATGGGGGCGAACACGGCATAGGCGAGCATCGGGCCGGTGACCACCCACGTCACCGTGGGCAGCGACGTGTGCAGGCCCTGGGCCACGCTCGGGAGGGCCACCACGAACACGGTGAAGAGCACGTTCACCGAGAAGAGCCCGACGAGCACCACCGCGAGGACCCACCATCGGTAGCGGTCGTCGGACCCGGCCCGCTGCCGCACCCGCGCCCGGAGCTCTGCAGGCCAGGGCTCGCGGCGTGCAGCCGCGACGTCGTCGAGCTGGTCGGAGGGCGGGCACACGGCCACCTCAGGCTATCCCCCACCCGGTTCGCGTCCGCCGGGGTCGCGTCGGCGCGGCGGCGCCCCGGCGTCAGCCTTCGAGCAGCGTCGGGACCTCGGCGGCGAGCTCGGCGATCGTCCAGCGCCCGTCGTGCTCGAGCCGTTCCGTCATCGTCCACGGCTGGAAGAGGCGCACCTGGCCACCCTGCACGAAGAACACCTGCCCGGTGACGGGGCACGCCTCGGTGGCCAGGTAGCCGACCAGCGGGGACACGTTGGCCGGGTCCCACGTGTCGAAGGTGCCGGGGTCGTTCGGGGCGCGCACGATGTCGGTGAGCCCCGGCGTCTGCTCGGTCATGCGCGTGCGCGCCGCGGGGGCGATGGCGTTGACCCGTACCCCGTACCGGTCGAGCTCCTGCGCGGCGATCACGGTGAACGCCGCGATCCCGGCCTTGGCCGCGCCGTAGTTCGTCTGCCCCGGATTGCCGAGGAGTCCCGAGGTCGACGACGTGTTCACGACCGAGGCGCGCACCTCCTTGCCCGACTTCACCTGCTCGCGCCAATACCCCGCCGCATGGCGGGTGGGGACGAAGTGTCCCTTCAGGTGGACGTGGATGACCGAGTCCCACTCGTGCTCGGTCATGTTCACGAGCATCTTGTCGCGCAGGATGCCGGCGTTGTTCACCAGCACGTGCAGGTCGCCGAACGCCTCCAGGGCGGTGTCGACGAGGCGCTTGCCCCCGTCCCAGTCGGTGATGTCGTCCCCGTTGGCCACGGCCTCGCCGCCGGCCGCCCGGATCTCCTCGACCACCTGCTCGGCCGGCGTGCGGTCGTCACCCGACCCGTCGACCGCGCCGCCGAGGTCGTTGCACACGACCTTCGCACCTTCGGCGGCGAACAGGAGCGCGTGCTGGCGGCCGATGCCGCGCCCGGCCCCCGTGATGATCGCCACACGCCCGTCGAGCGCACCCACGTCGCCGTCCCCTCCTCTCACCTCGGGCCACGACGCAGCCGGAGCGGCAGGCGTCGCGGTCGCCGACCACGTTGGCAGGGTGCTGCCGGAGGGTCAACTCGCCCGCGACAGGGAGGCGCCGCGCCAGGGGGCCGCCAGCCGGCGCACCTCGGCGCGCTCGCCGGCCACGAGCACGTACTCGACGTTGCGCAGGCGCCCCACCCGGCCCACGCGCTCCCCGGCGGGGTTGTGGATCCCGATGCGGGCGCCCACGTACCGGGCCGAGTCGAAGGCGAGGACCTCCACCGCGCCGCGCGCCGCGCACATGGACCGGAGGTCGTCGAGCGTGACCCATGCCTCGTCGTTGTAGGAGAGGACGAGGACGCGCGCACGCACGTCGCGGATGAGCGCGGCCAGAGCGCCGGGCATGAGCCGGCGCACGTTGAACGGGCTGCGGTCGACGGTGCGGGTGTCGGCGCGCTTGCAGGCCACGCCGTAGTGGTCCGGCGCGTCCCACGTCACCAGGGTCTCCCAGATGTGGTAGTTCGCCTCGTAGCGGTGCTGGTTGTAGGGGGGGTCGAGGTAGGCGATGTCGAACTCGCCGAGCCGCCCGGCCTCGATGCAGGCGTCGCCTCGCACCGCCCGACCCGGCCCCGCCAGCAGCGCGGGCCGGCGCAGCACCAGTGGGTTGTACGACCGCGGCGCCCACTGCTTCACGTAGGCCATCTGCACGCCGGTGGTCGAGTCGACCCGGTCGGCGGCCTCGAGCAGGCTGGTGAGCAGCACCGGGTGCAGCGGGTCGCCGGCGTGGTCGCGCTCGATGGCGTCACGCACGGCATCGATGCGGGCGCCGTTGCCCGGCTGGAAGAAGCGCGATCGCACGCAGAAGGTGTCGGTCACGTAGCCGGCCACCCCCGGGAGCGCGTTGAGGCGGTCCAGCGCGGCGTCGAGCGCGGCGGCGTCGACGCGCCGGGCGTCGGTGGCGACGTAGCAGGCGGCGAGAACCGACGCGTAGCGAGTGGCGTCCAGCGCGGTGACCCTCGCCCCGCACTCCTTGAACGCCTGGGCGACGCGCGTCGTCCCGGTGAACAGGTCGAGGGCGCTGGCCGCGTGGGCCCGCGTGCAGAGGTCCTTGAGCACCGGGACCAACCGGCGCTTCGAGCCGAGGTACTTGATCACCCGCGGCGGGTCCACCCGCCCCCGAAGCGACGGAACCACCAGTCGGGGTCGCGCGCGTGCGCGTGGAAGTGGTCGGGGATCTGGCGCATGACCCGGTCGAAGGACCAACCCCCCGCACCGAGCTCGGCGTCGGCCACTTCGGCCAGGGCACCGAGCATGTGCTCGACGGCCTCTTCGGGGGGCGACGCGCCGTGGTGTCGCCACACCACCATCGGCACCCCGCACACCTCGCAGTCCGCAACCCAGCAGACGTCGTCCTCGCGGTGCCACGTGGTGATGCGGGCGGCCTCGCACAGCTCACAGCCCGCCCGCGGCGCCGGCTCCCCCACCTACGTGGACGTGATGTCGACGGTGGAGCCCTTGGCCACGGAGGCGCCGTTGGCCGGCGAGGTCGAGGTCACCCGCCCCCCGTAGGGGCCGCTGATGGTGCCCACGACGAGGCCGGCGTTCTGCAGGGTGCTGATGGCGTCGGGGACGAGCATCCCCCGCACGTCCGGCACCGTCACGGGGGCCGGGCCCTGGGAGATCACCACCGTCACCGTGGTGCCCTGGGGCGCGGTGCCCGTGGGGTTCCACGAGACCACCTGGCCGTTGGGGACCGTGTCGCTGTACTGGTTCGTGCAGTTGGCCTGGAGCCCGAGCGCCTGCAAGGTGGTGGTGACGCCTGCGCAGGTCGACCCGGTGAGCGAGGGGATGGTCTCGATGGGCGGCCCCGACGACACGA